>JBBQVF010000026.1:0-40240 GCA_038211805.1 Burkholderiales bacterium | reverse complement strand
GCGTGAAGTCGTGCACCGAGCCAGACATCTCCTGGCCGAGCCGGATCTTGACGTTGTTGTCCAGCACCACGTCGTCCAGGTTGGACTCGATGGCCGCCAGCTTGTGCAGCGCCAGGCCGGTGGACAGCACCGAGATCAACAGCATTAGGCCGAAGGCCCAGGCCAGACGTGCACGGACCTTGAGGTCGGAAAACTGCATGGGTGACTCCCGTTTTTAGTAGATCGTGGCGGAAGGGCGGCATGCCCCGCAGGCACCGGGGCAGCCCGACGTCACCGGCCCGGCCCTGTCCAGCCTCTCCGGGGCTATCGGCGGTGCCCGGGGTATCTTGAGCCGGCAGCGGCGCGACCCCGGCAGGTTCGCGGTCTGCGTTTGCCACCCGAAACGTGCGCTGTTCAGGGATTCGATCCGGCAGGGGCCGGCATCCAATTGCCCTGCTCTCGTTGTTGCGATGACTGAACGCCGCTCTGGCCACCGATGCCCCCTGGGGACGGGCCGCGCGGTGAGCGCCGACCGCAACGCCGCAGTTCCCCCGAGAGACGGCGATCCGGACGCACCGGACCTGCGCGACGACCCTGTCGCCCTGTGGAGAACTCAAGATGTCTTTGGTGATGAAGAACCGCGCGACCCCAGCCGCCAGCGCTGCCGCCACCGTGGTGGCCGCCGGCCTGACCAAAACCATGTCGCGCGACGCCGAGGCCAACCGCAAGCGTGCCCGCACCCTGGCCAAGCAGCAGCAGGCCGCCGAGCGGGTGGCCAGCGCGGCCAGCCAGTTGTCGGCCGGCGTCAATGAATCGGCATCTGCCGCCGAAGAGCTCAAGCGCGCGGCCGACCAGATCGCCAGCGGCGCCGAAGAGGCCTCCGGCGCGGCACAAGAGTCGCTGGCCGCCATCACCCAGGTGGCCGGTGCTATCACGCGCCAGCTCAACTCGGCCAACATCGCGCAGAGCAAGGCCGAGGGCATGCAAACGCTGGCCGCCCGCGTCAACGGCGAGGTGCAGACCACCGTCGCGGCGGTGAACGTGGGCGCCAAGCGCCAGGCCGAGAGCGTGAAGATGATGGCCGAGCTGGAGCGCCAGGCCGCCAACATCGGCGACATCGTCAAGGCCGTGGCCCGCATCGCCGACCAGACCAACCTGCTGGCGCTGAACGCGGCGATCGAGGCAGCCCGCGCCGGCCAGCATGGCAAGGGCTTCGCGGTGGTGGCCGACGAGGTGCGCACCCTGGCAGAAACCAGCGAGAAGAGCGCCAAGCAGATCCAGGACCTGGTGGGCCAGATCCAGGGTGAGGTCAAGGTGATCGCCAGCGGCATCAACGAGGCTGCTGAAAGCATCCAGAGCGAGGTCGAGAAAAGCGGCCTGATCCTCAAGCAGTTGGAGACGATCCGCAGCAACGCCGCAGCGATCGTGGCCGGGGCGACCGAGATCGCGTCGGCCGCCACCCAGAGCAACGTGGCCGCCGGCCAGGCGATCAAGGGCGCCGAGCAGATTGCCGCCGCCGCCACCGAGCAGAGCAGCGCCTGCGAAGAAGCCGCCAAGACGGTAGAGGAGCAGAGCGCGGCGTTGTCGCAGTGCGAGCAGACCTCCAGCAGCCTGTCCGAGATTGCCGACGACCTGAAGAACTCCAGCGACGTGGCCAAGAGCGCCGAAGAAGTGGCCTCTGCCGCAGAAGAGTTGAGCAGCGCGGTGCAGGAGATCAGCCGCTCGTCGAGCCAGATCATGGTGGCGCTGGAGCAGATCCGCCAAGGCTCGCAGACCCAGGCCGCGGCCACCACCGAATCGGCCGCCGCCATCACCCAGATCGAGCGCGGCGCGCAATTGGCGGAAGAAAAAGCCGGCGACGCCCGCGAGAAGGCGGTCGCCATCCGCGGCTTGCTGGGCGAGAACAAGACCCACATCGACAGCCTGGTGCACAGCATCGTCAGCGGGGTCGATTCGACCCGTCGCAGCATGGCGCAGATCAAGGAACTGGAACTGGTCAGCCGCAAGATCGACAAGATCGTCGACGCAATCACCCAGGTCTCGATCCAGACCAACATGCTGGCCGTCAACGGCAGCATCGAGGCCGCCCGCGCCGGTGAGTACGGCAAGGGCTTCGTGGTGGTGGCCACCGACATCCGCAACCTGGCGCACGACTCGGCCGAGAACGCCGACCGCATCAAGGACCTGGTCAAGAGTATCCAGGACCAGATCGGCATGGTCGGACGCGACCTGTCGGAGATCGTCAACGCCAGCCTGATCGAGGTCGAAAAGACCAAGACCATCACCAGCAACCTGCAGGCGATGGAAATCGACGTGGTGGCGGTGGAAAAGGGCAATGCCGAAGCGGTCGGCGCGTCGCAGGAAATCGTCACCGCGCTGAGCCAGGTCAAGATCGCCGTCGACCAAGTGTCGTCGGCCGCGCAGGAGGCTGAAAAAGCGGCCGAGCAGGCGGCCAGCGCCGCCAGGCAGCAGTCGCAGGGCGCCGAGGAGCTGTCGGCGGCGATCGAGGAGATCGCCTCGTTGGCCGACGAGCTGCAAAGCAACTGAGCGCCCCTTCGACCCTGACCCAGAAGGAGGTGCGCCTTGAGCAGCCCCAACCACCCTGACGACCCCGTTGGCGACACTCGCGGCGGCACACGCGATGACCCCAGCCGCGACCCACCCGCCGACCCGAATACCGGGGCCGCCACCGTCGAGCCCGACCTGGCCAGTGCCGGCACCAAGCCCGGCGCGCAGCAGTTCGTC
This sequence comes from Burkholderiales bacterium, assembly GCA_038211805.1. Taxonomy (GTDB): domain Bacteria; phylum Pseudomonadota; class Gammaproteobacteria; order Burkholderiales; family Burkholderiaceae_C; genus Pseudaquabacterium. The sequence continues at coordinate 37,516 of JBBQVF010000026.1, read as the reverse complement.
ACCTTCAACGTCGCCGACGAAATGTTCGCCGTGACCATGGGCCCGGTGCAGGAAATCATCCGCGTGCCCGCGGTGGCCCGCATGCCGCTGGCGCCGCCCGCGCTGGAGGGCCTGGCCAACCTGCGCGGCCGCGTGCTGCCGATCGTCAACCTGCGCCGCATCTTCGGCACCGCTGAGCGGCCCCAAGACGACGCCACCCGCGCACTGGTCATCAACCTGGGCCAGCCGCTGGGCTTCGTGGTCGATCGCGTGGCCAGCGTGATCAGCGTGGAGGCCGGCGAGATCGAGCCGGCCACCGCGATCCAGAGCATCGTGCAGGCCGATTTCCTGACAGGGGTGATCAAGCGCCCCGGCGCCGATGGCGGTCACCAGCTGATCCTGGTGCTCGACTTCGAGCGCCTGGCGCGTGACCAGCTCAGCAGCGTGCGCGGCGCGGCGGGCCGCAGCAGCGGCGGCAGCGAACCCGGCTCGGCCGGCGGCGCCACGCCGCTGGCCATCGACGCGGTGGCCGACGAGCTTCGGCTCGTCAGCTTCACCGTCGACCAGCAGGAATACGCGATCGCCATCGCCGACGTGCGGGAGATCGTGCAAGTGCCGCCCAGCATCACCGCCGTGCCCAAGGCGGCGCACCATGTGCTGGGGCTGATGTCGCTGCGCCAGCGCCTGCTGCCGCTGGTCAGCCTGCGCAGCCTGTTCGGCCTGGCCACGCTGGCTGCCGACGAGCATCACCGCATCGTGGTGGTGGCCTTGCCCGGCGGCGCCCAGGTCGGCCTGGTGACCGACACCGTCAACGAGGTGCTCAGCGTGCCGCGCCACCTGGCCGATGCGATGCCGGGTGTGCTGTCGCGCGACGACCAGTTGCGCGAGTTCGAATCGATTTGCCGGCTCGACGACGGCAAGCGCTTGGTCTCGATCATCAACACCGACAAGCTGCTGGGCTTGCCGGCGATCCGCGAGGCGGTCAACACCGCCAGTGGCGGACCGGCCCTCGCCCAGGACACCCGCCACCCCGCCGAGGACACAGCGATGAACCGAAACGACTCCCGCGAGTCCCTCCGACCGGAAGCCGCCACCGACGACGACGTCCAGGTGGTGATCTTCCGGCTCGGCGCCGAGGAGTTCGGCGTGCCGATCATGAGCGTGCAGGAGATCGTGCGGGTGCCCGAGGTGCTGACGCGCGTGCCGCGCACGCCGCGTTTCGTCGAGGGTGTGATCAACCTGCGCGGCACCGTGCTGCCGGTGATCGACCAGCGCGCCCGGCTGGGCATGGACACCATCGAACGCAACGACCGCCAGCGCATCATGGTCTACATGCTGGGCGGGATGCGCACCGGCTTCATCGTCGACTCGGTGGCCGAGGTGCTGCGCATCGCCCGCAGCCACATCGAGCAGGCACCTGACCTGAGCGAAGAAGCCGGGCGCCTGATCACCCAGGTAGCCAAGCTCGACCGCGACCGTCGGCTGGTGATGCTGATCGACCCCAGCCAACTGCTGGGCGCGCGCGAGGTCAGTGCGATGGCAGCGATGGACGCCAGCTCACCCAGCGCCGGCGCCAGGCGCGACGCTGACCTGCCGCTGGCCCAGGCCGCATGAGCGTCATGGCCCAGCGGACCTCTCCCAGCCTGGCCAGGAGGCGGCCATGACCAAAGTGCTCGTGGTCGACGACTCGGCGTTGATGCGCCGCCTGATCACCAGCGTGCTCGGCGCCGCCGGGTTCGAGGTGGCCATCGCGCGCAACGGCGTCGAGGGCGTGCGGCAGCTCACCGAGTGGCAGCCCGACGTGGTGACCCTGGACATCAACATGCCCGAGATGGACGGCCTGACCGCGCTGTCGCTGATGATGCAGGCCCGACCCACGCCGGTGGTGATGGTCTCGTCGCTGACCGAGAAGGGCGCGCAAGCCACCTTCGAGGCGCTGGCGCTGGGCGCTGTGGATTTCATCGCCAAACCCGGCGGCACCATCTCGTTGAGCGTGGACGATATTGCCGACCAGTTGATCCAGAAGGTGCGGGCCGCCGCCCGCGCCCGGCTGCGACCGGGGCGGGCCACCCGCGCCACGCTCGCCCAGGCACCAACGCCGACGCCAGCGCCGGCGCCAGCACGCTCGACCGTACCCGCCACGGCAACGGCTGACGCCGCGGGCCGGCCAGTCAGCCTGTTCGACAAGGCTGCTGCGCGCGAGGCCAACGCGCCGGTCGGACCCGTCGGCACCCGCGCCGGCAACGCAGTAGGTAAGGTCGGCGGCGTGGTGATCATCGGTGTGTCCACTGGCGGCCCGCGCACGCTCGAAGAGATCCTGCCCGCACTGCCGGCAGACTTTCCCTGGCCGGTGTTGATCGCCCAGCACATGCCCAGCAACTTCACCGACACCTTTGCCCGGCGTATGGATGGCCTGTGCCGCATCGGCGTGCGCGAGTGCAACAGCACCTTGCCGCTGGAGCCCGGCCAGGCCTACATCGGCAAGGGCGGCGGCGACATGGTGCTGGTGGAGCGGCTGGGGCGGCTGGCAGTGATGCCGCGGCCCGAGACCCCCGGTCACCCCTGGCACCCCTCGGCCGACGTGCTGGTCGACAGCGCGCTCAAGCTGCTGCCAGCCAGCCAGATCGTGGGCGTGCTGCTGACCGGCATGGGCGACGACGGCGCACGGGCGATGGCGCAGCTCAAGACCCAGGGCGGCCGAACGATCGCCGAATCGAAAGACACGGCGGTGGTGTTCGGCATGCCGCAAGAGCTGATCGAACGCGGTGGCGCCAGCCTGGTGTTGCCCTGTGGTGAGGTGACGCGTCAGCTGTGTCACTGGATCGCCAGGAAGCCTTGAAAGGACAGACCATGGCACTGCGAAAGGCACATGCACCCAATGGGCTGCGCGAAGTGGTCGAACGGGAAAACGTGCGCACCCTGCCCGGCCTGCTCACCCAGCTGCGCAGCGGTGACGTGGAGCAACGGCGCTGGGCCACCCGCGACCTGGCGTCCTACCCCGAGGCGACCCACGCGATGGGCGAACAGCTGCTGCGCGAGCACGAGGCCAGCGTGCGCGAGGCGTTGTTCACCAGCCTGGCAGTCATGGCCAGCGAGGGCGCGGCAACCGCCCTTCTGCCGCTGCTGCGCAGCGAGGACGCGCAGCTGCGTAACGGCGCCATCGAAGGCCTCAGCAGCATGCCGCAGGCCGTGGCACCGCGGGTGGCCAACCTGCTGCGCGACAGCGACCCGGATGTGCGCATCTTCACCGTCAACCTGCTGAGCGACCTGCGCCACGACCAAGTGCTGCCCTGGCTGCGCCAGGTGCTGCAGCACGACGCCAACATCAACGTGGTGGCCGCCGCGATCGAGGTGCTGGCCGAAGTCGGCGCCCCCGAGGACGCCACCACGCTGCGTGCGGCCCGGCGGCGATTTGCCGGCGACGCGTTCATCGGCTTCGCCGCCGACATGGCGCTCGAGCGGATCGAGTCGTCATGAAAGCGCAGGCGCTGGCGCGCCAGACGTTCATCACCGAAGCCGACTTCCTGAAATTCCGCGAATTTTTCTACCGCAAGACCGGCATCCACTTCGACGACGGCAAGCGCTACTTCGTCGACAAACGCCTGGTCGACCGCATCGCGGCCACCGGGTCCGGCGACTTCCGGGCCTACTTCATCGCGTTGCGCTTCGAGGCCAGCGGCGGCGAGCTTCAGCAACTGGTCAACGCGATGACGGTCAACGAGACCTACTTCTTCCGCGAGTCGTACCAGTTCGACTGCATGGTCAACGACCTGCTGGCCGAGATCGTCAAGCGCAAGCGCCGAGGCGGGCGCATCCGCATCTGGTCGATCCCCTCGTCCACCGGCGAGGAGCCGTATTCGATCGCCATCTACCTGCTGGAACGCTGGACGCGGATCAACGACTACGAGGTTGAGATCCTGTCGTCCGATATCGACACCACGGTGCTGGCGACGGCCCAGCAGGGCGTCTACTCGAACCGTTCGGTGGCCCAACTGCCCAAGCCGTACCTCGAGAAGTACTTCACCCGCCGGCGCGACAACGAGTACGTGATTTCGCGCGACCTGGTCTCGGCGGTGGACTTTTCGCTGGTCAACCTGACCGACAGCCGCGACACCCGCAAGTTCCGCGACATCGACCTGATCTTCTGCCGCAACTTGCTGATCTATTTCGACGATCTGTCGCGCCGCATCGCCGCCGAGGCCATGTACGACGCGCTCAACCCGGGCGGTTTCATCTGCCTGGGGCACTCGGAATCGATGAGCCGCATCACCTCGCTGTTTGCCGCGCGGCGCTTCGCTGACGCATTGGTCCACCAAAAGCCGTTTCCGGGCGTCTTGGCATGAGCCCGCACGGCCGCCCGAAGGGCGGAACCACCGCAGTACGAAGCATGGAGCTTGCCAAATGACCGCCCAGATCCTGATCGTCGACGACGCCGCCACCGTGCGCATGTACCACCGCAAGATGCTGAGCGATGCCGGCTGGCAGATCGAGGAGGCCATCAACGGCCTGGAGGCACTGGAGAAGGTGGCCTGCCAGCCGGCGGACCGGCCGTTCGACCTGTTCGTGGTCGATATCAACATGCCCAAGATGGACGGCTACAGTTTCGTGCGCGAGCTGCGCCGCCTGGGCCCCGTGGCGCAGGCGCCGGTGCTGATGGTCAGCACCGAATCGCAGCGCCACGACGCCACCGCCGCCTACGACGCCGGCGCCAACTGCTACCTGATCAAGCCGGTCAAACCCGCCGAGCTGGTGCTCACCGCGGCGCTGCTGCTGGGCGATGCATCCGCCGCCGCCCGCGCCACCACCCAACACATGGCCAACGGAGGCTGCGAATGAATTCCACCGAGCTGCTGGACCAGTTCGTCATCGAGGCGCGCGAGTGCCTGGAGCAGATCGGCCACCGTCTGCTCGAAGTCGAGCGCGACCCGTCAGACCGTGAGCTGATGAACGACCTGTTCCGCCAGGTTCACACCCTCAAGGGCAATTGCGGCCTGTTCGAGTTCAAGGCGCTGGAACGCGTGGTGCATGCCGGTGAAGACCTGCTCGACCGCGTGCGCAACGGCAGCCTGGCCTACAGCGGCGGCATTGCCGACGCGCTGCTCGAAGCGATGGACTACACCGCCGAACTGATCGACGCCATCGCCGACGACGGCGCCCTGCCGGCGGCTGCCGACGGCCGCGCCCAGGTGCTGGCCGCCGCGCTGCGCGAGCACCTGACGCCTGCGACACCGGCAAGACCCGGCCCGGCAGCTGCGGACGCGCCCGGCAATGCCGAAGCGCCAGCACCTGCCCCCAGGCTGCCCGATTGGGCGCTGAACCTGCCCGCCGCGCTGCAGCGTCCGGGCCTCACGGCGCTGCGCTACCGGCCCGAGTCCGAATGCTTTTTCAAGGGTGAAGACCCTTGGTACCTGGCGCGCAGCACGCCCGGCCTGCAGCACCTGGCGGCTGGTTCGCTGGCGCCCTGGCCCGCGGCCGACGACTTCGACTGCTACCGCTGCAACCTGGAGTTGCTGATCGTCAGCGATGCGCCTGCGACCGATGTCGAGGCGCATTTCCGTTACGTACCCGAGCAGGTCGAGACCTGCGCGATGGCCGCGCCAGCGACGGTGCCGGCGGCGGGTTCGGCCCCGTCGATGCGCGCGGCCGAGCCCGCAGCCACCGACCGTGGGCCCGACACCGACACCGGCACCGGCACCGACACCGGCTTGGCCGACGTCACCCACCGCCGAATTGTTCGCATCTGGAACGAGCAGCGCGCCCTGATAGCCCGTCCCGGCGTCGCTGCCGGCACAGTGGCCGCCACCCGCACCACCTTGGCCCATTTGCTGGCCTGCTGGGGTGAGTCGGCATGGTCCAGCGCCGCCCGCAGCAGCCTGGCCACCTTGCCGTCAGGTGCCGCGCCGCTCGCCGGCTGGGCCCAGCAGCACCAGCCGATGATCGCGAGCGAAAACGACGCCGCCGCCGCCGAAAACGAGCAAGCTGGCCCCCTAGCCGGCAACGGCGGCGCCATCGTCGCGGCGCTGGAAGCGCGCCGTGGCGGCAACCCGGCCGCCGACGAGGCTGGCGGCACCGGCGGCCAGAAGGTGCTCAAGGTCAACCAGGACAAGATCGACCGACTGATGGAGTTGATCGGCGAGATGGTGGTGGCCAAGAACGCCTTGCCCTACCTGGCCCAGCGCGCCGAGGACGTGTTCCACCAGCGTGAGCTGGCACGCGAGATCAAGACCCAGTACTCGGTGATCAACCGCATCGCCGAGGACATGCAGCACGCCATCATGGAAGTGCGCATGCTGCCGGTAGGCACGGTGTTCCAGCGCTTCGGCCGGCTGGTGCGCGACCTCAGCAAGAAGCTGGGCAAGGAGGTGGCCCTGGTGGTCGAGGGCGAGGACACCGAGGCTGACAAGAACGTGATCGAGTCGCTGGCTGACCCGCTGATCCACATCTTGCGCAACAGCCTGGACCACGGCATCGAGCTGCCCGCCGTGCGCCTGGCCGCCGGCAAGCCGGCCCGCGGTACGCTGAGGGTCCGCGCGCGCCAGGAGGCTGACCGGGTGCTGCTGGACATCAGCGACGACGGCGCCGGCATCGACACCGCCCGGGTGCGCGCCAAGGCGGTATCGCAAGGCCTGATCGGCGCCGACCGCGCCGAGACCTTGAGCGAGCACGAGGCCGCGCAGCTGGTCTTTCTGCCCGGCTTTTCGACCGCCGACGTGATCTCCGACCTGTCGGGCCGTGGCGTTGGCATGGACGTGGTGCGCAACGCCGTCGAGCGCATCAATGGCACCGTGGCGCTGACCAGCGTGCGCGGCCAGGGCACCACCATCCGGCTGGCGCTGCCGCTGTCGATGGCGGTGACCAACGTGATGATGATCGAGACCGCCGGCCGCCGCTTCGGCGTGCCGATGGACCTGATCGTCGAAACGGTGCGGGTGCCGGCCGACGACATCCACCACTTCAAGCGGGCGATGACCACGGTGCTGCGCAGCCGCATCGTGCCGCTGCGTCCGCTCAACGACCTGCTGGCGCTGGACCAGCCTGCGCACACCAACGATCAGGGCGAGCACGCCGTGCTGGTGGTGCGGCTGGGCGCCGAGACTACCGGCCTGCTGGTCGATGACTTCCACGGCACCAGCGACATCATCCTCAAGCCGCTGGAAGGCGTGCTCACCGGCATCACCGGTTTTGCCGGCACGGCGCTGATGGGCGACGGCAGCGTGCTGATGATCCTCAGCCCCAAGGAGTTGATGTAATGACCGTGCGCTACCTGAAGAAATACGCTGCGCTGGAAGGCCATGTCGCGGCCGAAGAAGCCGAGCCGCTGCAGATATGGCTCAAGTTGCAGGCCAAACCTGCCGTTAACCTGGCCAAGTGCGAGCAGGTGCATGCCGCCGCCTTGCAGGTGCTGATGGCACTGCGACCGGCCATCACCGGCACGCCCACCGACCCCTGGCTGGCCGCGGTGTTGTCACCGGCCTGAAGCCCGACCGATCACGACGCTGCCCTCGCGGAGAAGAGAAATGAAACATGTGTTGCTCGTAGACGACTCGGCCACGATGCTGATGAGCCTGAAGGGCACGCTGCAGATGAACGGCTACAAGGTGGACACCGCACCCGACGGCGCGGCGGCCTTGAAGCAGTTGCAGGCCGGCCTGAAGCCCGATCTGATCATCACCGACATCAACATGCCCAACCTCGACGGCATCGGTCTCATCCGCGAGGCGCGCAAGCTGCTGCGCTTCACGCCCATCCTGGCGCTGACCACCGAAAGCCAGCAGGGCAAGCGCGACGAGGCCAAGCGCAGCGGCGCGACAGGCTGGCTCGTCAAGCCGTTTGGCGGCAGCGAACTGGTCAAGGTGATCAAGCAAGTGCTGCCGGGCTCCTGAGGTGAACCGATGAGCGCGACTGCAAGGCTATCGCCGCTGTGGCGACGATTGACGGCCCGAAGCCTGGGCCTGCCGGTGCTGGCGGTGGCCGGCCTGCTGGGCCCTCAGGCGTGGCCCGACTTGCTGCAGAGGCTGACGGTGAGCGCCCTGCCGGCCGGCGCGGCAATCGGCCCGTGGCTGGGACGCCAGCCCGGGCCGTTGGGGCGGGGCCGGGGCGCCCAGCGCACACCGAACGGGTTGGCGCCATGACCGCATGGATCCCCGCCAGCACGCGGCTGCGCCTGCTGACCGCCTGGCGGCGGCTGCGCGGCGGCAGCAGCAGAAGCACAACGTCCGGCGAATCGGTGGTACTGGCGCAATGCTTCGGCGTGCTCAAGCGCCAACTGGTGGCCGCCGAGCAGGCCTCGTCCGACGCGGTGACCGATGTCACCCGCCGGCTGGTGGAAGTGCAGCAGCGATGCGACGCCTTGCAGGCCGAGATGGACGGTGTGCTGGCGCAATCTCAGCGCCTGTCGAGCTCGGCGCTGGGTCAGGCCGAACGCCAGCGTCAGGCGCTGGAGGTGCTGGCCACGCACCAGCAGCAGGTCGATGCCGACCAGCAGCGACACCGTGAAGAAGTGGCCGGCCTCTTGCGGCAGGTGCAGCGCTTGACCGACCCGGCCGAGCAGATCGCCGGCATTGCCCGCCACATCAACCTGCTGGCGTTGAATGCTGCGGTCGAGGCTGCACGGGCCGGCGAGTCGGGTGCAGGCTTCAAGGTGGTGGCTGGCGAGGTGCGCCAGCTGTCGCAGCAGACCGCCGACGCCGCGCGACTGATCAGCGTCGGCATCGCCGAGGTGGCCGCCTCGCGGCAGCGCATCCACCAAGACAGGCGGACCGACGGCGCGCGGCTGAATCCCTTGCGCGAAGTGGCTGAGCAGATCACCGTGATGGGCAACGCACCGGGCCAGGTGGCTCGCCGGCTCAGCGAGTTGTCGCAGGCGATGGACCTGTCTACCCAAGCGGTGCGGCACCACATCCTGGAAACCCTCGGCCAGATGCAGTTCCAAGATATCAACCGCCAACAGCTGGAACAGGTGCAGCGGGGCATGGACGCACTGGCGCTGCACTGCGCGGCGATGACCGACGGCCAGCCTCGTGCTGCAGGCCAAGCCGGATCGCCCGAGGCCTTGTCCGCCCTGTTGGCAAGTTGGTCGCAACAGTACGTGATGGAGCGCCAACGCCAAGCCCATGGCCAAGCCACCGGCCAGCGGCCGGCCGACGCGTCGCCAACATCAGCCGAACCGCTGCGCGTCGAGTTGTTTTAAGGGCCCCACCGGCCCCGCGGCGGCTGGGTGGCATATTCCGGACATGAAAACCGGCCTTCCTTCATCGTGCTGACGCCGCTGCCCGCGGCGGTCAGCGGAGACCGCTTCGAGTTCGACAGTGCCGCCGGCCGGCTGAGCGCTTACGTGGCCGGCCAGGGCCCGCCGCTGCTGCTGGTGCACAGCGTCAATGCGGCGGCTTCGGCCGCCGAGGTGCGTCCGCTGCACGAGCACTACCGCGCCCGCCGCACGGTGTTCTCGATCGACCTGCCGGGCTATGGCTTCTCCGAGCGCAGCGACCGGCCCTACACGCCGCGCTTGATGACCGACGCCCTGCACGCCATGGTGGCGCAGATCCAGCGCCGCTGCGGCGCCGCGCCGGTCGATGGCCTGGCCTTGTCGCTGGCCAGTGAATTTCTCGCCCGCGCCGCGGCGGAGCGCCCCGGCGACTACCGCAGCCTGGCACTGGTCAGCCCGACCGGCTTTCGCGGCAGCCGCGCCTGGCGCGAGGCACCGGGCAGCACCCGCGGCCTGCCCTGGATGCACCGGCTGCTGCGCGGCCCGGCCGACCTCTGGGGCAGAGCGCTGTTTCGCGGTTTGACGACGCCCGGCGTGGTGCGCTATTTCCTGCAGCGCACCTGGGGTGGCCAGGCCATCGACGAAAACCTGTGGGCCTACGACCTGCTGACCACCCGCCAGCCGGGGTCCGAATTCGCGCCGCTGCATTTCCTGGCGGCAGGCATGTTCTCGGCCGACATCCACACGGTGTACGACCAGCTGGCGCAGCCGGTGTGGATGTCGCACGGCGTGCGCGGCGACTTCACCGACTACCGGGGTTGCGGCTTCGTCAAGGCCAAGCCGAACTGGCAGTTCACCGTCTATCCGACGGGCGCCTTGCCGCATTTCGAATTGCCGCTGGCCTTTGTCGCCGACTACGACGCCTTTCTGGCCGCCTCGGGCTGAGCGCCGGAAGTCCGCGGTTTCGCGACGTCAGGCGTCAGCTCGACAGCTGCTGCCAGGCCTTGTGGTTCCGACATGACATGCCCTGCGGGCAGATGTCAGTCTTCACCGAAAAGCCTGTCATCAGCTCGACAGCTGCTGCCAGGCTTTTTCCAGCCGTTTCGTGCTGACCGGCTGCGGCGTGCGCAGCGCCTGCGCGAAGAAGCTGACGCGCAGCTCCTCCAGCAGCCAACGGTATTCGTCGAGCCGGGCATCGGCCACGCCCTTCTGCTCGGCCAGGCGGCGCAGGTAGCGCTGTTCCAGCGGGCGCAGTTCGGCCAGCCGCTGCGCGTCGCGCTCCGGATCGGCGCGCCATTTGTCCAGCCGCAGCGTGATGGCCTTGAGGTAACGCGCAAAGTGTGCGAGCTGGCCGTACGGCGCGGCCTGCAGGAAGCGCTTCGGACACAGGCGCTGCAACTGCCCGGCCACATCGTCGGCCACCTCCCTGGACGGCCGGGCGTCTCTCAGCTTGCGCTGGGCGGCGGCGTACTCCAGCAGGATCACGCCGGCCAGCCGCGCCACGTCCTGCGCGATCAGGTTCAAGCGGCTGCGGCCCTCGGTGATGCGGGCGTTGAAGGCTGCGGCATCGGTGGGCAGCGGCTCGGCCAGGAAGGCGCGGTCGAGTGCCAGCTCGATGATCTGGGTTCGCAACTCCTCGGCCGTGCCCAGCGGCATGTAGGCGGCGGCCATCTTGACCAGATCAGGGATGTTTTTTTCCAGGTACTTCAGCGGCTCCTTGAGGGCCAGCGCCACCAGCCGGCGCAGGCCGGCGCGGTGCCGGGCCGCCGCCAGGGCAGGCTCGTCGAAGACCTCGATCTCGACATGCGTGGACTTGTCGATCAGCGCCGGAAAGCCGATCAGCACTTGCCCGGCCTGGTGGATCTCCATCAGCTCGGGCAGCTGGCCGAAAGTCCAGGTGGTGTAGGGCAACGGTGCAGCCGGTACGGCGTGCGCCACGGCGGCGGGTGCGGTGACACGCCGGGCGCCAGCCGCTGCCGGCGCCGGGGCCGACATCGGCACGGCAGCAGCCGTGCCGCCGGCCGGCGCAGCGGGCGCCGGGCTGGCCAGCTTCAACGCCGCCAGTGCCTGGAAGGCCGATCGGGCCTGGCCGCCCAGCTCGGCCTTCAGCGTGGCCAGGTGGCGGCCCAGGCCGAGCTGACGGCCATGTTCGTCGACCACCCGGAAGTTCATGAACAGGTGCGGCTGCAGCATGTCGAGCTTGAAGTCGTTGCGCTGCACGGCGATCTGGCTGCGCTCGCGCACGGCCTTGAGCAGCACGTCCATCAGCGCGCCCTGGCCGAACGGGTGGCTGGCGACGAACTCGGCCACGTAGTCGGGCAGCGGCACCAGCCGGCTGCGCGGGCGCTGGTGCAGGCTCTTGCACAGCGCGCTGATCTTGCCCGGCAGCATGCCCGGCACCAGCCATTCGCAGCGTTCGTCGCTGACCTGGTTGAGCGCGTAGATCGGCACCGTCACGGTCACGCCATCCTTCGGGTCACCCGGGTCGTGCAGGTAGGTGGCCATGCAATCCACACCGCCCAGCCGCACCGTTTTTGGGTAGGCACTGCCGGTGATGCCGGCAGCCTCGTGGCGCATCAGCTCGTCGCGGGTCAGCTTCAGCAGGTCGGGCTTTTGGCGGCTCTCGTGTTTGTACCAGCGCTCCAGGCTGGCGCCCGAATGCACGTCGTTGGGCAGCAACTGGTCGTAGAAGGCGTAGATCAACTCGTCGTCGACCAGCACGTCCTGGCGCCGGCTCTTGTGCTCCAGCTCTTCGACCTGGGCCAGCAACTGGCGGTTGTGGGCGATGAAGGGCAGCTTGCTGTCCCAGTCGTCCTCGACCAGCGCCTGGCGGATGAAGATCTCGCGCGCAGCCCGGGGGTCGACATTGCCGAAGTTGACCCGCCGGTTGGCGTAGACCACGATGCCGTAGAGCGTGGCACGCTGCAGTGCGATGACCTCGGCGGCCTTCTTCTCCCAATGCGGCTCCAGCAGCTGGGTCTTCAGCAGGTGGCCGGCGATGCCGGGGATCCAGGCCGGGTCGATGTGGGCCAGGCCGCGGCCGTACAGCCGCGTGGTGTCGACCAGCTCGGCGGCGATCAGCCAGCGACCGGGCTTTTTGCTCAGGTGGGCCCCTGGGTGGCGCCAGAACTTGATGCCGCGGGCGCCCAGGTACCACTCGTCATCCTCCGACTTGCAGCCGACGTTGCCCAGCAGCCCGGCCAGCATCGCCAGGTGGATCTGCTCGTAGGTGGCCGGGCTGCCGTTCAGCCGCCAGCCCTGCTCGGCCACCACCGTGTGCAGCTGGCTGTGGATGTCGCGCCACTCGCGCACCCGGCGCGGGTTGACGAAGCTTTCGCGCAGCCGCTGCTCCTGCTGGCGGTTGCTCAGTTTGTGGCTGTCGATGCGCGGCGCGGCGCCGGCCGTCGCCTTTGCGGCCGGATGGCCGTGCACGCCCCGCCCTTCCTCGATCCAGTGCCAGAGCTTGAGGTAGCCCATGAACTCCGACTTCTCGTCGTCGAATTTCTTGTGCTTCTCGTCGGCGGCTTGCGCCACGTCCATCGGCCGGTCACGCACGTCCTGCACGCTCAGCGCGCTGGCGATGATCAGCACCTCGTCGAGCGCCTCGCGGCTGCGCGCCTCCAGGATCATGCGGCCGACCCGCGGGTCCAGCGGCAGGCGGCTCAGCTCCTGGCCGATGCGGGTCAGCTCGTTGTCGTCGTCGACCGCGCCCAGTTCATTGAGCAGCTCGTAACCGTCGGCGATGGCCTTGGCGCGCGGCGCTTCGAGGAATGGGAACGCCTCCACCGTGCCCAGCCGCAGGCTCTTCATGCGCAGGATCACGCCGGCCAGCGAGCTGCGCAGGATCTCGGGGTCGGTGAAGGCGGGCCGGCCGCTGAAATCCTTCTCGTCGTAGAGCCGGATGCAGATGCCGTTGGCCACCCGCCCGCAGCGCCCGGCACGCTGGTTGGCCGCCGCCTGGCTGATGGCCTCGACCTGCAGCTGCTCGACCTTGGTGCGGTAGCTGTAGCGCTTGACGCGGGCGAAGCCGCTGTCGATCACGTAGCGGATGCCGGGCACGGTGAGCGAGGTCTCGGCCACGTTGGTGGCCAGCACGATGCGACGGCCGTTGCCGGGGTTGAACACCGCCTCTTGCTCGGCCTGCGACAGGCGGGCGAACAGCGGCAATATTTCGGGCTGCGGGCCGCCGGGGTGATGGCTCTTCTGCTGCCGCGCAAGATGTTTACGCAGGTGGTCGGCGGCGTCGCGGATCTCGCGCTCACCGGGCAAGAACACCAGGATGTCGCCGCTGCCGTCGCGCCACAGCTCGTCCACCGCGTCGGCGATGGCTTCGTCCAGCCCGTATTCGCGTGAGTCCTCGAATGGCCGCCAGCGCTGTTCGACCGGAAAGAGCCGGCCGCTGACCTGGATGACGGGTGCCGGGCCCTGCCTGCCGGCAAAGTGGTTGGCGAAGCGGTCAGCGTCGATCGTGGCCGAGGTGACGACGATCTTCAGGTCGGGCCGGCGCGGCAGCAACTGACGCAGGTAGCCGAGCAGGAAGTCGATGTTGAGGCTGCGCTCGTGGGCCTCGTCGATGATGATGGTGTCGTACTGGCGCAGGTCGGGGTCGCCTTGCGTTTCGGCCAGCAAGATGCCGTCGGTCATCAGCTTGACGCTGGCGCCGGGCTGCAACCGGTCTTGAAACCGCACCTTGTAGCCCACCACCTCGCCCAGCGGCGAGTTCAATTCCTCGGCGATGCGCTTGGCCACGCTGGTGGCGGCCAGCCGCCGCGGCTGGGTGTGGCCGATCAGGCCGCTGCCACCGGCGCCGAGGCCGCGGCCAAGTTCGAGCGCGATCTTGGGCAGCTGGGTGGTCTTGCCCGAGCCGGTCTCGCCGCAGACGATGACGACCTGGTGCTCGCGCAGCGCGCGCGCGATCTCGTCGCGCCGGGCCGAGACCGGCAGCGATTCGGGATAGGTGATCGGAGGGATGGCGGTGGCGGGGCGCGGCGGCCGATCGGCGCGGGGCTCGCGCGGGGGGCGCTGGGCGGTGGGCGGTCGGTCGGGCCGGGACGCGCGTGCCGGCCGATCGGGCGGCGGGGGCGGGGCGGGCAGGTTCACTTCGGGCGCGATTATCCCTGCGGGACGGGCTTACCCTCGGCCGCCTGGCGGGCAGGATCAAAGCAGCGCAGTGCTGCCGCCTCAGGCCAGCAACTCGGCCACCGTCATCGAGCCGAGGCCGGCGCGGTGGCGGAACGCAGCGCTGGTGTGTTGTTCCTGCAGCAGCAGCCGGTTCACCAGCGGCAGCGCCAGCGTGCGTGGCGGGTCGATCAGCAGCACATGGCGCTGATCACCCACTTCGTCGAGCCGGCCGCACCAGCCCAGCGCAATCAGGTCTTGCAGCACCGGCTCGACCTGCAGCGGGTCGACCCGCAGCAGCCCGGCCAGTTGGTCGGCGCCGAGGCCGCGCTCGTGGCGGCCGCGGGCGTCGTCCAGCGCCCGCAGCGCTTCCAGCGCCAGCGCGAAGCGTTCACCGGGTCGGTCGGGGCGGCGGCGCACATGCATCGCCAGGCTGGGCGCGTAGGCCGCCACCACCGCGCCCAGCAGCACGATCACCCAGCTGAGGTACACCCACAGCAGCAGGATGGGCACGGTGGCGAAGGCGCCGTACATCACCGAGTAGGTGGGCACCAGGCCGAGGTACCAGCCCAGCGCGCGCTTGGCGCCTTCGAAGCCCAGGGCGACGAACAGCCCGCCCGCCAAGGCATGCGACCAGCGCACATGGGTGTTGGGCACGTAGCGGAACAGCGCGGCGATGCCGCCGGCCAGCAGCGCAAATTCAAGCAGGCCCAACAGCAGCGCCAGGCCACCCGGCAGCGCATCGACCAGGCCGCGCGAGGCCGTCAGCGCGTACGAGGTGATCGTCAGGCTGGCGCCCAGCAGCAGCGGCCCCAGTGTCAGCCCGGCCCAGTACACCAGCACCCGCTGCGCCAGCGGCCGCGGCTTGGGCACGCGCCAGATGCCGTTGAGCGTGCGGTCGATGGTGAACATCAGCGCCAGCGCGGTGAAGCCCAGCACGATCAGGCCGGCGCTGCCCAGCTTGCTGGCCTGGCCGGCGAACTGGGTCAGCGCATGCATCACCGGCCGGGCGATGCTGTCGGGCACCAGGGTCTGCAAAAAGTAGTCCTGCAGCGACAACTGGAAGCGCCCGAAGATCGGAAACGCGGTGAACACCGCCAGCGTCACCGTGACCAGGGGCACCAGGCTGATCAGCGTGGTGAAGGTCAGGCTGCCGGCGGTGAGGCCGAGGCGGTCCTCGCGGAAGCGCTGCTGCAGCGTGCGCAGGGTGTCCAGCCAGGGCCAGTCGCGCAACTGCTGGGCCAGGCCGGCGAGCCGGCGCCGCAGGCCCTCAGCCGGCAAGGGGGAAGTGGTCATCCGTCTATGATGCCAGCGTGAGCTTGCCCGCCCCGACCACACCCCAACCGCCCTTGTCCGGCGGCCTCGCCTCGTCCACGCCAGCGCATGCTTTCGTGCGGGCCACCCGGGTGGTGGCCGTGGGCTCGCTGCTGGGCCTGATCGTGCTGGGCCTGGCCTGGGAGCTGTGGCTGGCGCCCACCGGCGGGCGCTGGCTGGCCTTCAAGGTGCTGCCACTGGTGTGGCCGCTGGCCGGCTTGCTGAAACACCGGCTCTACACCTACCGCTGGGTCAGCCTGCTGGTCTGGCTGTACTTCACCGAAGGCATCGTGCGCGCCACCGGCGTGCCTGCCGGCGCCGAGCTCGGCCTGGAGGCCACGCTGGCCTGGACCGAGGTGGTGCTGTGCCTGGCCCTGTTCGCCGCCTGCGCCGCCCATGTGCGCTGGCGCCTGAAGCACCCTTCGCCGGCGACCGTCTGACCATGGACCTGATCGCCGAACTGCGCCGGTTGATCGGCGCCACCCAGGTGTTGACCGAAGGCGACCTGAGCGCCTACGAGCGCGATTGGCGCAAGCGCTGGCACGGCAAGGCGCTGGCCGTCGTGCGCCCCGGCACCACCGCCGAAGTGGCCGCCGTGGTGCTGGCCTGCGCGCAGCACGGCGCCTCGCTGGTGCCGCAAGGCGGCAACACCGGCCTGGTGGGCGGCGGCGTGCCCGACGACAGCGGCCGCCAGGTGCTGCTGAGCCTGGCCCGGCTGAACCGGGTGCGCGGCATCGACCACGCCAACTTGACGATGACGGTCGAGGCCGGCTGCGTGCTGCAGACGGTGCAGCAGGCCGCGGCCGAGGTCGGCCTGCTGTTCCCCTTGAGCCTGGCGGCCGAGGGCAGCTGCACCATCGGCGGCAACCTGGCCACCAACGCCGGCGGCACCCAGGTGCTGCGTTACGGCAATGCGCGAGAGCTGTGCCTGGGGCTGGAAGTGGTCACCGCCCAGGGCGCGTTGTGGGACGGCCTGGCCGGCCTGCGCAAGGACAACACCGGCTACGACCTGCGCGACCTGTTCATCGGCAGCGAGGGCACGCTGGGCGTCATCACCGCGGCCACGCTGAAGCTGTTTCCGCAACCCGCGGCCAGCCTGACGGCGATGGCCAGCACCGCCTCCCTGGCGCAGTGCGTGGCGCTGCTGGCGCTGGCGCAAGCCAGGCTGGGCGCCGGGTTGACCGGCTTCGAGGTGATGAACCAGTTCTCGCTGGGCCTGGTGCGGCGCCACTTCGCCCAGTTGGCGCAGCCGCTGCCGCCGGCGCCGTGGACCGTGCTGCTCGAATATGCCGATGCCGACGACGAGGCCAGCGCCCGCGGCCGCTTCGAAGGCTTGCTGGAAGCCGCGCTGGAGCAAGGCCTGATCAGCGACGCCGCGATCGCCGAGAGCCTGGCGCAATCGGCCACGCTGTGGCAGCTGCGTGAGTCGATCCCGCTGGCGCAGAGCGAAGAAGGCCTCAACGTCAAGCACGACATCGCGCTGCCGGTGTCGGCCATTGCTGATTTCTGCGCGCGCACCGACGCCGCGCTGCGCGCCGCGATCCCCGGTGTGCGGCTGGTCAACTTCGGCCACCTGGGCGACGGCAACCTGCACTACAACGTGCAGTGTCCGGAAGGCGCGGAGGCTGTCGACTTTCTGGCCACGCAAGAGCCCACCATCAACCGCATCGTCTACGACGCGGTGCAGGCCGCCGGTGGCTCGTTCTCGGCCGAGCACGGCGTGGGCGCACTCAAGCTGCACGAGATGGCGGAACGCAAGTCGCCGGTGGCGCTGGGGCTGATGCGCGCCATCAAGCAGGCGCTGGACCCGCAAGGCCGGTTGAACCCGGGCCGGGTGCTCGGCTCGATGAATCCTGAACCGACTAGTGCGCTGAGCCCTTGACCGCGGCCGGCAGCGGCAGCGTCATCACCTCGATGCCCTCGTCGGCCAGCGCCGCACGGTCCTCATCGCTGGCCTGACCACGGATGCCGCGTTGGGCGGTCTCGCCGTAGTGGATGCGCCGGGCTTCTTCGGGGAAGCGGTCACCGACGTCTTCGGTGTGCCGCAAGGCATGCTGCACGGCCTGCAGCCAGCGGGCCTGCAGGTCGACGCCGGCCGGCGGTGCAGCGGCAGTTTGGGTGGCCGATGCGGTTCGTTCGGTTTCGCGCGCGCGCGACAGGTTCAGGCGCGGTGCACTGGGCAGGCGGGTGACGGCCGTGTCGGCGCACAGCGGACATTCGACCGCGCCGCGGTTGTTCTGCGCCAGGAAGTCGTCCTCCGAAGCAAACCAGCCTTCGAAGCCATGGCCTTGCGTACAGCACAGGTTGAGCACCTTCATCGTGCTGACATTATCGGCGGCTCAGCGCGGCAGGCCGGGCACCCAGTCGAGTGCCCACAGGCCGGCGCGCCACTTCTGCAGCCACTGCAGGCCGATCAGGGTTTTGACATCGGTCAGCGCACCGCGGCCGGCCAGGATGTCGAGCTCAGCCTCGGTGGTCAGGCAGACGTCGAGCAGTTCGCCGGGATCGAGCTGCTGCTCCCCGCGCTGCAGGCCGCGGGCAAACCAGATCTCGATCGCTTCGTCGCTGTAGGCGCAGGCGTTGTGGATGTGACAGGCCCGCGCCCACTCGGCGGCGCGGTAGCCGGTCTCCTCGGCCAGTTCGCGCTCGGCACAGCGCTGCACCGACTCTCCCGGCTCCAGTTTGCCAGCCGGAAACTCCAGCAGCACCTGGCGCAGCGGGTAGCGGAACTGACGCTCCATCACCAGGCGGCCGTCGTCGAGCAGGGGCACCACCATCACCGCGCCGGGGTGCACGATGTACTCGCGTGTGGCGGTGTGGCCGTCGGGCTGCACGATGGTGTCGCGCCGCACATCGAGAAAGTGGCCGCGCCAGACCTGCTCGCCGGCCACCCGGCGCTCGGCCAGGTGCTCGTCACCCACCGGTGCATCGTTCAGCTCGGCAGGGCTCATCAAGCGCCTGCGACGTCGTCGGGTGCCGGTTGCCGACGCAGGATGCGCCAGACAAAGCCCGGGAAGGCAAAGGTGATCATCAGGCAGAACGCGGCGGCATAGAACTCCCAGCCCTGTGGCGCACGCTGGCCGATGCGCGCTTCGATCACCATGCCCAGCACGATGGTCAGGCCCGACAGCAGCAGCAATTCGAGCAGCCGCCAACCCAGCGGCTTGGGCGCGCGGCGCGGGCCGACCAGCAGCAGGCGCTCGGTGAGGAACGGCAGATTGGCGGCAGCGAAGCCGATCAGCAACAGCAGCCAGCCCTGGACAGACCCCGACATGCGACGCCGCGGCCCGGAATCAGGTGGCCAGCGCGCGCAGGATGGCGTCGCGGCAAACCGCCATCAGCCCGCCCGGCAGCAGACCGAGCACCAGCACCGCAACACCGTTGACGGCCAGCAGTGCGCTGACGCCGGTGCTTCGCACCGGGCGCGAGGTGTCGAGCGGCTCGTCGAAATACATCACCTTGACTACCCGCAGGTAGTAGAAAGCGCCGACCAGCGACAACATCACCGCCACCACCGCCAACACGATGTAGCCGGTCAGGTTGGTGGTCACCAGGGCCTGCAGGATGGCCAGCTTGGCGTAGAAACCGACCATCGGCGGCACGCCGGCCAGCGAGAACATGAACAGCGTCATGATGCCGGCCAACCACGGGGCACGTTTGCCCAGACCGGCCAGGTCGTTGATCTCTTCACTTTCGAAGCCGGTGCGCGACAGGAACATGATCAGGCCGAAGGTGCCCAGCGTGGTGATCACGTAGGTCACCACGTAGAACATCGCCGAGCTGTAGGCATTGCCGGCCGACAGGGTGTTGCCACTGACCACGCCCGCCGTCATGCCCAACAGCATGAAGCCCATCTGCGAGATGGTGGAGTAGGCGAGCATGCGCTTCAGGTTGGTCTGCGCGATCGCCGCCAGGTTGCCGATGACCAGCGAAGCCACCGCCAGCACCATCATCATCTGCTGCCAATCGACCGCCAAGCCCAGCATGCCCTCGACCAGCAGGCGCACGGTGATGGCGAACGCAGCCAACTTCGGCGCGCCGCCGATCAGCAGCGTGACCGCCGTGGGTGCACCCTGGTAGACGTCGGGCACCCACATGTGGAACGGCACGACGCCCAGCTTGAACGCCAGGCCGGCCACCACGAACACGACGCCGAAGGTCAGCACGGTGCGGTTGATGCGGCCGGTGCCGATGGCGTTGAAGACCTCGTTGATGTCGAGCGAACGGGTGGCGCCGTACATCATCGACAAGCCGTACAGCAGAAAGCCCGAGGCCAGCGCGCCGAGCACGAAATACTTCATCGCCGCCTCGGTGCTGAGGCCGTGGTCACGCCGCATCGCCACCAGCGCGTACAGCGACAGGCTCATCAACTCCAGGCCGAGGTAGACCACCAGGAAGTTGTTGGCCGAGCACATCACGCAAATGCCCAGCAGCACGAACATCGACAGCGTGAAGTACTCGCCCTTGAGCATCTCGCGGCTGGCGATGTAGGGCTGGGCGTAGGCGATGGTGATGATCACCGCCACGGTGGCGAAGAAGGCCAGCAGGTGGCCCATCGGGTCGCTGACCATCATGCGCTGCATGCCGTAGAGGGTGGCGCCACCCTCGTAGTAGGCCAGGTGCATCGCGGCCACCGCCACCAGGCTCAGCTGGGTCAGCCAGAAGGTGGGACGGCGTTGCGGGTCGGTGACGAACAGGTCGACCAGCGCCACGACGCAGGCCATCACCAGCAGCAGGAGTTCGGGGTAGACGACAAGCCAGTTCATTGCATTCATGTTTTCAGTCTCTGGCTCAGCCGGCGCCGGGCCGCCCCAAGGCGGCTGTCGCCCCCAACTGGGGAAGTGATCGGGGCAGCGAACGGGGTGAGCGTGGGGGCTTTCATCACTGCAGCTTGGAAATGGCCACGTGCTTGAGCAACTCGGTCACCGAGACATGCATCACGTCGGTGAAGGGCTTGGGGTACACGCCCATCCACAGGGTGGCGATCGCCAACACGGCCATGAGGCCGAACTCGCGCGCGTTGAGGTCGGTGAGCCCGCGCACGTGATCGTTGGTGACCTCGCCGAAATACACCCGCTTGTACATCCACAGCGAATAGGCAGCGCCGGAGATCAGCGCGGTGGCGGCGATGAACGCCAACCAGAAGTTGACCGACACGGTGCCCAGGATCACCATCCATTCACCGACGAAGCCGCCAGTGCCTGGCAGGCCGCAGTTGGCCATCGTGAAAAACAGCGCGAAGGCGGCGAACTTGGGCATGGTGTTGACCACCCCGCCATAGCTGGAGATCTCCCGCGAGTGCACCCGGTCGTAGAGCACACCGATCGACAGGAACATCGCACCCGAGACGAAACCGTGGCTGATCATCTGCACCAGGCCACCCGACACGCCCAATTCGTTGAAGATGAAGAAGCCCAGGGTGACGAAACCCATGTGGGCGATCGACGAATAAGCCACCAGCTTCTTCATGTCCTGCTGCACCAGCGCCACCAGGCCGATGTAGACCACCGCGATCAGGCTCAGCGCGATGATGAACCAGGCGTACTCACGCGAGGCATCGGGCGCAATCGGCATCGAGAAGCGCAGGAACCCATAGCCGCCCAGCTTCAGCATGATGGCCGCCAGCACCACCGAGCCACCGGTGGGCGCCTCGACGTGGGCGTCGGGCAGCCAGGTGTGCACCGGCCACATCGGCACCTTGACCGCAAAGGCCGCAAAGAATGCGAAGAACAGCAGCGTCTGCTCCCGCAGCGACAGCGGCAGCTTGTGCCAGGAGGCGATGTCGAAACTGCCACCCGACTTGTAGTACAGGTAGACCAGGCCGACCAGCATCAGCAGCGAGCCGGCCAGCGTGTAGAGGAAGAACTTGAACGCCGCATAGACCCGCCGCGGTCCGCCCCAGATGCCGATGATGATGTACATCGGAATCAGCGTGGCCTCGAAGAACACATAGAACAGCAGGCCATCGGCGGCGCAGAACACGCCCACCATCAGACCCGACAGGATCAGGAAGGCGCCCATGTACTGCGCCACCCGCTCGGTGATCACTTCCCAGGCGGCAATGACAACGATCACCGTGATGAACGCGGTGAGCAGCACGAACCAGACCGAGATGCCGTCGACGCCCAGGTGGTAGCGCACATTGAAGCGCTCGATCCACATCAGGTTTTCGGCGAACTGCAGCGTGGCGATGCCGTTGTCGAAGCCGGTGATCAGCGGGAGGGTGACCAGAAAGCTGATCACCGCGCCCGCCAACGCCAGCCAGCGCGAGGTGTTGGGCGTGTCGTCGCGCCCGATCGCGAGCAGCAAACCGCCGAACAGGATCGGCAACCAGATCGAAAGACTCAACAGACCAAAACTCATTATTCTTCTCCGCCCTGCCCGTTCAACGGCCTGCCAGGCCGGACAGTGCGGGCCACAGTTGCCAGGTGAGCAGGCCGAACACGCCCAGCAGCATCACCAGCGCATACCAGTAAACATGGCCGGTCTGCACCAGGCGACTCAGACCCGCCAGGCCACCGACCAGCTTGGCCGAGCCGTTGATCAGAACGCCATCGATCAGGCCCATGTCACCGCCCTTCCACAGCCCGCGACCGACCAGGCGCGCACCCGCGGCCAGCACATGCTCGTTGAACCAGTCGAGGTAGTACTTGTTTTCCAGCAGCTTGACGATCGGCGACAGCGCACGGCCGATGGCCACCGGCACCGACGGCATGACCATGTAGAACAGATAGGCCGTCACCACGCCGGCCACCGCCAGCCACAGCGGCAGCGTGCCCAGCGAATGCGTGGCCATGGCCGCTGCACCGTGGAACAGCTCACCCAGTTCCGTCATCGCCGGGTGGCGGGCGGCATCGACGAAGATCGAGTCCTTGAAGAAATCACCGTGCAGCATCGGGCCGATCGTCAGGTAGCCGATGACCACCGAGGGAATGGCCAGCAGCACCAGCGGCAGCCAGACCACCCAGGGTGATTCATGCGGCGTGTGTGAGGCGTCGCCGGCATGCGCACCTGCGTGCGCATCGGCATGCACATCTGCGTGCGCATCGGCGCTGCCGTGCCCATGTGCATCGGCATGGTCATCAGGGTGGTCGTGCTCCCCGGGGAACGGCTTGTGGCGGAAGTTTTCCTTGCCGTGAAACACCAGGAAGTACATCCGGAACGAATAGAACGCCGTGACGAACACACCCGCCACCACCGCGAAATAAGCCCAGCCGGCGGCCGGCAGCTGGCTGGCGTGCACCGCCTCGATGATCGAATCCTTCGAGTAAAAGCCCGAGAAGAACGGCGTGCCGATCAACGCCAGGCTGCCCAGCAGCGAGGTGATCCAGGTGATCGGCATGTACTTGCGCAGGCCGCCCATGTTGCGGATGTCCTGGTCATGGTGCATGCCGATGATCACCGAGCCCGCGCCCAGGAACAGCAGGGCCTTGAAGAAGGCGTGCGTCATCAGGTGGAACACCGCCACCGAATAGGCCGACACGCCCAGCGCCACCGTCATGTAGCCCAACTGGCTCAGCGTGGAGTACGCGACCACCCGCTTGATGTCGGTCTGGATGATGCCCAGGAAGCCCATGAACAGCGCCGTGATCGAACCGATCACCAGGATGAAGTTCAGCGCGGTGTCCGACAACTCGAACAGCGGCGACATGCGCGCCACCATGAAGATGCCGGCCGTCACCATCGTGGCGGCATGGATCAGCGCCGAGATCGGCGTCGGGCCTTCCATCGAATCGGGCAGCCAGACATGCAGCGGAAACTGCGCGCTCTTGCCCATCGCGCCAATGAACAGGCAGATGCAGGTGACGGTGATCAGCATCCACTCGCCGCCCCACAGCGGCAGCGGGAAGCTGATCTTGGCCAGCTCATCCGCCTTGGCGAAGGCTTCGGCATAGCTCAGCGTGCCGCCGTAGGCCACCACCAGGCCAATGCCCAGGATGAAGCCGAAGTCGCCGACCCGGTTCACCAGGAAGGCCTTCATGTTGGCGAAGATCGCCGTCGGTTTCTTGTACCAGAAGCCGATCAGCAGGTAGCTGACCAGGCCCACCGCTTCCCAGCCGAAGAACAGCTGCAGGAAGTTGTTGCTCATCACCAGCATCAACATGCTGAAGGTGAACAGCGAGATGTACGAGAAGAAGCGCTGGTAGCCGGGGTCGTCGGCCATGTAGCCGACGGTGTAGATGTGCACCATCAGCGACACGAAGGTGACCACCACCATCATCATCGCGGTGAGGCCGTCGACCAGGAAGCCGATCTCCATCTTCAGGCTGCCGAGATTCATCCACTCGTAGATCGTGGCGTTGAAGCGGGCGCCGGCCATCACGTCGTTGAGCACCATCACCGACAGCACGAAGGAGATCAGCACGCCGAGGATGGTGACGGTGTGTGCGCCGGCACGGCCGACGGCCTTGCCGAAGAAGCCGGCGACCACAGCGCCGACCAGCGGCGCCAGGGGCACTGCCAGCAGCAGGTTTTGCGAGAGTTGTGCAGCCATGTTGTTGGTCCGGTCCCTGGCCTCAGCCCTTGAGCGAGTCGAGCTCTTCGACGTTGATGGTCGATCGGTTGCGGAACAGCACCACCAGGATCGCCAGGCCGATGGCCGATTCAGCCGCCGCCACGGTGAGGATGAAGAACACGAACACCTGCCCCGCCATGTCGCCCAGGTAATGCGAGAAGGCGACGAAGTTCATGTTGACGGCCAGCAGCATCAGCTCGATGGCCATCAGCAGCACGATCAGGTTGCGGCGGTTCAGGTAGATACCGATGACCGACAGCGCGAACAGCAGGCCGCCCAGCGACAGGTAGTGGCCCAGGGTGATGGGTCCGAAACTCATTTCTTGTCTCCCGGGACGACCGGCGCAACGGCGGCAGCGGCGGCAGCGGCGGTCGGCGCCACCGAAGGCTGCTCGACCACCGGGGCCATCTTGATGATGCGCAAGCGGTCGGCCTTCTTGGCCAGCACCTGCTGCGACGGATCCTGCGAACGGCTGTCCTTGCGCTGGCGCAGCGTCAGCGCGATGGCGGCAATGATGGCCACAAGCAGCAGCACCGCGGCCAGTTGCACGGGATAGAGGTACTTGGTGTAGATCTCGATGCCCAGCAGCCGGGTGTTGCCCAACTTGGCCAGCGCGGGGTCGAGCACCGGCGCGTCGGTCAGGCGGAAACCACCCATCAGCACCAGCGCCATCTCGAGCGCGATCACGGCGCCGATCAGGCCGGCCAGTGGCAGGTGCTTCCAAAAGCCCTCACGAAAGTCATCGGTACCGGTGTCGAGCATCATCACGACAAACAGGAACAGCACCATCACCGCCCCGACGTACACCAGTACCAGCGTGATCGCCAGGAACTCGGCTTTGAGCAGCATCCAGATGACAGCGGCATTGGCGAAGGCCAGCACCAGGTACAGCACGGCATGCACCGTGCTGCGCGCCGTGATGACACGGAACGCAGCAAACAGCAGCACGGCTGCGAAGAAATAAAAAAGTGCGCCGGTTGTGGTCATGTTTTCTTACGCGATCGGTCCCAGGTGTAGCAGTCGTGCAGCGGCCGTCCCCAGCGGGCTGAGATGGCTTCGAGTAGCGCGGCCGTAGATCGGTACGGCGAACTACGCAGGCGTCAGATCGGCTCGCGCAACAGGCTGATGTGCGGCTGCTAGCGGTACTTCGCGTCAGCCTCCTTGTTGGCGGCGATTTCTTTTTCGTAGCGGTCACCGACCGCCAGCAGCATGTCCTTGGTGAAGTAAAGGTCGCCGCGCTTTTCGCCGTGGTACTCGAAGATATGGGTTTCGACGATCGAATCGACCGGGCAGCTCTCTTCGCAAAAGCCGCAAAAGATGCATTTGGTCAGGTCGATGTCGTAGCGTGTCGTGCGGCGGCTGCCGTCGTCACGCACATCGCTTTCGATCGTGATGGCCATCGCAGGGCACACCGCCTCGCACAGCTTGCAGGCGATGCAGCGCTCCTCGCCGTTTTCGTAGCGGCGCAGGGCATGCAGACCGCGGAAGCGCGGGCTCTGCGGCGTGCGTTCCTCCGGGAACTGGATGGTCACGTTGCGCTGGAAGAAATGCCTTCCAGTGAGCTTCATGCCCTTGAGCAGTTCCAGCAGCAGGAAGCTGGAGAAGAAGTCTTTCAGGGATGCGGTTTGTGGCGCCATGGTCAGGCCTCCTGCCGGGCCGCCAGAGCGCAGACGAAGACTGTGCTTCGCTTGTCTCTGGAGGCCAATGCCCCCTCGGGGGGCAGCGAACAACGTGAGCGTGGGGGCTTCATGTCAATTCCAGATGTTGAAAGGGGTCTGCATCCACAGCCCGACCACCACCAGCCAGATCAACGTGATCGGGATGAAGATCTTCCAGCCCAGCCGCATGATCTGGTCGTAGCGGTAGCGCGGGAACGTGGCGCGCACCCACAGGAACATCGTGACGACCACGAAGACCTTGATGGCCAGCCAGATCCAGCCGGGGATGAACTCGAGGAAACCGAACGGCGACAGCCAACCACCCAGGAACAGGATCACGCAGAGCGTGGACACCAGGATCATGTTGGCGTATTCAGCCAGGAAGAACATCGCGAACGACATGCCCGAGTACTCGATCATGTGGCCGGCCACGATCTCGGACTCACCCTCGACCACGTCGAACGGGTGGCGGTTGGTCTCTGCCAAGCCGGCGATGAAATAGACGATGAACACCGGGAACAGCGGCAGCCAGTTCCAGGACAACAGGCCGACGCCGGCATCGGCCATCACGCCCTTGCCCTGACCCAGCACGATCTCGGTCATGTTCATCGTGCCCGCGACCATCAACACGACGACCAGGCAAAAGCCCATCGAAATCTCGTAACTGACCATCTGGGCCGACGCGCGCAGCGCACCCAGGAACGCGTACTTCGAGTTCGACGCCCAGCCGGCGATGATGACGCCGTAAACCTCGAGCGAGGTGATGGCCATCAGGAACAGCAGGCCGGCGTTGATGTTGGCCAACACCACCTCGGGCCCGAACGGCACCACCACCCAGGCGGCCAGCGCCGGCATGATGGTCATCACCGGGCCCAGGAAGAACAAGCCCTTGCTCGCGGCGCTGGGCCGGATGATCTCCTTGAAGATCAGCTTGACCGCGTCGGCGATGGGGGTCAGCAGGCCGTAAGGGCCGACCCGGTTCGGGCCTGGGCGCACCTGGGTGAAGGCGATGCCCTTGCGCTCCCACAGCGTGAGGTAAGCCACGCAACCCATCAGCGGCAGCACCAGCACGATGATCTTGATCAGGCTCCAGATCACCGGCCACAGGTAGCCGCCGAACACCGAACCGCCAAACTGGTTGAATTGGTCGATCATGATGGTCAGGGTTTCTCGACCGCGGATTCGACCGTGACCGTGCCGAAGGCCGCGCCCAACATGGCCGTGTCCGGATGGCCGGCGCAAATGCGCACGGTACCGCCCGCCAGCGAGGCGTCGAGCCGCACCGGCAACATCGCCGTCGCCGCGCCTTGTGCCACCCGTACCTTGTCGCCGGTTTGCAAGCCCAGTTGCTGCCACAACGCCATGGGCAGACCGACCATCGGCGCCTTGGCATCGGCGGTGGCTTGCAGCGACGCGGCGCGGCGCACCAACGGGTCGGCGGCATAGATCGGAAGATCGGCCAACCGCTGCAGGCCCTCGGGCACGGCTGCCACCTCGATTGCAGCGCTCGTCGTGTTGTCGAGTCGAGCGGACAACTTGCTCGGGTCGCCCAGGGCCTCGGCCAACACGGCCTCGGACGTTTCCTGGTCGAAGCCGGCCAAGCCCAGCAGGTTGCCCAACACGCGCAGCACCTTCCAGGCCGGGCGGCTGTCACCGGCCGGCGGCACCACGCCCTGGAAACTCTGCAGCCGGCCTTCGGCATTGACGAAGCTGCCCGCGGTCTCGGTGAACGGGGCGATGGGCAACAGCACGTCGGCGTTGGCCAGGTTGGCGTCCTTGAACGAAGTCAGCGCGACAACCAAGCCCGAGCCCGCCAAGGCAGCCTGCGCCGTGGCGGCATCGGCAGCGTCCAGCGCCGGCTCGACATCCAGCAGCAGCAGCGCTTTCATCGGCTGCCCCAGCATCTGGCCTGCATTCAACGCGCCCCCGGCCGGCATCGCCTTGACCAGTTGCGCACCCACCGTGTTGGCATCGGCCGTCAGGTAACCGAAGGTGGCGCCGGTCTGCGCGGCGATCCACTGCGCCAGCGCGAGCAGCGTCGCGGCTTGCGGATGCTGCGCGGCGGCATTGCCCAAAAGAACGGCTTTCCGCTCACCGCTCAGGAGGGCCCTCGCCAGCACTTCGGCGTCGGCATTGACCTGGCCGGCCACCGGCGCGTCGACGCCCTTGGCGGTGGCAATGTACGCCGCCACGTCGGCCAATGCCTGCGGCCAGGCCAGCGGTGCCGCGGTGATGCGCGCAGCCACGGGGATGGCCCAGTCGTCATGCGCGGCGTTCAGGCTCAGCAGCATGCCGCCACGGCGAACCGACTGGCGCAGACGCTGCGCGAACAACGGATGGTCCTTGCGCAGGAAGCTGCCCACGACGAACGCGCGATCGAGACTGCTCAGTGCAGCGATGGGCGAGCCCAGCCAATGCGCTTTGCCGGATGGCGCGGTGTTGGCAAAGTCAGCATGGCGGCTGCGGAAGTCGATGTTTTCGCTGCCCAGGCCGCGCACCAGCTTGGCCAGCAGGTGCAACTCTTCAACCGTGCGATGGGCCGAGCCCAGTGCGCCGATGCCGGCCACGCCATGCTCTGCCTTGATGCGATTCAGCCCGTCGGCCACGTAGGCCAGGGCCGTGCTCCAGTCGACTGCCTGCCAAGCGCCGCCTTGCTTGATCATGGGCGAGTGCAGGCGCTGCGCACTGTTGACTGCCTCGTAACTGAAACGGTCACGGTCGGCTATCCAGCACTCATTGACCGCTTCGTTTTCCAGCGGCACGACGCGCAACACCTTGTTGCCCTTGACCTGCACCACCAGGTTGGCGCCGGTCGAGTCATGCGGACTCACGCTCTTGCGACGCGACAGTTCCCAGGTGCGGGCGGCGTAGCGGAAGGGCTTGCTGGTCAACGCGCCCACCGGGCAGATGTCGATCATGTTGCCCGACAACTCGCTGTCGATCGTTCGTCCCAGAAAAGTGGTGATCTCGCTGTGCTCGCCGCGGTGCTGCATGCCAAGCTCCATCACACCGGCCACCTCCTGGCCGAACCGCACGCAACGAGTGCAGTGGATGCAGCGGCTCATCTCCTGCATCGAGATCAACGGCCCGACGTTCTTGTGGAAGACGACGCGCTTTTCTTCGTGGTATCGGCTGGCGCTGGCGCCGTAGCCCACGGCCAGGTCTTGCAACTGGCATTCGCCACCCTGGTCGCAGATCGGGCAGTCCAGCGGGTGGTTGATGAGTAAAAACTCCATCACCGACTTCTGCGCCTTGATGGCCTTGTCGCTCTTGGTGCGCACGATCATGCCGTGGGTCACCGGCGTGGCGCAGGCCGGCATCGGCTTGGGCGCCTTCTCGATGTCGACCAGGCACATGCGGCAGTTGGCCGCGATGCTGAGCTTCTTGTGATAGCAGAAATGCGGGATGGTCGTGCCGGCTGCGTCGGCTGCATGCATCACCATGCTGCCTTCGGCCACGCTGACCTTTTTGCCGTCGAGTTCGATTTCGATCATGTCAATCTATGCCGGGAAAGACCGCGCACCAAAGGCAGCAGGGCTGGACCCAAGTGGCAGCCACAGGGCCGGCTTTGCCGGATTGTTGGCTGCGCCCCCTTGAGGGGGAGCGCCGAAGGCGCTTCGGGGGTGGTCAAACATACTGGGGAACCATGCAGGTCTTGTGGTCGACGTGGTAGGCAAACTCGTCGCGGAAGTGCTTGAGCATGCCGCGCACCGGCATGGCCGCCGCGTCACCCAACGCGCAGATGGTGCGGCCCATGATGCTCTCGGCCACGCTGTCGAGCAGCGCCAGGTCCTCGGCCTTGCCGTGGCCGTGCTCCAGGCGGTTGACCAGACGCCACAGCCAGCCGGTGCCTTCACGGCAGGGCGTGCACTGGCCGCAGGATTCGTGGCTGTAGAAGTAGCTCAAGCGCAGCAGGCTCTTGACCATGCAGCGGGTTTCGTCCATCACGATCACCGCGCCAGACCCGAGCATCGAGCCGGCCTTGGCGATGCTGTCGTAGTCCATCGTGCAATCCATCATGATGCCGGCAGGCAGCACGGGCGCAGATGAACCGCCGGGAATCACGGCCTTGAGTTTCTTGCCGCCTTTCACACCACCCGCCAGTTCCAGAACCTTGCTGAACGGCGTGCCCAGGGGGATTTCATAGTTGCCGGGCCGCTCGACATCGCCGACCATCGAGAAGAGCTTGGTGCCGCCGTTGTTGGGCTTGCCGCATGCAAGGTAAGCCGGCCCGCCGTTGCGGATGATCCAGGGCACCGCCGCGAACGTTTCGGTGTTGTTGATCGTGGTCGGCTTGCCGTACAGGCCGAAGCTGGCTGGAAACGGCGGCTTGAAGCGCGGCTGGCCCTTCTTGCCCTCGAGGGATTCGAGCAGCGCGGTTTCTTCACCGCAGATGTAGGCGCCGAAACCGTGGAACGCATGCAACTGAAAGCTGTGCTTGCTGCCCAGGATCTTGTCGCCCAGGTAGCCGGCGGCACGGGCTTCGTCCAGCGCCTCTTCGAAACGATCGTAGATCTCGAAGATCTCGCCGTGGATGTAGTTGTAGCCCACGGTGATGCCCATCGCGTAAGCCGCGATGATCATGCCCTCGATGACGATGTGCGGGTTGTAGGCCAGGATGTCCCGGTCCTTGCAGGTGCCCGGTTCGCCTTCGTCGCTGTTGCACACCAGGTACTTCTGCACCGGCAGCGCGCGCGGCATGAAACTCCACTTCAGCCCGGTGGGAAAACCTGCACCACCACGCCCGCGCAGGCCCGAGCCCTTGACCTCGGCCACCACTTGGTCGGGCGTCATGCCCGGGCCGCCGTCGGCATTGGCGGTCAGGATCTTGCGCAGCGCCTGGTAGCCGCCACGTGATTCGTAGTCCTTCAGGCGCCAGTTGCTGCCGTCCAGGCCGGTGACGATCTGCGGCGTGATGTGGCGGTCGTGGAAGCAGGACTCCAAGCCCTTGGCCTGGAACTTCGAAAGGTCGAGTTGGGCGTTCTTCACTTGGCGTTCACTTGGCCTGGGCCTTCAGTGTGTCGATCAGGTCGTCGAGCCGGTCGTTGCTCATGAAACTGACCATCTGGCGATCGTTGACCAGCATCACCGGTGCATCGGCGCAGGCGCCCAGGCATTCGCAGGGCTGAACCGTGAACAAACCGTCGGCGGTGGTGCCGCCGGCCGTTATGCCCAACTTGGCGCAGAGGTGCTCCAGCGCCTGCTGCCCGTTGCGCAACTGGCAAGGCAGGTTGGTGCAGACGTTCAGCTTGAACTGCCCCACCGGCTGCTGGTTGTACATGTTGTAGAACGTGGTCACCTCGTGCACCGCCATCGGCGCCATGCCCAGGTAGGCCGCGATGGCCGCTTCGGACTCGGCCGAAACCCAACCTTGTTCCTGCTGTGCGATCGACAGGCAGGCCATCACCGCCGAGCACTTCTGGTCGGCCGGGTACTTGGCCACTTCTCGCGCAAAACGCTCGAAGGTCTGTTCGCTGAAACTCATCTCAAACACTCCGCTGATCGCAGTGCACCCCAGCAGGCAAGCACACGCCGCAGAGCCGGCTTTGCCGGGCTGCTGGCGTCGCCCCCTGGAGGGAGAGGCGGCCAAAGGCCGCTACGGGGGTGAGCCAAATCTTCATCGATCGATCTCGCCAAACACGATGTCCATGGTGCCGATGATCGCGACGGCGTCGGCGATCATGTGGCCGCGCGCCATTTCGTCCAGCGAAGCCAGGTGCGGAAAACCCGGCGCACGTATCTTCAGCCGGTAGGGCTTGTTGGCGCCGTCGCTGACCAGGTAAATGCCGAACTCGCCCTTGGGGTGCTCGACAGCGGCATAGGCCTCGCCCTCGGGCACGTGGAAGCCTTCGGTGAAGAGTTTGAAGTGGTGGATCAACTCCTCCATGTTGCTCTTCATGTCCACCCGCGACGGCGGCGACACCTTGTGGTTGTCGGTGATCACCGGGCCCGGGTTGGCACGGAGCCATGTCGAACATTGCTGGATGATGCGGTTGGACTGCCGCATTTCTTCGACACGCACCAGATAGCGGTCGTAGGTATCGCCATTGACGCCCACGGCGACGTCGAAATCCATCCGCCCATAGACATCGTAGGGCTGGGTCTTGCGCAGATCCCAGGCAATGCCCGACCCCCGCAGCATCGGACCGGAAAAGCCCAGGTTCAACGCCCGCTCCGGCGAGACGACACCGATGCCGACCGTGCGCTGCTTCCAGATGCGGTTGTCGGTCAACAGGGTCTCGTATTCGTCTACCAAGCCGGGGAAGCGTCGGGTGAAGTCGTCGACGAAGTCCAGCATCGTGCCTTGCCGGTTCTCGTTCAGCGAGTTGATGGCCTTCTGATTCTTGATCTTGCTGACTTGGTACTGGGGCATGCTGTCCGGCAGGTCGCGGTAGACGCCACCCGGGCGGAAGTAGGCCGCGTGCATGCGCGCGCCGCTGACCGCCTCGTACAGGTCGAACAAGTCTTCGCGCTCGCGGAAGCAGTAGATGAAGATGTTCATCGCGCCGCAGTCGATGCCGTGCGCGCCCAACCACATCAGATGGTTCAACAGGCGGGTGATCTCGCTGAACATCACGCGGATGTATTGCGCACGTTCGGGCACTTCAATGCCCATCAGCTTCTCGATGGCCAGGCAATAGGCGTGCTCGTTGCACATCATCGAGACGTAATCCAGCCGGTCCATGTAGGGCAGGCTCTGGATGTAGGTCTTGCTCTCGGCCAGCTTCTCGGTCGCGCGGTGCAGCAGGCCGATGTGCGGGTCGGCGCGCTGGATCACTTCACCGTCCAATTCAAGCACCAGGCGCAGCACGCCATGGGCGGCCGGATGCTGGGGTCCGAAGTTCAGCGTGTAGTTCTTGATTTCAGCCATGGATAGAGCCCCCCCCCGAAGCGCCATCGGCGGCCTTGGAGGCCGCGCTGGTCCGGAGGCCCAGCCCTTCGGCAAGCACAAACGGCAAGCCGTTTGTGTCTGGCCTCAGCCCCCCCAGGGGGGCGCCGCCAGTGGCCCGGCAAAGCCGGATCCACGGCGTCTGCCTGGTCATGTCGGCGGCGATCAATGGATTCCCCCGTAGTTGTCTTCGCGGATGATGCGCGGCGTGATCTCGCGCGGCTCGATCGTGACCGGCTGGTAGATCACCCGCTTCTTCTCTGCGTCGTAGCGCATCTCGACGTGCCCCGACACCGGGAAGTCCTTGCGCAACGGATGGCCGATGAAGCCGTAATCGGTCAGGATGCGACGCAGGTCGACGTGGCCGTCGAAGATGACGCCGATCATGTCGAAGGCTTCGCGTTCAAACCAGTTGGCGCCCGCCCACACCTGCGTGAGCGACGCCACCACCGGCATGTCGTCATCAGGCGCGAAGACCTTCAAGCGAACACGCCAATTCAGGCTGACCGACAGCAGGTGCGAGACCACGCAGTAACGCGGACCGTCCCAGGTCTGGTCTTTCCATTGGCTGTAATCCAGGCCGCAGAGGTCGATCAACTGCTCGAACTGGAGTGCCTTGTCGCCATGCAGGGTCTTGGCAACGTCGAGATAGTCGGTGGCAGTCACCGTCAGCGTGATCTCGCCACGCTCACGCTTGAAGGCCTTGATCTTGGAGCCCAGCGCTGCTTCGAGCGCGGCTTGCAGGTTGTCGAGTCGAACGGTCATGTCAGGCGCGCGCGATGGTGTTTTCGCGCCGAATCTTGGACTGCAGTTGCAGGATGCCGTAGAGCAAGGCCTCGGCCGTGGGCGGACAGCCCGGCACGTAGACATCCACCGGCACGATGCGGTCGCAACCACGCACCACCGAATAGCTGTAGTGGTAATAGCCGCCTCCGTTGGCGCAAGAGCCCATGCTCAGCACCCAGCGTGGTTCGGCCATCTGGTCGTAGACCTTTCGAAGCGCCGGTCCCATCTTGTTGCACAGCGTGCCAGCCACGATCATCAGGTCGCTCTGGCGCGGACTGGGTCGGAACAGCATGCCGAAACGATCGATGTCGTACCGCGCCGCACCGGCATGCATCATTTCCACCGCGCAACAGGCCAAGCCGAACGTCATCGGCCACAGCGAACCGGTCTTTGACCAGTTGATCAACTTGTCGACCGAGGTGGTGACGAAACCTTCTTTCAATACGCCTTCAATGCCCATGATCACTTCCCAAAAATTGCTGGCGCGGCGGGCCGAGCGCTGGGCCGCTCCCAAGCCGGCCCGCATCCCCTCGGCGGATCGGCCGACGTATTCGTCGGTCGAGGGGCTACATCATTCCCAATCAAGCGCGCCCTTCTTCCACTCGTAGATGAAACCCACCACGAGGATGGTGAGGAAAATCATCATCGCCCAGAAACCTGACGCCCCGATGTCACGCAACGACACCGCCCATGGAAACAGAAACGCTATCTCGAGGTCAAAAAGAATGAACAGGATGGCGACGAGGTAGTAGCGCACATCGAACTTCATCCGCGCGTCTTCGAAGGCTTCAAACCCACACTCATAGGGGCTGTTCTTCGCGGCGTCGGGCCGCTGCGGGCCCAGCACAAAACCCAGCACCTGCGGCACCACCCCAACCGCGACACCGACCAGGATGAACAAGATGACAGGCAGGTACTGTTGCAGATCCATGGCGGCAGCGATGTGGATATGGATTGATGAGGGCAGGCCAATGCATCTGGCCAAAAAAAAGGCGCGCTGCTTGCAGCACCAGGGCTGTTTGCAGAGCGCGCCGCTCTTGCTTCTTGGATCGGTCTGAGGGCGCACAGATCTGCGACCGGATGCGACGCAGACCTGTCTTGAATCCTTGGTGCCGTCGGCGAGACTCGAACTCGCACAGCTTTCGCCACTACCCCCTCAAGATAGCGTGTCTACCAATTTCACCACGACGGCTTACACGCCGGGCCAGGGCCCGACTGTTCTCACTCTGTTCTGCTTGCATGAGGTCTGGCTTGCAGCACAGCCCTGGATTCTATAACTGCAAACGGCTGATTCCTGGGGTTAGTGCGTAGTTCGATCAGGTTTGTGGCGAGGCCGACGCGAGGCTGCGACAGCTCACTTCGCGGGTGCGGATCCGCCCACTGCAGCGGGCGCCACCATCGGCGCCGGCAAGCCCGTCGGGGCAGGCACCGGCACCGCCGCCGACGCGCCCAAGGCGGGCGCGCTGGCGCTGGTGGCAGCGCGGTCGAGCACGCTGGTGCCCGCGGCCGGCGCGCGCATCGTGGCGCTGTTGGTCAAGAAGGCCAGGGCCAGCGTGCAGACGAAGAAAACGCCGGCACACACCGCCGTCGAACGCGACATGAAGTTGGCGCTGCCAGTGGCGCCAAACAAGCTGCCCGAGGCGCCGCTGCCGAACGAGGCGCCCATGTCGGCACCCTTGCCGTGCTGGATCAGCACCAGGCCGATCATCACCATGGCCGACAGCAACTGCACGCCCAGCACGAGGTTCATCCAAATCTGCATTTCGCTCTTTCTAGAAAACTCAGGGTCTGCCGCGGCGGTGTTCAGCCGGCCGCACGGCAGATGGCGACGAAGTCGGCCGCCTTCAAACTGGCACCACCGATCAGGCCGCCGTCGATATCGGGTTGGGCCATCAGCGTGACCGCGTTGTCCGGCTTCATGCTGCCGCCGTACAGGATCCTCATCGCGTCGGCATGCGGCGTGGCGGCTTTCAGCTGCGCACGCAGCAACGCGTGCACCGCCTGCGCCTGCTCGGGCGTGGCCACCCGGCCGGTGCCGATGGCCCACACCGGCTCGTAGGCCACGACCATCTCGCCCGCGCAATGGCCCAGCGCGTGGATCACCGCCGACAACTGGCGCTTGACCACCGCTTCGGTCTCACCGGCCTCGCGCTGGGCCAGCGTCTCGCCGACGCAGACGATCGGCGTGAGGCCCTTCGCCAGCGCCACCTTCGCCTTGTCGGCCACCAGCTGGTCGGTCTCGGCGTGGTACTGCCGGCGCTCGCTGTGGCCCACGATCACATAGCGGCAACCAAACTCCGCCAACATCGCCACCGACACTTCGCCGGTGTAGGCGCCCTGTTCGTGCGCCGAGCAATCCTGCGCGCCCCAGCGCACTTCGCTGGCGGCCAGGGCCACCGCGGTTTCGCTCAAGTACGGGAACGGCACGCACACCGCCACGTCGCAGACAAAAGGCCGTGCCGCGCTGATGCCCGCCAGCAACTCGGCATTGGCCGTGTGGCTGCCGTGCATCTTCCAGTTGCCTGCCACCAATTTGCGTCGCATCGTCAGTTCCTCAAACGGTCCAGTCGAGCACGATCTTGCCAACGTGCTGGCTCGATTCCATCAGCGCATGGGCCTGGGCCGCCTGCGCGGCCGGGAACACGCGGTTGATCACCGGCTTGATGCGGCCGGCCTCGATCAGCGGCCAGACCTTGGCCCGGAGCGCCGCGGCGATGGCACCCTTGAAGGCGATCGACCGCGGCCGCAGTGTCGACCCGGTGATCAGCAACCGGCGCCGCAGCAGTTCACCGGCATTGAAGCCGGCATTGATGCCGCCCTGGACCGCGATGATCACGATCCGGCCGTCGTCGGCCAGACACTGCACTTCGCGCGCCACATAGTCGCCAGCCACCATGTCGAGCACCACGTCGGCGCCCTTGCCACCGGTGGCGGCCTTGACCTCGGCGACGAAGTCCTGGGTCTTGTAGTTGATGCCGACATCGGCACCCAAGGCCACGCAGGCGGCGACTTTCTCGTCGCTGCCGGCGGTGACGATGACCTTGCCGCCATCCGTGCCAAACACTGCTTTCGCCAGTTGGATCGCCGTGACACCGATGCCGCTCGATCCGCCCTGCACCAGCAGGGTTTCGCCCGCCTGCAGGCGGCCGCGGTCGAACACGTTCGACCAGACGGTGAAGAAGGTCTCGGGCAGGCTGGCCGCTTCGACATCGCTCAGGCCGGCCGGCGACGGCAGGCACTGGGCGATCGGTGCGGTGCACAAGTCAGCGTAACCGCCTCCAGCCACCAGCGCGCAGACCCGGTCACCGAGCTTGAAGCCGGCGGCGGCCAGTTCGACAGCGTCACCGCCAACGATGGTGCCGGCAATCTCCAACCCGGGCAGATCCGACGCGCCGGCCGGGGGCGCGTAAGCACCCTTGCGTTGCAGCACGTCGGGCCGGTTGATGCCTGACGCAGCCACCTTCACCAGCATCTCGCCGGCGGCCGGCGCCGGATCGGGACGGGAGGTCTCGACCAACACCTCCGGGCCGCCGAAGGCGGTCATCGCGATAGCACGCATGGGCAGTCTCCGCGGTCGGCCGGATCAGCCCTGGCTCGACGGGTTGCCGTCTTGCGCAGGCGCTGCAGCGGGCGCCGCCGCATCGGCTGCCGGCGCGTCGACCACCGGCGCATCGCTGCGCTCGGGGCGGTCGCTGCGCTCGCGGCGCGGCGGGCGGTCACCACGGTCGGGGCGCGGGCCACGATCTGGCCGGTCGCCGAAGTCACGGCGCGGCGCCCGCTCGAAGCGCTCTTCTTCCATGCCTTCGGGCCGATCGATCAGCGCCTTCATCGACAACTTGATGCGGCCCTTCTCGTCGGTCTCCATGACCTTGACCTTGACGATCTGGCCTTCCTTCAGGAAGTCGGTGACATTCTCGACCCGCTGGTGGGCGATCTGGCTGATGTGCAGCAGGCCGTCCTTGCCCGGCAGGATGTTGACCAGCGCGCCGAAGTCGAGGATCTTGGTGATCGCGCCTTCGTAGACCTTGCCGATCTCGGCCTCGGCGGTGATC
>JBBQVF010000025.1:0-40320 GCA_038211805.1 Burkholderiales bacterium | reverse complement strand
TTACGCGCGCTTTCTGATCGGGCGGCAGCGCACGGTGGCGGCCAACCGGCAATTGGGGCTGGTGCTGGCGGCAGTGGCCGGCGCGATCAATGCCGGTGGCTTCCTGGCGGTGCAGCAGTACACCTCGCACGTCACCGGCATGATGTCGGCCATCGCCGACAACCTGGTGCTGGGCCAGCCGCAGGTGGTGGTGACCGGGCTGGTCGGCGTGCTGGCCTTCCTCTGCGGCGCGATCTGCTGCGCGATGCTGGTCAACTACGCCCGTCGTCACCGAATGGCCAGCGAATACGCCCTGCCGCTGTTGCTGGAGGCGCTGCTGATCCTGTGCTTCGGCCTGCTGGGGGCCCGCCTGGCGCGCATCGAAGGCCTGCTGGTGCCCATCACCGTCGTGCTGCTGTGTTTCATCATGGGGCTGCAGAACGCGGTGACCACCAAGGTGTCGCATGCCGTGATCCGCACCACCCACATGACCGGCATCGTCACCGACCTGGGCATCGAGCTGGGCAAACTCGCCTACTGGAACCGCGACCCCGATCCGGTGTTCCACGTCCGGGCCGACCGCGATCGCCTGACCCTGCTGGCCGGCTTGCTGGGCTGCTTCCTGGTCGGCGGCATCAGCGGCGCGCTGGGCTTCAAGTACCTGGGCTATGTCTCGACGGTGCCGCTGGCGGTGTTGCTGGCGGCGCTGGCGCTGGTGCCGGCCTTCGACGACTGGCGCGCACGGCCCGGGCGGACCGTGCCGCGGTGAGCGATTGACCCCCATCGGCCGACATGCTGCCCACGGTCCGCCTTCACCGCTTTCGTCCGCGCCT
Source organism: Burkholderiales bacterium (assembly GCA_038211805.1). GTDB lineage: Bacteria > Pseudomonadota > Gammaproteobacteria > Burkholderiales > Burkholderiaceae_C > Pseudaquabacterium. The sequence continues at coordinate 39,508 of JBBQVF010000025.1, read as the reverse complement.
GCTCGACGCGCTGGCCGGCTATTCACGCAGCCAGCTGCTGGCCGACATCGGCGCCGGGCTCACCGTGGGCATCGTCGCGCTGCCGCTGGCGATGGCCTTTGCGATTGCCAGCGGCGTCAAGCCCGAGGCCGGCATCTTCACCGCCATCATCGCGGGTTTCTTGATCTCGGCGCTGGGCGGCTCGCAGGTGCAGATCGGCGGCCCGGCAGGCGCCTTCATCGTCATCGTCTACGGCATCGTCGAGCGCTACGGCCTGGCCAATTTGCTGATCGCCACCTCGCTGGCTGGTGTGCTGCTGTTCCTGATGGGGCTCTTGAAACTGGGCGCGCTGGTGCGCTACATCCCGGTGTCGATCGTCATCGGCTTCACCAACGGCATCGCGGTGCTGATCGGCCTGAGCCAGCTGAAAGACCTGCTGGGCCTGCCGATCGACAAGATGCCGGGCGACTTCTTCAGCCAGATCGTGCTGCTCTGGGAGAACCTGCACGGGGTCAACCCGGCGGCCCTTGCCGTGGGCCTGGCCTGCCTGGCCCTGGTGGTGCTGTGGCCCAAGAGCTACACCATGCCGGTGACGCCGCAAGGCGCACTGCCACACCTGCGGCGCTGGGCCGCCCACCTGCCGGGCACCATCGTCGCGCTGGCGCTGGCCACCGTCGCGGTGCTGTTGCTGAAGCTGCCGGTCGAGACCATCGGCTCGCGCTTCGGCGGCATTCCGCAGGCCCTGCCCAGCTTTGCACTGCCCGATTTCAGCTGGGCCACCGCCAAGCTGCTGGTCATCCCGACCATCACGCTGGCCCTGCTGGGTGCGATCGAAAGCCTGCTGTGTGCCCGCGTGGCCGACAACATGGCGCCGCAGCACCCACGCCACGACCCCAACCAGGAGCTGATGGCGCAAGGCGTGGCCAACCTGGTGACGCCGTTCTTCGGTGGCATCCCGGCCACCGGCACCATCGCCCGCACCGTGACCAACGTGCGTGCCGGCGCCGCCTCGCCGATCGCCGGCGTGGTGCATGCGCTGACGCTGTTGGCCATCGTGCTGGTGGCCGCGCCGCTGGCCGAGCATGTGCCGCTGGCCGCGCTGGCCGGCATCCTGCTGTTCGTGGCCTGGAACATGGGCGAGTGGCGCGAGTTCGCCCGCCTCAAGCACTTTTTGCTGCCCTACCGGGCCACGCTGCTGGGCACCTTCTTCCTCACCGTGGTGTTCGACCTGACGGTGGCAGTCGAGGTCGGCCTGCTGATGGCCTGCGGCTTCTTCATCGTCCGGATGAGTGCGCTGTTCTCGGTCAAGCCGCGCGGCAGTCACGGCACGGCTGGTGAGTTGCCGCCCGGCGTGGCGGTGTTCGAGCTGTTCGGCTCGCTGTTTTTCGGCGCGGTGGGCAAGATCGAGGCCCTGCCCGGACAGCTGCCCGCGGGCACCCGCTGCCTGGTGCTGGAGATGCACCGGCTGATCTCGATCGACACCTCGGGCATCGACGCGATGCAGCAGTTGCACCGCACGCTGCGGCGCCAAGGGGTGGCGCTGGTGCTGGCCGACGTGAACCCGCAGCCGATGGGGCTGATCAGGCGGTCGGGCTTCGAGGCCGAGCTGGGCGCCGACAACGTGGTGGCCACGGTCGAGGACGCGCTGCGGGCGGCGGGCCAGGGCTGAAGGCTGCCGCCGGCGCCAAACCCAGGCCCTAACCGCGGGAGGACCCGGGCGGGGCCGCGGCTCACGGCTCACGGCTCACGGCTGACGGCTGACGGCTGACGGCTATCGGCTATCGGCTATCGGCTATCGCCTATCGGCTATCGCCGCTGCCAGAACCCGCGGACCCGCGACAGCCGGGTCAGCGCCTTGGCGCAAGGCGCGGCCAGCGCCTCGCGTCGGGCGCTGAGCCAGCCCACCGCGAACCAGGCGCGACCGTCCTGCGCCGCCAGACCGCTCATCAGCGACAGCGCCACGACGGTGTCGTTGTAGACGCCCAACGGCTCCTGGGCGCGGGCCAGCGCGCGCAGCGTGCGCTCGACCGGCCTGGCCGGCCACAGCGACGCCGCCGCATCGGCCGCATAGCGCAGCCGCTTGATGCGCCGCCGCAAACGGTGCCGCGCCTCGTCATCCAGGTCTTCGAAGCGCACCGCGTCGCGCCTGATCTGGCGCAGCAACCGGTGCAGCGGCGCGCGCAGCAGGTCGCGCAAGGCCTCGCCGTCGCCGCCATCGTGGCCTGGTTGATCAGAAGTGCCCTGGCCGTCCGGGTGCCCGTCCTGGCCTTTGGCCCCTTTTTTGCCCTTTTTGCCCTTCTGACGCTCGGGCTGGGCGGGCGCCGACACCGGCCCCACCGGCATCACCGCCGCCGCAGCCATCGGCGGCTGGCTCGCGGCCAGGGCCGACAGCCACAGCCGCTGGGTGGCTGGCGCGCGCAGCAGGGCGCCCAGGTCCACAGCCGCGCTCGGCGCCACCGCCGTGGCCAGGGTCGGCGCCTTCAACGCCGACGCCTCGGTGGCGATGGCAGCGCCAGGGACAGCAGCAGCAGCAGCAGCAGCAGCAGCAGCAGCAGCAGCAGCAGCAGCAGCAGCGGCAGCGGCAGCGGCAGCGGAAGCGGAAGCGGAAGCGGAAGCGGAAGTTTCAGTGTCAGTGGTGGCTGCGGCGGCGGCGGTGGCGGTGGCGGTGGCGGTGGCGGTGGCGGGAACGTCGGGCGACGATGTTGCCTGCTCGCTGGCGCTATCGGGCACCCAGGGCGCACCGGCCCCGCGCAGCGCCGGCCACAGCCATTCGGCCAGCGCATCCCGGTCGCGCGCGGCGCCCAGCTGGCCGAACAGCGCGCCCAGCGCTGGTGCCAAAGTCGCAGCCATCGCCGCCGTCGCCTCCAACGGCGGCGCCAGCGGGCCATAAACCTGCAGCAGGCTGCGCAGCCGGCGCAGACCCACCCGCAGCTGGTGCAGGTATTCGGCATCGGCCGCCACCGGGCCGGCCAGGTCGGCGTCGGCCATCACGCTGGCATTGGCCAGCACCTGGCCCAACGCGTTGGCCAACATCGCCGCCAGTGCCTGCGCCGGTGTCGCGTCGGCCGGCAGGCGCAAGGGCCGCGCCTTGGTCGGCGGGCCGGCCAGCACGCCGGCGGCCAGGTGGTGGCCACGTTCGCTCTTGCTGCGCACATCCAGCACCAGGCCGAAGCGGTCTGCCCAGCGGCCCGCAACGTCCAGCAAGGCCTGCGGTGTGCCGGCCAGCAGTTCGAATTCCAGCTCGCAGATCGGCAGTCGGCGCGCGCCCGCGGTGATGCTGCCTTCGTCCAGTGCCAGTTCGATGCGCGCCGCGCCCAGGCGCAGCAGCCGCTGCGTGCGCTGCACCTCGGTGGCGTAGCGCGCCGCCAGCGGCGCGTCACCGGCACCTGCCAGCACCTTGCGCAGCGCCTCGCCGGCGGCGGTGCCGTCGTGGCGTGACAGGTCCAACGCCGGCTGCTGCGTGCCGACAACCACCAGGTTGTGCTCCAGCCGGTGCATCGTGCTGCCGCCCTCGGCCTTCAGCGTCTGCACCCAAGTGGCGCCTTCGCGGCGCAGGCGCAGCGCGGTGCGGGCGCGCGCCAGGTGTTCACCGGGCGTGTCGAAATAGACCGCGGCCAGCGGCAGCACCACGGCGCTGCGGGTCATCACCGCCCGGCGCAGCGCTGCCAGCCGGGCCGGCGGAATGCGGAACTTCAGCTCGATCTCACTGTCCATGGGGCGGATCGTGCCACGACCACCCCGCGTCGGTGATGACAGCGTCCGGGCTTAAACTGACGGGTTGTCCCTGAATGCCGAGGTCCATCGCCATGGAGTTCTTCCGCAAGCCCTACCAATCCGACGTCACGCAGTTCATCAACGAGCTGAAGGCGAAAAAGCCCACGCTCGAAGCCGAGCAGCGCGCCGGCCGCGGCCTGTTGTGGGACAAGCAGATCGATCGCAGCGCACAGGCCGAGTACGCCGACGCCCGGGTGCCGCAAAACCCGTACGTCTACTTCTCCAAGCCAAAGCCGCGCTGACCGGGCAGATAGTTCGCCGCGTGAGCCCCCTGACGCCGGCCGGTGCGGACAATCGCAGCACGTTGCCGGCCCCTCCGCACCCACCGACGCCGCCGCACCCGCCGCCGCCGCCGCTGATGCCGCTGGCCGCGGGCGATGCCGCCACCGCTGCCGATGCCTTGCCGGTCGACCGGGTGGCGCTGGCGCGGCTGTACGGCGAGCCGCTGTTTCGCATGCCGACCGACCTGTACATCCCGCCGGATGCGCTGGAGGTCTTCCTCGAAGCCTTCGAAGGCCCGCTGGACCTGCTGCTCTACCTGATCCGGCGGCAGAACTTCAACATCCTCGACATCCCGCTGGCCGACGTGACCCGCCAGTACCTGGCCTACGTCGACCAGATCCGCCAGCACAACCTGGAGCTTGCCAGCGAATATTTGTTGATGGCGGCGATGCTGATCGAGATCAAGTCGCGCATGCTGCTGCCGCCGCGCAAGACCGACGACGGCGGCGAAGGCCCTGACCCGCGTGCCGAGCTGGTGCGCCGGCTGCTGGAGTACGAGCAGATCAAGGTGGTCGCTGCCCGACTCGACCGGCTGCCGGTGATCGGCCGCGACTTCCTGCGCGCCCAGGTGCACGTCGAGCAAAGCCTGCAGGTGCGCTTCCCCGATGTCGAGGTGGCCGACCTGCAGCAGGCCTGGGGCGACATCCTGCGGCGTGCCAGGCTCAACCAGCACCACCGCATCAGCCGCGAGCAGCTGTCGGTGCGCGAGCACATGAGCATCGTGCTGCGCCGCCTGGCGGGCAAGCGCTTCGTCGAGTTCCACGAGCTGTTCGAGGCCTCGCGTGGCGTGCCGGTGCTGGTGGTCACCTTCCTCGCGATGCTCGAGCTGTCACGCGAACACCTGCTCGAGATCACCCAGGCCGAGGCGTTTGCGCCGATCTACCTGCGGCTGGCTTACCAGCCGATGTGAATGGAGCACCCGGCGGCAGCGTACTGCCGCCACCCGCCGGGCGGGTGCCCGGCCGGCTTGGGGCGGCCCGGCGCTCGGCCGGGCGGCTGGAGCACCCGGCGGCAGCGTACTGCCGCCACCCGCCGGGCGGGTAGCCGGCCAGCTTGGGGCGGCCCGGCGCTCGACCGGGCGGCGCACCCGGCGCCCGGCCGGCGCTCAGCCGGCCAGGGCCCGGTCCACCAGCGCCAGCAGCCTGAGCATGTCCACCGGCTTGGTCAGGTAGTCGGCAAAGCCGGCACGCCGGGCCTCGGCCAGGTCGTCGGGCATGGCGTTGGCGCTGACGGCGATCACCGGCACCTGGCGCAACGATGGCTGGCTGCGCATCCGGCGCAGCACCTCGAAACCGTCGATGCCTGGCAACTGGATGTCGAGCAACACCAGGTCAGGCGGCTGCGCCAAGGCCATCGCCAGGCCCTGCTCGGGCCAGGCGGCCAGCTGCAGGTCGATCGCTGGCCGGTGCGCCAGCATGCCTTGCATCAACAGCTGGTTGACCTCGTTGTCCTCGATGTAGAGCACGTCGTGCCGACGTGTCGGCAGGGCTGGCACGCCGGCCGCCACGGGCGGGTCGACAGCGACGACATCGCCGGCACTGGCCGGCAGCCGCAGCCAGAACACGCTGCCCTGCCGCGGCACGCTGCGCACCCCGATCGCGCCGTGCATCAGCGTCATCAGGCTGCGGCTGAGCGCCAGCCCGATGCCGGTGCCCTCGACCGCGCCCTCCATGTCCAGCCGCTCGAAGGCCTGGAACAGCCGCGACAGCTGCGCCGGCGCAATGCCCGGGCCCTGATCGGTCACTTCCAGCAGCCAACCGTCGACCACCACCCGAACGCCCACCTGCACCTCGCCGTGCTCGCGGTTGAACTTGATCGCGTTCGACAGCAGGTTCAGCAGCACCTGCTTCAGCCGGGTGGCATCGGCGGTGACGATACAGGCCGCGGGCGACGGGTCGAGATGCAGCGTCAGCGTCACGCCGCGGGCCTGCGCCACCGGCTGAACCAGGCGCAGGCAGTCTTGCGCCAGCGCGGCCAGGTCGACCGGCTGCGGGCTCAGCTGCAATTGGCCGGCCTCGATGCGGGCCACGTCGAGCACGTCGTCGATCAGCGCCAGCAGGTGACGCCCGCCACGCAGCATCTGGTCGAGGCGCTGCTGCTGACCGCCGCTGAGCGGGTCGTCGGCGCTGGCCTGCAGCAGCTGGCCGAAACCCAGGATCGCGTTCAGCGGGGTGCGCAACTCATGCGACATGCGCGAGAGGAAATCGGACTTGGCACGGTTGGCCGATTCCGCCTCCTCGCGCGCGCGCTCGGCTTCGCCGCGGGCGCGCTCGGCCTCGTCGCGGGCGCTGATCAGCGCAGCCTCGGCCGCCACGCTGGCCGTCACGTCGGTGAAGGTGCGCACCAGGCTGCCATCGGCGGCAAAGTGCGAGGCCACGTCGAGCACGGTGCCGTCGGCACGCGTGCGGCGGTAGCGGTAGCCCGAGATCGGCGGCGCGCCCTGCTGCGCCAGCGCCACGCTGCGCCGGCCGTTGTCATCCAGCTGCATCAGGCCGCGGCCGAAATGTCCGTGCGTCAATTGGTAGTCCAGCAGCATCTGCAGCGTCGGCCGGCTGGCCATCAACGCCACCGGAAGCTGCAGCAGTTCGAGGAAACGGCAGTTCCAGGCGGTGCAGCGCCCGCTGGCGTCGACGTTCAGCACGCCCTGCAACAGGCTGTCCAGCGTGATCTCGAGCACATGGGACTTCTGCGCCAGCAACTCGCCGGCCTGGCGGACCTGCAGCTCGGCCTGCTTCTGCGTCGTGATGTCGGAAAACAGCCCCAGCGCGCCGATCTTGCGGCCCGCCCCGTCGAACATCGGCGTGGCATTGTTGAAGCAGTGCACCTGGCGGCCGTCGGCGCGGGTCAGCGCGATCTCGTAGCCTTCGGCCTGGCCCTGGGCACGCAGAAGGACATGCCGGTCGAAGACCGCGCGGTTGTCGTCGTCGACGAAATCGTAAATGCTGCGGCCCATCATTTGCGCCAGGTCGACGCCCAGCATGCGGCACATCGCCGGGTTGGCGTCGGTGGTGCGCAGCGCGTTGTCAATGGTCCAGAAGCCTTGCTCGGTGAGTTCAAGCACCAGCTGGAGCATGCGCTGCTGCTCGGCCGCCATTGCCCGTGCGGTCTCGTGCGCGATCGCGTCGCCATCGCCCGCCTCACCGATCTGGATCGCGTTGGGGGTGCTGGGCATGGAGGTGGCGCGTTTGGCGAAGCATCGCTCATTCTGCGGCCGGCGCGCACAGTCGCCACCCGGGTCGGCCCTGCCGATCGCCGTGCAGCAGGTGGTGGGCGGGACGCTGGGCGGGGCGCTGGGCGGCGGGTCAGCCCTGGCGGTAGGGCGGCAATGGGGCGCCGCAGTCGCGGCAGTAATTGGCCTGCGGCAAGTGGCCCTCGCTCAAGCAGGCATGGCAGGTGCGGGTGGTGGTCGGCAACTTGCCGATGCGCTGCGCGGTGAACTCGGCGCTGACGATGCCGGTGGGCACGGCCAGCGTGCCCCAGCCCAGCAGCATCATCACGCTGGCGATCAGGCGGCCCAGGTCGGTCTTGGGCGTGATGTCGCCGAAGCCCACCGTGGTCATCGTGCTGATCGCCCAGTAGATCGAGGTCGGCACGCTGGTGAAACCGTTGGCCGGCCCCTCGACCACGTACATCAGCGTGCCCATCACCGTGACCACCAGCAGCACGAAGCTCAGGAACACCGCCACCTTGCGCCGGCTGGCCGACAGTGCACGGCCCAATGCGCCAAATTCGGCCACGTAAGCGGTGAGCTTGAGGATGCGGAAGATGCGCAGCAGCCGCAGCACGCGCACGTCGATCAGCGCATGCAGGGCCGGGAACAGCAGCGCCAGGTAGGTGGGCGCGATGGCCAGCAGGTCGATGATGCCGAAGGTGCTGCGGGCATAACGCGCCGGGCGCCTCACACAGGCCAGGCGCAGCACGTATTCCAGGGTGAACAGCGCCGTGAAACCCCATTCCAGCACGGTGAACACCCGGCCCCAGCGGGCATGGATGCGTTCCACGCTGTCGAGCATCACCACCGCCACGCTGGCGACGATGACCCACAGCAGCACCAGGTCGAACAGGCGGCCGGCCCGGGTGTCGGCCTCGAAGACGATGGTGTAGACCTTCAGGCGCCAGCCCGACAGCGGCCGGCCATAGCGTTCGGCGTCGCGGGCGTCGGCCGTGTCCGGATCGGCCGGCAAGGGTGGCGGTGGGGCTGGGGTTGGGTCGGGCACGGCGGATCTCCTTGCCGCGATTCTGGCGCCCCTGTGGCACAGTGCCGGCTTCGCGCCGCGCCGGGTGCCTGACCCTGCGGCCGCCAACCCTGGAGCCTTTCCTGATGGCCATCAAAGCCACGATCTACAAGGCCACCCTGCAAATCTCCGACATGGACCGCAATGTCTACGGCGAGCATCTGCTGACCCTGCCGGTGATGCCGTCCGAGACCGAAGAGCGCCTGATGGCCCGGTTGCTGGCCTTTGCCCTGAACGTGCCGGCCGACGACCTGCACGGCACGCTGCAATTTGCCCGCGGCATGGCCGACGCCGACGAGCCCGACCTCTGGCACAAGGACTTGTCCGACCAGCTGCTGCACTGGATCGAGGTCGGCCAGCCGTCCGACGAACGCCGCCTCGCCAAGGCCTGCGGCAAGGCGCGCCGCGTCACGCTGTACTGCTACGCCCATTCGGCGGCGATCTGGTACGCCGGCATCGCCAACAAGATCAGCCGGCTGCGCAACCTCGAGATCTGGCAACTGCCGTCCGAGCAGAGCCAGGCGCTGGCCGCGATGGCGCAGCGCTCGATGCAGCTGCAGATCAGCATCCAGGACGGCCACGTCTACTTCAGCGACGGCCAGCGCACGGTGGAAGTGCAGCCGCAGGCGCTGTGGCGGGGCGGCCAGTGAGCGACGACGACCCCGTCGGCGGTTCCGGTTCCGGTTCCGGTTCCGCTGCCGTCCCCGTCCCCGTCCCCCTCCCTGTGCCCCCCACGGCCACCGTTGCCCCCACGGCCACCGTTGCCGCCACTGACACCGGATTCGCCACCGACCCGCATGCCTGGCTGGAAGAGGTGGCGGGCGAACGGGCGCTGGCCTGGGTGCGCGAGCGCAACGCGCAGGCCCGCCAGGTGCTGGAGGCCCAACCGCGCTTCAACGCCATGCGCGACCGCTTTCGCGCCGTGCTGGATGCCCGCGACAAGATCCCCCACATCACCCGTCGCGGTGCCGATTTCTACAACCTGTGGCGTGACGCCGATCACCCACGCGGGCTGTGGCGGCGCACCACGCTGGCCGAGTACAAGCAACCCGCGCCCACCTGGGAGACGGTGCTCGACCTCGACGCACTGGCCGCTGCAGAGGGCGAAAACTGGGTCTGGGCCGGTGCCACGGTGCTGGGGCCGGCCTACGACCGCGCGCTGCTGCAGCTGTCGCGCGGCGGCGCCGACGCCACCGTGCTGCGCGAGTTCGACACCCGCACCAGATGTTTTGTTGATGCCACGGTGGACGGCGCGGCCGGCGGCAGCTTCACCTTGCCCGAGGCCAAGACCCGCGTCTGCTGGGCAGCGGCCGACACGGTCTATGTCGGCACCGATTTCGGCCCGGGCTCGCTGACCGATTCGGGCTACCCGCGGGTCATCAAGCGCTGGCAGCGCGGCCAGCCGCTGGCCGATGCGGTGACGGTGTTCGAGGCCCGGCCGCAGGACGTGTCGGCCAGCGTGTGGGTCGATGCCACGCCCGGCTTCGAGCGCACCGTGGTGGCGCGCGCCACCGATTTCTACAACAGCGAGCAGTTCCTGCTGGTCGGCGACCGGCTGCAGAAGATCCACATCCCCGCCGATGCCGAGATCGGCTTCTGGCGTGAGCGGGCCCTGCTGCAGCTGCGCAGCGACTGGGCCGTCGGCGGGCGGGTGTGGCCGGCCGGCGCGCTGCTGGTGGGCGATGCCGACGCGATCCTGGCCGCCACTGAGGCCGCCACCGATGCCGCCACCGATGCCGCCAAACGCATCGCCATGCCGCCGCTGCAGGCACTGTTCACGCCCACCGCCACCCGGTCGCTGGCGGGTTACAGCCTGAGCGCCAGCCAGGTGCTGGTCGAGGTGCTGGACAACGTGGCCGGCCGGCTGGAGGCCTGGCAGCCAACGCCCAGCCCGACCGGCCCGGCGGGACCGACCGGCGACACCTGGCAGCGGCGCGAGATCGTCACGCCCTTTCCCGGCACGCTGGCCGCCGAGGCGCTGCACGACCCGCTGCTGGGCAGTGGTGCGCACGACGACCCGCTGGCCGAGCACTTCACGCTGACCTACGCCGACTTCCTCACGCCCGACACGCTGCTGCTGGGCGAAACGCCGGGGCCCGGCCGCCCGACCAACCTGCAGCCGCTGAAGACCTTGCCGGCAATGTTCGACAGCGGTGGCATGCGGGTGGAACAGCGCCACGCCACGTCGACCGACGGCACCCGTATCCCGTACTTCGTTGTCTGGCCCCAAGGCGCCCAGGCCGACGCCGGCAACCCCACGCTGCTGTACGGCTACGGTGGCTTCGAGGTGTCCAAGCAGCCGTGGTACTCGGCCGGCTTCGGCACCGCCTGGTATGCCCATGGCGGCGTGCTGGCGGTGGCCAACATCCGCGGCGGTGGCGAGTTCGGCCCCACCTGGCACCAGGCGGCGACGCAGGCGAACAAGCAGAGGAGCTACGACGATTTCGCCGCGGTGGCCGCCGACCTGATCGCCACCCGGGTGACCAGCGCGCCGCACCTGGGCATCCAGGGCGGCAGCAACGGCGGCCTGCTGGTCGGCGCGGTGATGCTGCAGCGGCCCGAGCTGTTCGGCGCCGTGCTGTGCCAGGTGCCGTTGCTGGACATGCAGCGCTACCACCGGCTGCTGGCCGGCGCCTCGTGGATGGCCGAGTACGGCAACCCCGACATCGCCGAAGAGTGGGCCTGGATCGCCCGCTACAGCCCCTACCAGAACGTGCGGGCCGGCACCCACCTGCCGCCGGTGCTGTTCACCACCAGCACCCGCGACGACCGCGTGCACCCCGGTCACGCCCGCAAGATGGCCGCGCGCATGATCGAGCAGGGCCACGCGCCGCTGTACTACGAAAATACCGAAGGCGGCCACGCCGGCGCCGCCGACAACACCCAGAAGGCCGACATGATGGCGCTGGAGTTCGCCTTTCTGTGGCAACAGCTGGCCCGCCGTTGAGCCCGTCTGACCCGAGGGACACCATGACCGATCTGGACATCCACCACGACGCCACCGCCGGCCGGTTCACCGCCGAGGTCGACAGCCACGCCTGCGAAGCCGACTACCAACTGCGCGATGGCGTGATGCACCTGGTGCACACCGCCGTGCCGCGCGCGCTGCAGGGCCGCGGCATCGCCGCTGCGCTGGTGCAGGCAGCGCTGGCTGAAGCTCGCCGTCAGGGCTGGCGCGTGCGCCCGGTCTGCAGTTACGTGCAGACCTACATGCGGCGCCACCCCGACACCCAGGACTTGCTGGAGACACGATGACCCCCACCCGACGCCAGGCCCTGCTGGCCGCGGCCGCCACGCTGATCGCCGCTGTGCTGCCGGCCAAGGCCCCTGCGGGCCAGCGCAACCACAGCGCGGGCGCCAGGCTCTGCTGAACGGCGTCCGCGCCAACCCGACAACCGACCCCGGAGCACCCCATGCACACCGACACCCTGGCCGTGCTCGATTTCTGGTTCGGGTCGACCGACGACCCGGGCCACGCCGCGCCACGCCAAGCCTGGTTCACCCGGGACGCGGCATTCGACGCCGAGATCGAGCGCCGCTTCGACCCGTTGATCGAGCAGGCGCTGGCTGGCGACCTGGACGGCTGGATCACCCGGCCGATCGAGCCGCTGCCTGCCCTGGCGCTGCTGATCGTGCTCGACCAGTTCACCCGCAACGTGTTCCGCGGCAGCGCCCGCGCCTTCGCCGGCGATGCGCGGGCGCTGCAGATCGCACGGGCGGTGGTGGCCGCGGGCGCCGACCGGGCGCTCAACGGCGTGCAGCGCAGCTTCGTCTACCTGCCGTTCGAGCATGCCGAAGACCTGTCGCATCAGCGCACCGCGGTGCAGTTGTTCCAGCAACTGGCGCAGGACGAGCCGGCTCGCGCCGATCTGATCGGCTGGGCCCGGCGCCACCATGACGTGGTGGCCCGGTTCGGCCGGTTTCCGCACCGCAATGCCGCACTGGGCCGCGCCAGCACGGTCGAGGAGGCAGCCTTTCTGCTGCAGCCAGGCTCGGGCTTCTAACCCTCGATCGCCGCCCCAGTGTGTTGCATAAACGCAACAATCGATCTCCAGGCCGGCACCCGCGCGGGGGAATACCTGTCCTGAAGAGGACCGGATTAGGGTGTCAACTTATACTCCGACGGCTTCGTTACCACGATGCCAGCCACCACGCTCTTGTGTCGGGCGAGCATCCCCTCGGCGCCTGCCGGGTGCCCAAACCCTAGGAGAGAGCCATGAAGAAATCGCTGATCACCCTGTCTGTCATCGCTGCCGCCATGTTCACCGCCCAAGTGGCCGTGGCGCAAGACGCCGCGCCGAAGACCCGCGCCGAGGTGAAGGCCGAGGCCGCCGCTGCCAACAAGGCCGGCACCATCGAAAAGGGCGCTGCCGTGCCGAAGGCCACCAAGTCGACCTCGGACAAGGCCCGCGCCGAAGTGAAGTCTGAAGCCGCTGCCGCCAACAAGGCCGGCACGATCGAAAAGGGCGCTGCCGTGGACAAACCCACCAAGGCGACCTCGGACCACACCCGTGCTGAAACCAAGGCCGAAGCGGCTGCCGCCAACAAGTCCGGCGAAGCCAAAACCTTGAACCAGCCGACGGCCGTCGTCGCGCCGAAGAAATAAGCCACGCGTCCATCGGCCCAGGCTGCGCGGCAAACACCGCGACGAACCTGAAGCCAGAGCGGCGATGCAGGTTCACCTGCATCGCCGTTGTCACGTCTGCAACGGCCCGAGTGCTGAACGCGGGCCTTCGCCATCGCTGAACGGCAGCGCGCTGTCAACCCGGCGACGTCGATTGACGTTGAACCATTGCAAATCCGGCGTGCCACGTCGGCACAGCAAGCAAGTCGGCATTTGCCGGAACCCCATCCCCAGGAGCTTTTCCCATGAACAAGTCGCTGATCACCCTGTCCGTCCTCGCCGCTGCCCTGTTCACCGCCCAAGCGGCCGTGGCCCAGGAAGCCGCCCCGAAGACCCGCGCTGAAGTCAAGGCCGAAGCCGCCTCGGCCAACAAGTCGGGCACCATCGAAAAGGGCGCTGCCGTGCCGAAGGCCACCAAGCCGAAGTCGGATCACACCCGCGCCGAGACCAAGGCCGAAGCCGCCGCCGCCAACAAGGCCGGCACGATCGAAAAGGGCGCTGCCGTTGCCGCGCCGACCAAGGCAACCTCGACCAAGGCCCGCGCCGACGTCAAGGCCGAAGCCGCTTCGGCCAACAAGTCCGGCGAAATCGGCAAGGGCGCCGACGTCAAGAAGTGATCGTCTGAGGGGCGCAATCCCCTCACGGTCCAACGAGAAACGCCGATGCGGTTTTGGCCGCATCGGCGTTTTGCCGTTCCAGGGTCCAGCGGAAGGCGTGAACGAACGGCCACCCGCGTGCCTCCCCCGCTCAGGTTGCCGGCTCCTGCTCCTGCTCCTGCAGCAGCCGCCACATCACCTTGCCCGAGCCGCTGTTGGGCAGCGCCTCGACAAAGTCGACGCTGCGCGGCACCTTGTAGGCCGCCATGTGCTCGCGGGCCCAGGCAATGATGTCTTCGGGCGTGGTGATGCCGCGCGCCTCGGCCCGCAGCACCACCACCGCCTTGACCGATTCACCGCGGTAGGCATCGCGGGTGGCGATGATGCAGGCCTCCTGCACTGCCGGGCACTTGAAAAGCAACAGTTCGACTTCGCTGGGCCAGACCTTGAAGCCGCTGGCGTTGATCATCCGCTTGAGCCGGTCGGTGATGAAGAAGTAGCCTTCTTCGTCCATCCGGCCGAGATCGCCGGTGCGGAAAAATCGTTTGCTGTCGATCTCGATGAAAGCGGCGGCAGTGGCGTCGGGGTGATTCCAGTAACCCTTGAAGACCTGCGGCCCATGGCTGACGATCTCGCCGGTCTCGCCTTGCGGCAGCAGGCGCAACGTGTCGGGGTCGACGATGCGCGAGTCGGTGCCGATCACCGGGATGCCCGGGCACTGCAGCTTGGCGCGCTCGGGCAGGTTGCCGTGGGTGGGCGCAGCGGTTTCGGTCAGGCCGTAGCCTTCGGCGAAGGTGAAGTTGAACTCACGCTGCAGCCGCTCGGCCACCGCCTGCGGCATGGCCGCTCCGCCACCCGACAGGTACTTCAGGCTGGTCAGGTCGAACGACGGGTAGTTCGGGCTGCCGAACAGGTCGATGATCATGGTCGGGATGCAGGTCCAGTGCGTCACCTGGTGCCGCGCGATCAGGCGACCGACCAGTTCGCGGTCCCAGCGCGGCAGGATCAGCGTGGTGGTGCCGCCCGCCACCGAACCCAAGGCAGCCGTAGATGAAGCCGGTGATGTGGAACATCGGCACCACGCCCAGGCTCACCGACTCGGGCGTGCTGAAACCCCAGAGGCCGCCGCACATCACGTTGTGCATCAGCGTGCGGTGGCTGTGGATGCAACCCTTGGGCAGGCCGGTGGTGCCGCTGGTGCAGGGCAGCAGCGCCAAGTCTTGTCGGCATGGCCTCGGTGAGTCGCGTGGCCACGACATGCCGCAATCGCTGCGCCGCCGGCAGCCGGCCATCGGCCTCGGCGACGATGCCGACCAGGTCGGCGGTGGTCAGCACGATCTTCGTGCCCGGATCGGTGATGTAGTGGCCGAACTCGTCGGCCTTGTTCATCGGGTTGACCGGCACCACCACCGCGTCAGCACGCAGCATCGCGTGCACCGCGATGGCGAACTGCGGGCAGTTCTGCATGAACACCGCCACCCGGTCGCCCTTGGCGATGCCCTGGGCCTGCAGCCAGCCGGCCAGCGCCTCGGCCTGGGCCAGCAGGTCGGCGAACGACAGGCGGCGGCCGAAGAAGCTGTAGGCCGCCTTGTCCGGGTAGCGGCGCGCCGAGACCTCCAGGTTGAACCACAGGCTGGTGTCGGGCAGCGCCAACTGGCGGGGCAGGCGCTTGGGCCAGATGGCAAAGTGGCGAGGCACGGCGGCAGCAGTCATCGAAAGCAGTGTAGGGCGCGGGGCGTGAACGGCCCCGTCGCGGCGGGCGGACCAGTGGCCGCGAACAGGCTCGGCAATAGCCGGCAATAGCCGGCAATAACCGGCAATAGCCGGCAGTGCCGCGCTACCATGACTCCACCCGCATGCCTGAACTGCCATCGATGCACCGTTGTACGCTGTTGGCCTCGGCGACCCCGTCCCTGCTGGCACCCCGTTCGGCCTTGCGCCAACAGCCCGATGCGATCGCGCTGCCATGACCGAGCCCGGCCGCGCTGATCCACCGATAAGGCCGAAGGGCGAGGCCACCAGCGGCGCCGGCCCGCACCGCTTGTCGACCTGGTTCAGCCTCACCGGCCTGCTGTTGCTGGCCACGGTGCTCGCCACGGCCTTCGTGCAGGTGCGCCAGCACGCGCTGCTGCAGCAGACGGTGCAGCACCAGGACGACTTCCTGGTGCTGAGCCTCCACCAGGTGCAGGTCGACTACCTGCGACTGCGCGAACAACTGCACCAGGAGGTCGACCGGCCGACCAACGTCACCGGTCTGCAGCGGCGCTACGACAGCTTTGTCAGCCGGGCCTCGCTGCTGGGCAGCGACCAGGCGCAGCGGCTGCTGAGCGCCAGCGATGTCAGCAGCCAGTTGTTGCGCGACATCGACAACTTCATCCGGCGCGCCGACATCTACCTCGGCAAAGACAGCCAGGCCTCGTTGAGCCCGCAAGCCGCACGCGCGCTGCTGGGCGAACTGCAGACCCTGGACGAGCCCCTCCACGCGGTGATGCTGACGGCCTCGCACCGGGTGGCTGCTCAGGTCACCGAACGGCAGCAGCAGGTGCGCCAGCACAACCAGATCGGCCTGGCGGTCACTGGCTCGCTGCTGGCGCTGGTGTTGGTCTACGCTGGCATCGCGCTGCGCCAGATGCGCCAGGTCGATGAACGCCGGCGTCGCCTGGAACGGCTGGCCGACGAGTTGCGCGACGCCCGCATCGAAGCCGAGGCAGCCAGCGAGGCCAAGAGCGAGTTCCTGGCCGACATGAGCCACGAGTTGCGCACACCACTGCACGGGCTGATGGGCATGCTGTCGCTGGCGAAGGACTCGCCACGCGACCCGCTCGCGGCCGACTGGATCGCCACCGCCGACGAGTCGGCCCGGCACCTGCTGCGCCTGCTCGACGACATCCTCGATCTCAGCAAGCTCGAATCCGGCGCGCTGGCGCTGGCGCCGACGCCGGTCGTGCTGGCGCTGTTGTTGCGCGATGTGCGCGCGCTGCTGCAACCGGCTGCCAGTGCCAAGGGCCTGGCCCTGCACGCCACACTCGATCCGGCCTTGCCCGACTCGGTGCTGCTGGACGCGACCCGCGTGCGCCAGGTGTTGTTCAACCTGATGGCCAACGCGATCAAGTACTCGGACGCGGGCGCCATCGTGCTGCATGCCCGGCTGCTGGCGCCCGACGGCCAGCCGCCGATGCTGGAGTTCGACGTCGCCGACACCGGCATCGGCATGGACAGCGAGACCGTCTCGCGGCTGTTCCGGCGCTTCAGCCGGGCCGAGAGCCCCGTCGCACGGCGCCAGGGCAGCACCGGCCTGGGGCTGGCGATCTCGCGCAACCTGGCGCGGCTGATGGGCGGAGAGATCGCGGTGCGCAGCACGCCGGGCGCGGGCAGCGTGTTCAGCCTGCGTTGCCCGCTGCAGGCGGTGGTGCCAACGGAAGACCCTGGCGGGGCAGCGGGCCGGCCAGCCGGGCGGCCACTGCAGGTGCTGGTCGCCGAAGACCATCCGGTCAACCAGCTCTACCTGGCCGCGCTGCTGGCCCGGCTGGGCCACCATGCCCGCCTGGTCGACAACGGTCTGGAAGCGCTGCAGCTGATGCAGGCCCAGGCCGACGGCAGCGACGCGCCGCCGCTGGACCTGGTGCTGATGGACGTGCACATGCCGACGATGGACGGCGTGGCCGCCACCCAGGCGATCCGCGCCCTGCCCGGGCCGGCGGGCCGGATCTGCATCCTGGCGCTCACCGCCGACATCTTTGCCGACACCCATGCGCGTTGCCTGGCCGCTGGCGTGACCGAAGTGGCCACCAAGCCGCTGAGCCGGCAGGCCCTGCGCGAATTGCTGGCGCGCCATTTCGGCGAAGCGGTGGGCAACGACACGCTGCCCGCCATGGCACCCACGGCTGGCGCCACGGTGCTGCTGGACCGCCACGCGTTGCTGGGCGTGCGCGACCTGATGGGCGAAGAAGGCGTGTCGCGGCTGTACTCCAGCTTCTTCGTGCAGGCGGAAGACGCGGCGCGCCGGCTGCGCGACGCGATGCGCGATGCCGACCTGGCAGCGCTGCGGCGCTGCGGCCATGGCGTGCACGGCACGGCGTCCAACCTGGGGCTGCCAGCGCTGGCCGCGGCCGCGACCCAGCTCGACCGGGAGGCTGCCACGCTGACCGCGCCGCAACTGGCGCTGGCGGTACAGCGCTTCGAGGAACTGACCGCGGCGACGCGCGCGCTTTGCCGCGGCGAGGGGCTGCTGGGCTAGACGCATGGCTGTGCTTGGCGCCTGGGCTGAGCCGATTGCCGGCTTCAACGCAGGCCCGTCCCCCCAGCCCGACAGCCTCCTAGACGATCACCGGCTCGGGCTCCAGCCGGATGCCGAAACGGCCGTAGACGCTTTCCTGGATGGCACGCGCCAGCGTCACCACCTCGGCGCCGGTGGCGCCGCCGCAGTTCACCAGCACCAGCGCCTGGCGGTCGTAGACGGCGGCATTGCCGACCCGCTTGCCCTTCCAGCCGCAGGCGTCGATCAGCCAGCCGGCGGCCAGCTTGAAGCGGCCGTCGGCCAGCGGGTAGTGCACGATGTGCGGGTCGCGGCCGATGATGTCGCGGCATTGTTCGGCGCTGACCACCGGATTCTTGAAGAAGCTGCCGGCATTGCCGACGACCGCCGGGTCGGGCAGCTTGGCGCGGCGGATGGCGCAGACCCAGTCGAAGATCGTGCGCGCGTCGGGTGCGTGGTCGCCGGTCTCGGCCATCTTGCGCTCGAGGTCCAGGTAGGCCCGCACCGGCTGCCAGGGCCGCGGCAGGCGCAGCCGCACCCGGGTGATCAGGCTCTTGCCGGCCAGGCCGCCAAAGCCAGTCTGCTTGAACACGCTGTCGCGGTAGCTGAAGGCGCAGGCCCGCGCGTCCAGCGTGACGCCGCGGCCGGTGACCAGGTCGACCGCATCCAGCGAATGGAAGCGGTCGGCCAGTTCCAGGCCGTAGGCGCCGATGTTCTGCACCGGCGCCGCGCCCATCTTGCCGGGAATCAGCGCCAGGTTCTCCAACCCGGGCCAACCCTGGTCGAGCGTCCAGGCCACGGCGTCGTGCCAGGGCTCGCCGGCGCCGAACTCGACGATCCAGGCGTCGTCTTCGGCGGCCACCAGGCGCCGGCCCATCACCTCGACCCGCAACACCACCGCCGCCGGGTCGCGGGTCAGCACCAGGTTGCTGCCGCCGCCCAGCACCAGCTTGGGCGCCAGGCCCAGCGCGGGGTGGTCGAGCACCCGCCGCACATCGGCATCGGCACGGATGCGCACTAGCGTGTGCGCCACCGCCGGCAGGCCGAAGGTGTTCAGCGCACGCAGGGATTGGTCGCGTTCGATCACCAGCGAGGACGAGGTTCCGGGCATGTCCCGATTTTCGCCGATCTGGCTGCCGGCCCGCCCCGCCGCCCGCACGCCCGGCCCGCCCGGCTCGATTTGCCGGCCCCCGGACCGCTTGTTCGCGGTTTCGCACTCACGCATCGATTGCACACTGGTCGACCGGTGGCGGTCGTGCACGGCCCGAGCGGCGCCAGAAGTCTGCCCGGGCGCTGCGCGACCACCGCGCACCACCCGCGCACCACCCGCGCACCGTCCGCGCACCACCCGCCCGACCCGAGGATTCAGCCATGACGCCCACCGCCCGCGCCCTGCACCGCCGCCGACACGCCCTGACCGTGGTGATCGCCGCTGCGGCGCTGGGCCTGCCGGCCTGGGCCGCCGACCCGTTGGCCATGCCGAGGGGCAAGGTCGTGCTGTCGGTCACCGGCCCGGTCGAACGGGCCAATGCCAGCGGCCGCGCCGACTTCGACATGGCCATGCTCGACGCCTTGCCGCAGCACAGCTTCGTCACCGCCACGCCGTGGTTCAAGGCACCGCGCAAGTTCAGCGGCCCGCTGCTGCGCGACGTGATGGCCGCCGCCGGCGCCAAGGGCACGACGCTGAGCGCGGTGGCGTTGAACGACTACAAGGTGGAGATTCCTGCCGAAGACGCGCAGCGCTTCAAGGTGCTGATGGCCACCCGGCTCGACGACCAGCCGATGCGGGTGCGCGAGAAGGGCCCGCTGTTCATCATCTACCCCTACGACGACAGTGCCGATCTGCGCTCCGAGCGCTACTACAGCCGGTCGGCCTGGCAATTGCGCACCTTGAACGTCAGGTAGCCCAGGCGGTGAACCGGCTGTGAACGCTGCCCGGCCGCCCGCAGGGGCTGGCACCATGCCACGCTGCGCACGGGCGGCGCGGTGATCGCGCACGCGCCGCAGCGGGCGGGTCTTGCGCAGCGTCACGGTGCGTTGCGGCGCCAGAACCGCTGGCTGATGGTCACCGGCATCGGCCTGGTGCTGGCCTTCGCCGCCATCGCCTGGGTGCAGTGGCGCCAGGTGGCGCTGCTGTCGGCCACGGTGCGACACGAGGGCGACAACCTGGTCTGGAGCTTCTACCAGCTGGAGGGCGAATTCCTGAAACTGCGCGACCGGCTTCGCGACGCCCAGGCGCAACCCGGCGCCCATGCCGACGAGCAGGTGCGGCTGCGTTTCGAGCTGTTTGCAAGCCGTCTGCCGCTGGTCTCACCCGAGCGCGTGCAGGCGCTGGCCGAGATGGGTCCCGACCATGCGCCGACCTGGGATCGGCTGCAGGCCTTCGTGGCGGCGCACGAGGGCCTGCTGGCCGAGTCGACCGACCAGCCGTTGACGGCGTCGGCCATCACCGCGCTGCTGGCCGAGATGGCTCCGCTGCGCCTCGCGCTGAACGACCTGTCGCTGCGCAGCAACCAGCAGATGGCCGAGCAGGTGGGGCTGCGCAACGATGCGGTGCGCGACCAGATCCGCCTGGGCATCGGCCTGACGATCTTCCAGAGCCTGCTGACCGCCGCCTTCGCCGGGCTGACGGTGCGCCAGTTCCGCGCCCTGCTGCGCCGCCGCCGCGAACTGCAGCAGGTGGCGCAACGGCTGCAGGAGGCCCGCCTCGGTGCCGAAGCCGCCAGCCAGGCCAAGAGCGCCTTCCTGGCCAACATGAGCCACGAGCTGCGCACGCCATTCAACGGCATGCTGGGCATGCTGGCGCTGCTGGAGACCAGCCAGCTCGACGCCGAGCAAGCCGACTACCTGAGCACCGCGCGGCAGTCGGCCACCCACCTGCTCGACCTGCTCAACGACATCCTCGACATCTCGAAGCTCGAATCGGGCCGGCTCGACATCGTGCCGCACCCCCAGGACCTGCTGCGCCTGCTGCGCGACGTGCACGCGTTGATGGCGCTGAGCGCCGAGGCCAAGGGCCTGCGGCTGAGGGTGGCGGTGGCCGACTCGGTGCCGCGATGGGTGCTGGCCGATGGCAAGCGGGTCAAGCAGATCCTGTTCAACCTGATGTCGAACGCGGTGAAGTTCACCCCGCAGGGCGAGGTGTCGCTGGTGGTCAACGCGCTGCCGGCCGTCGACGAGGGCAACACCGGCGCGGCCCACGAGCTCAGCTTCGTCGTGCGCGACAGCGGCATCGGCATCGACGCGGCCATGCGCGCGCGGCTGTTCCAGCGCTTCACGCAGGGCGATGCCAGCACCTCGCGGCGTTTCGGCGGCACCGGCCTGGGGCTGGAGATCTCGCGCAGCCTGGCGCGGATGATGGGCGGCGACATCGCGGTCGACAGCGTCGCCGGAAAAGGCGCCTGCTTCACGCTGCGACTGGTGTTGCCGGGCTCCGCGGCCGACCGCCCGGCCGCCGCCACGGCAGCGCGGGCCGACCCCGCCGACACCGCCGACACCGCCGACACCGCCAACACCGCGGCCCACGGCGCGCCCGGCGACGCGCCAGCCACGGCCCAGGCCGGCCTGGACCTGCTGGTGGCCGACGACCACCCGGTGAACCGCAAGTTCATGGCCATCCTGCTGTCGCGCATGGGCCACCGGGTGCGGCTGGCCCGGGACGGCGCCGAGGCGGTGGCCGCGGTGATCACGCAGCTGCCCGACCTGGTGTTCATGGACGTGCACATGCCGGTGCAGGACGGCCTGCAGGCCACCCAGGCCTTGCGCTCCCTGCCCGCGCCCGCCGGCCGGGTGCCGATCGTGGCGCTGACCGCCGACGCCTTTGCCGACACCCGGCAGCGCGCATTGGCTGCCGGCATGAACAATTTCCTCTCGAAACCGGTGCAAGCGGACGATATCGAGTCTTTGCTGGTCACGCTCTTCGGCCACCGCGCCCATGGCGCACGGCCCGCGCCAGCACCCCTGCAAGCCACCGCCGCCCTCGCGCCCCCGATGCCGATGCCAACGACTCCACCGACCGGCCTGCCGCCACCGGCTGCGCCCGCAGCGGCCGCGCCGACCGCCGCCGGGGCAGCGCCCAGGCGGCGGTTCCGTGCCAGCGATGTCGCCACCCACCTCGACATGACGGTGATCGGCGATGTCTGCGTCGGCGTCGGCCTGACCGGCTACCGGTCGGTGCTGGTCGGGTTTCTCGGCGACGAATCGGGCAGCCAGGCGGCCCTGCTGGCCGCGCTGGACCAGGCCGACACCGCTGCCGTGCGCGAGCGCGCGCATGCCGTGAAGGGCGCCGCGGCCAGCATGGGGCTGCGCGCGGTGCGCGACGCCGCGAGCCGGCTCGAAACCGATGCCCAGCACCTGGGCAACGCCGATCGTGCCGCCGCAGCCGCCGACCTGCGCCACCTGCTGGACACCGCGCGGGCCCTGCTGCAGCGCATGGGCTTCGCCTGAGAAAAGCCGCAGCTTCGGCCAGCCGCCCCCGTTCGACCGCGCTGCGTGGCAGAATTTTCTCTTTTCGCTCGTCTGACCACAGCGCCCCTGCCATGCCCAGCTTCGACACCGTTCTAGAACCCAACCTGGTCGAACTGCGCAATGCGGTCGACCAGAGCAGCAAGGAAATCGGCACCCGCTTCGACTTCAAGGGCACGGCGGCCAAGGTCGAGCTGGTCGAGGCCGGCAAGGAGCGCACGCTGCAACTGCACGGTGACGGCGATTTCCAGATCGCCCAGGTGCGCGACGTACTGACAGCCAAGCTCAGCAAGCGCGGCGTCGACATCCGCTTCCTCGACTTCTCGGCCAAGATCGAGAAGATGGGCGGCGACAAGGTGCGCCAGACCGTGGCTGTCAAGCAGGGCATCGACCCCGAGACCGCCAAGAAGATCCAGACCCTGGTCAAGCAGAGCAAGCTGAAGGTGCAGGCCGCCATCCAGGGCGACGCGGTGCGCATCACCGGCGCCAAGCGCGACGACCTGCAGGCGGCGATGGCATTGCTGCGCAAGGACGTGGCCGACGTGCCGCTGGCCTTCGACAACTTCAGGGAGTGACTCTCCCCCCCCCGAAGCGCCTGCGGCGTCCCTGCAGGCCGCGCAGGACCAGAGGCCCTGCTCTTCGGCAGGCACAAACGGCACGCCGTTTGTGTCCGGCCTCAGCCCCCCCAGGGGGGCCGAGCCCGGACAGCCCAGGGCCAGTGGGCCGGGGCTGCCTGGCGAGGAGCTGGGCCGCAAGGCCCGGCGCGGCCTGCAAGGCACGCCAGTGGCCCGGCGGAGCCGGATCCACGGCGTCTGCTTGGGGGCAGTGCTAGGTGCGTCTCGCTCGGACCGCCAAGCATGGCGCGGCCTGCAAGGCACGTCGGTGGCCCGGCGAAGCCGGATCCACGGCGTCTGCTTGGGGGCAGCACTTGGTGCGCTTGTCCTGGGCCGTCGTTGGCAGCGTATGCCTGGCATCGGGCGTCGCGGCGCAATCGGTCACGTTGTCGGGCAGCATGGGGGCAGACAAGGCCTTGCTGATGATCGACGGCCAGCCGCAGATGCTGGTAGTGGGCGGCAGCGCGCGCGGTGTCACGCTGCGCCGGCTGGGTGACGGCGAGGCCGTGGTCGCGGTCGGCGGCCGAACGCTGTCATTGCGCCTGGGGGCCGCCCCGTCGCGCGTGGGCGGCCCGATCGTCGCGGGCGACAGCACGATCGTGCTGGCGATGGGCCCGGGCGGGCACTTCAATGCCGCCGGGTCGATCAACGGCAAGCCGGTGAACTTCATGGTCGACACCGGCGCCACCACCATCGCGCTGAGCCAGGCCGAGGCCAACCGCATCGGGCTGGACTGGAAACGCGGCCGCCCCGGCATCAGCAGCACCGCCAACGGCCCGGTGCCGGTCTACGCCGTCAACCTGACTTCCGTGCGGGTGGGTGCGGTGGAGATCGCCAACGTGGCCGCGGTGGTGGTGCCCTCGGACATGCCGCAGGTGCTGCTGGGCAACAGCTTCCTCAACCGCTTCTCGATGCGCCGTGACAGCGACGTGATGCGGCTGGAAAAGAAACCCTGAGCCCGGCACCGGGCTGGACGAGGCGCGGCCCGACCCTCCGGCAATTGCTTCAGTTGTCAACAAAAACGCCGGCCTCTATGATCGCCGGATGAAGCGCCTCTGGGACATCTCGCCACCCGTGTCGCCCGGTTCGCCGGTATTTCCGGGCGATGCGGCGTTCGCACTGCACTGGAGCGCCACGCTGTCGGCCGACTGCCCGGTCAACGTCAGCACACTCACGCTGAGCCCGCACACCGGCGCCCATGCCGACGCGCCGCTGCACTACAGCGCCGAGGGTGCGGCCGTGGGTGCGCTCGATCTGGCGCCGTTCCTCGGCCGCTGCCGGGTGGTGCACGCCATTGGTTGCGGCCCGCTGATCGAGTGGCGGCACCTGGTCCACGCGCTGGCCGATGGGCCCGATCCGCTGCCGCCCCGGCTGCTGCTGCGAACCTATGCCCGCGCGCCCACCGGCTGGGATCCGCGGCTGACCGCCTACGCCCCCGAGACGGTGGAGCGCCTGGCCGATCGGGGGGTGCAACTGATCGGCATCGACACCGCCAGCATCGACCCGGCCGACAGCAAGGCCCTGCCCAGCCACCAGGTGATCCGCCGGCGCGGCCTGCGAGTGCTGGAGAACCTGCTGCTCGACGACGTCGCCGAGGGCGACTACGAGCTGATCGCCCTGCCGCTGCGGCTGATGACTGCCGACGCATCCCCCGTTCGCGCGGTGTTGCGCGAACTTTGATGCGCACACCCGCGGTGTTGCGCGAACTTTGATGCGCACACCCGCGGTGTTGCGCCAACTCTGATGCGCACACCCGCAGTGTTGCGCCAACTCTGATGCGCACACCCGCAGTGTTGCGCCAACTCCAATGCGCACACCCGCAGTGTTGCGCGAACCCTGAACCGGACCCCGCCATGACCCGTGACGATGCCCTGGCGCTGGACGCCGCCGACCCGCTGGCCCCGCTGCGCGCGCAGTTCCAACTGCCCGACGGCCTGGTCTACCTCGACGGCAATTCGCTGGGCGTGCTGCCGCGCGCCACCGCGGCGCGGCTGCAGCAGGTCATCACCGAGGAATGGGGCCAGGGGCTGATCGGCAGCTGGAACTCGGCCGGCTGGATGACGCTGCCGCAGCGCATCGGCGACAAGATCGCGCCGCTGGTGGGCGCCGGTCCGGGCGAGCTGGTGGTGGCCGATTCCACGTCGGTGAACCTGTTCAAGGTGCTGGCCGCGGCGCTGGCGGTGCAGCGTGACGACGCCCCCGGCCGGACGGTCATCGTCAGCGAGCGCAGCAACTTCCCGACCGACCTCTACATCGCGCAGAGCCTGGCCCGCCAGCACGGCTGCACGCTGCGGCTGGTGGACGCGCCCGAAGACATCGCCGCCGCGCTGGATACACAATCTGCGGTGCTGATGCTCACGCAGGTGAACTACCGCACCGGCTGGCTGCACGACATGGCGGGCCTGAGCACCGCGGCCCATGCCGCAGGCGCCCTGGCGGTGTGGGACCTGGCGCATTCGGCCGGCGCGCTGCCGGTGGCGCTGAACACCGACGGCGCCGATTTTGCGGTCGGCTGCGGCTACAAGTACCTCAACGGCGGCCCCGGCGCGCCGGCCTTCGCCTGGGTCCGGCCGGGTCTGGTCGACCGCTTTCGCCAGCCGCTGTCGGGCTGGCTGGGCCATGCCGCGCCGTTCGCCTTCACGGCCGACTACGCGCCGGCGCCCGGCATCTCGCGCTACCTCTGCGGCACACCGCCGGTGCTGGCGATGGCCGCGCTCGACTGTGGCGTCGACACCTTGCTGGCGGCGCAGCCGCTGGGCGGCATGGCCGCGCTGCGCGGCAAATCGGTGGCGCTGACCGAGGCTTTCGCCGCGCTGGTGGCGCAACGCTGCGGCGGTTTCGGCCTGTTGCTGGCCTCGCCGGCTGACGCAGCGCAGCGCGGCAGCCAGGTCTGCCTGGCGTTCGACGAATCCAGCGACGCGGGCAGCGAGGCCCTCCGCGCCGGCGCGGCCCATGCGGTGGTGCAAGCCCTGATCGCGCGCGGCGTGGTCGGCGACTTCCGCGCCGGCGACCCCACCGCGGCCAGCGCCGCCACCCGCGCCGACATCCTGCGCTTCGGCGTCACGCCGCTCTACACCCGCTTCGTCGACATGTGGGACGCGGTCGAGCACCTGCGCGCCGTGCTGGCCAGCGGCCAGTGGCGCGAGCCGCGCTTCAACCAGCGGGGGCTGGTGACATGAGCCCGCATGGCCGCCCGAAGGGCGAAACCACCGCAATGCGCAGCATGGAGGTTGCCTGATGAACTGCCCCTACCACTCCGGCGAGTCTGCCAACCTGGCCTCCAACGAGGCCGCAGGCGAATCTGCCGACATCGCCGCAGGCGAATCTGCCGACATCGCCGCCGCCAAACCGGCCGACAGGTCCGGGGCCCCCGGAGATCCGCTGCTGGCGGACACGCCCCCCGCCAGCGCACCCCGCCACGAAGGCGCGCAGCTCGATTTCTCGCGCGACATGAGCTACGGCGACTACCTGCACCTGGACGCCGTGCTCGACGCCCAGCACCCGCTGAGCCCGGCGCACGACGAGATGCTGTTCATCGTGCAGCACCAGACCAGCGAGCTGTGGATGAAGCTGATGCTGCACGAACTGCGGGCCGCCGCCGCCGCGCTGGCCGCCGACCGGCTGGGCGCCGCCTTCAAGATGCTGGCCCGGGTGAGCCGCATCATGGAGCAGCTGGTGCACGCCTGGGACGTGCTGGCCACGATGACACCGCCCGAGTACAGCGCGATCCGGCCCTACCTGGCCCAATCGTCGGGCTTCCAGAGCTGGCAGTACCGCTGCATCGAGTTCATGCTGGGCAACAAGAGCGCGGCCATGCTCAAGCCCCATGCCCATGCCCCGGCGCGGCTGGCCGAGGTCGAGGCGGCGTGGCACGCGCCCTCGCTGTACGACGAATCGCTGCGCCAGCTGGCCCGCCGCGGCCTGGCCGTGCCCGACAGCCACACCCAGCGCGACTGGACCCAGCCCTACGCCGCCAGCGACGCCGTCGAGCAGGCCTGGCTGGTAGTCTACCGTGCGCCCGACACCCACTGGGACCTGTACCAGCTGGGCGAAGAGCTGACCGACCTGGAAGACGCCTTCCGGCTCTGGCGCTTTCGCCACCTGACCACCGTCACCCGCATCATCGGCCTGAAGGGCGGCACCGGCGGCACCAGCGGCGCGGGCTACCTCCGGCGCATGCTCGACGTCGAGTTGTTCCCCGAGCTCTGGAGGCTGCGCACCGCACTGTGAGCAGCGGTCGGAAAAGCAGCGGTCAAGCATCCGTCGGCCAGGGCGCCGGGCCAGGCCGGTATCAGGGGGTCGAAGGGCCCGCTTATCAAGCGATAGATTTTATCGTTTGTAGCAATTTAGAATCCCGCGTTGCAGCCTGGGATGCGACACTGACCGGTGTTTCGCTGCCTCCAGGCCCACACCCGCCGTGGGATCGCCCGCCATGACCATTGCCCCGCTCCGCCGCCTTGTCGCCGCCCTCCTGGTCCTGCCCGGCCTGCTGGCCATGGCGCCGGCAGCATCGGCCGGCCCGGTGCAGGACCGCATCCAGGCCCGCGGCGTGGTCAAGGTCTGCATCTGGCCTGACTACTACGGCGTGACCTGGCGCAACCCGCGCAATCAGCAGCTGACCGGCATCGACATCGAACTGTCGGCCGAGCTGGCCCGCGACCTGAAGGTCAAGCTCGAGTACGTGGAGTCGTCGTTCCCCAAGCTGATCGAGGACCTGACCGGCGACCGCTGCGACATCGCCATGCACGCTGTGGCCGTGCTGCCGGCGCGCGCCGCGAAGCTGACATTCTCGCAACCCTATCTGCAGAGCGACATCTACGGCGTCACCACCCGCAGCCACCGGATCAAGACCTGGGACGACATCGACCAGCCCGGCATGCAGGTGGCCGTGCAGGCCGGCACCTTCATGGAGCCGGTGATGGCCGCCGCCCTGAAGCAAGCCAGGCTGGTGGTGGTGAAGCCGCCGATGACCCGCGAGCAAGAGCTGGAAGCCGGCCGGGTCGACGTCTTCATGACCGACTACCCCTACAGCCGGCGCCTGCTCGACAACGCCGACTGGGCCCGCCTGGTGCCGCCGACCCAGCCCTTCCACCTGCTGCCCTACGCCTATGCGGTGAAGCCCGGCGACGCGGCCTGGTTGCAGCGGGTGGACGCGTTCGTGGCCACGATCAAGCGCGATGGCCGGCTGGAGTCGGCCGCCAAGCGCCATGGCCTGGCCGAGATCCTGGTGCGCAAATAGGCGGGCCGGGTGGCCGCGCATGACCGTGCCCACCCACTGCGCCTGAACATGACCGACCGCCGCCGCTCCACCCTGCCGCCCTGGCTGCACAGCCGCTATCTGCTGGCGCTCGGGGCGGCCGTTGCCGCGCTGCTGCTGGCGCTGGCGGCCGGCTTCGTCGCCTATGAACGTCACGAGTTGCAGGCTTCGACCACGGCACGCGGCGAGCTCTACGCCAGGGTGCTGGAAGACCAGGCCAGCCGCACCTTGAACGGCGCCGACCTGGTGCTGGGTGCAGCCGCCGAGACAGCCGCCGCCTACCGTGCCAGTCAGGACGTCGAACGGCTGTCGGCCTTGCTGCAGCAGTCGGTGCAGACCCTGCCGTTCCTGCGCAGCGTCAGTCTGGTCGACGGCCGCGGCCGGGTGCTGGCCAGTTCGTCGCTGGCCAATGTGGGCCACGTGATCCGCCGCGAAGCACTGCTGCCCTCGGGCCTGACCGCCGGCCTGGGGCCGCTGTTGCCGGGGCGTGACCTGGCCGATCTGGCCAACCTGGCCGCTCAGCCCGCCGGCCTGGCCGGCCGCAGCGCCCACCCGGCGGGGGCCGATCTGCTGCCGCTGGTGCGGCCTTTGGCGCCCGGGGGCGAAGGCGACTGGCTGGTCGCCGTCCTCAACCCCGGCTACTTCGCCAACCAGCACAGCTTGCTGCTGGACAACACCGCGCTGCGCGCTGCGCTGGTGTCGTATGACGGCCAGCTGCTGGTACCGGCCGAAGGCAGCCAGCGCCAGCCCGGTGACCGCCTGGCCGGGCACCCGGTGATCGCCGAGCACCTGCCCAGTGGCCGCGAGCATGGCCAGGCCGCCGGCGCCGGCATCGATGGCGAAGCGGCCTTCACCGCCTACCGCGCCTTGCGCCGACACCCGGTGGTGCTGCTGGTGGAGACGCCCCAGGCCTTGCTGCAGGACGAGCTGCAAGGCATCGCGCTGATCGTGGCGGTCGGCACAGCCGCGCTGCTGGGGTTGCTGGGCGCGCTGGCCGCGCTGGCCTGGCGCAGCCTGCGCAGCCACGAAGCGGTCAGCGGCGACCTGCAGGCTGCGCGCGGCTCGATGGCGGCGCAACACGCCTTCACCGACCGCTTGTTCCAGGTCAGCCCGATCCCGATGGTGGTCAAGGACACCCACGGCTGTTTCCTGCGCATCAACAAGGCCTGGACCGACTTCACCGGGATGACGCCCGACCGGCTGGTGGGCCGCAACATGGGCCGGGTGTATCCCGCGCAGCTGGCCGCGCCGCACGAGGTGCAGGAGCAGATGGCCATGGCCTCGGGCCAGCCGGTGACCTACGAGGAGCAGATGCTCGACAGCGACGGCCTGCCGCGCGACGTGATGATCCGCCTGGTGCCCTACACCGACATCGACGGCGAGACCGCCGGCGTGATCGGCTGCCTGATGGACGTGACCGAGTTCCGCGAGGCGGCCCAACGCACGCTGGAAGCCAAGGAGGCGGCCGAGCGGTCCAACGCCGCCAAGGGCGAGTTCCTGGCCAACATCAGCCACGAACTGCGCACGCCGCTGCAGTCGATCCTGGGTTTCTCGGAGCTGGGCACGCTGCGCACCCGCGCCGAGCCGCGGCTGCAGGGCATGTTCGGCGACATCCACGGCGCCGGCCAACGCATGCTGAGCCTGGTCAACAACCTGCTCGACCTGTCCCGGCTGGAGTCCACCGTGGGCGAGATCGACCTCAAGACAATCGACATCGTGCCCGCACTGCGGGCGGTGGTGGCCGAGTTGCGGCACCTGGCGACCACCCATTCCCTGCAGCTGGTGGCAGCTTCTCACCCGGGTGCAGATGGCCCGCTGTGGGCCCAGGCCGATGCCGTCCGACTGCAGCAGGTGCTGCGCAACGTGCTGGCCAACGCGATCCGCTTCGCGCCCGCGGGCAGCGAGGTCGACGTCGACTGGGGCCACCGGGCCGACGGCCTGTGGGTGACCGTGCGCGACCACGGGCCGGGCATCCCGGCCGACGAGCTGGAGAGCATCTTCGAGGCTTTCGTGCAGTCCAGCCGCACCAAGGACGGCTCGGGCGGCACCGGCCTGGGCCTGGCGATCTGCCGCAAGATCATGGCCGCGCACCAGGGTCAGGTCTTCGCCCGCAACCACCCCGACGGCGGCGCGGTGTTCGAGATCCACCTGCCGGCCGGCATGCCGCCGGTGGCTGACGCCAGCGCCGCAGCGACGGCGGGCTCTTGGGTTTGACGGCTGACGGCTTCGCTTGACGGCTGACGGTTGACTACTGACGTGCGTCACCGGCCGTCGCCACCCCCGGGCGCACGGGCGCAGGCCGGCACGAGGCGAGCGTCCGTCAGCGCAACCGTGCGGGGGTTCCATCTGGCCCGCACTGTCAATCCTACGTACGGATTTCAACCCGCTGCACCTGCGCTGGGCCAGCACCGGTGCAGGCTCGCGCCACAAAACCCTGCAGCCAACGTGCCTAACCCCCCGGATCCGGGGGTATCCGGCCCGGCGGCGCTGCGCTGAAATCGACTGCGCCACTGCACGAGGTGTGCTAGGTCGACTCAATCCCCGGAGGGTGGTATGGCTCAGAACATGGTCACTCGGCTAACGCTTAGATCGGTCGCCGTCGCGGCGGCCAGCGTGGTGTCCATGGTGCCCGCACTGGCCATCCCGGTCAGCTGGGTAGGGCCAGCCAACGGCTTGTGGGACGTGGCGGGCAACTGGAGCCCCGGGCTGCCCGGCGCTGCCGACGACGCGTTGCTGGGCGCGTTCAACACCACTTTCCAGACCGGCACGGCCACGGTGCGTTCGTTCACCGGCACCGGCACCTTCACCATGTCGGGCGGAACGCTGAGTTTCAGCAACCTCTCGTCGATCGGCGGCTGGCTGATGTCCGGCGGGCAACTCGGCGGCGCCGGCAACCTCACCGTGACCGGCACCGCGGTGATCGGTGCTGGCGGCCTGTCGGGCGGTGGCACCAGCACGCTGCAAGGCGCCACCACGCTCTCCAACAGCGAGTTGCGGCTGGACGGCGGCCGGGTGCTGCGCAACGAAGGCACGCTCACCCAGGCGGGCGGTGACATCAACATCAACGCCCAGCGCATTGGCGTGGCCCAAGCCGGCAACGGCAGCGTGCTCAATGCCGCCGGTGCCAGCTGGACCAGCAGCCTGGCCTCGGGCACCAACTACATCCTCGCCGGCAACCAGGGCGCGGGCGACACCGGTGCTGGCGCCACCTTCACCAACGCCGGCACCTTCAGCAAGCAGGGCGCCGGCGTCACCGAGGTGCGGACCAGCCTGGTCAACAACGGCACGCTGGAGGTCGCCGCCGGCACACTGCGCCTGGCCAGTGGCGGCGCCCTCACCCACAACGGCAACCTGACGGTGGCCGCCGGCGCAGTGCTCAACTTCGACAGCGGCGCCAGCGTCAGCCATGTTTTCAACACCGCCAGCACCACCCTCGCCGGCACCCTGTCGATCACCGGAGACAACCTTCTCAATTTCAACGCGGCGCACACCATCGGCGGCAGCGGCAGCTTCCAGCACAACTACGGCCAGGTCACCGGCGCCGATCTCACGTTCGGCCCGCAACTGTCGGTGAGGATCCTCGACGGCGGCCACTCGGGTGCAGCGACCACCACGCTGCAAGGCAACACCATCCTCGTCAACGGCGGCACTCTGAAACTGGATGGCGGCCGGGTCTTGCGCAACGAGGGCACATTCACCCAGGTGGGCGACGCTGACCTCAACTCGCGGCGCAGCGGCCCGGTCCAAGCCGGCAACGGCAGCGTGCTCAATGCCGCCGGTGCCAGCTGGGTCAGCAGCCTGGCCTCGGGCACCAACTACATCCTCGCCACCAACCAGGGCGCGGGCGACACCGGTGCTGGCGCCACCTTCACCAACGCCGGCACCTTCAGCAAGCAGGGCGCCGGCGCCACCGAGGTGCGCACAGCGTTCAACAACACCGGCTTGATCGATGCCAAGGCAGGGGCCATGCGCTTCACGGCGGGCACGCAAGGCAGCGGCACGCTGCAAACCAGCGGCGGCGTGGTCGACCTGCAAGCGGCCAGCACCACCGGCCGGCTGGTCCATGGCGGCAATGCGGTCAACAGCCTGCAGCTGGGCGCCAACACGCTGATGATCACCGCCGATTACGACAACGCCGGCTTCGGCGTCGGCAACACCTTCAACCGCCGCGCCAACGTCGCCGTCACCGGCGCCGGCCACCGGCTGATCGCCGCGGGTGACGCCAATCAAGGTCTGTCGGGCGTGGGTGTGTCCAACGGCAGCAGCACCACACCCAGCCTGCTGATCGGCAACGTGCATGTCGGCGCCACCGTCTTCAACTACACCATCGACAACACCGGCTCGTCGGGCCCGTCGCTGCGCGGTGCGATCCAGACCATCGTCAACGGTGCCAGCCTGACCGACACGCGGCTGTCGGGCAGCGGCGTTGCGGCCGGCAACTGGGGGCCGCTGGCCACCAGCGCTTCGCTGGCCCGCGATGTGGTGCTGACGTTGGACACGGCGGGTGTGTACGCACCGCTGGCCAGCCAGTCGGTGGCCATCGTCAACAACTTCGACAACACGCGCAGCCAGTTGCTGGCGATCTCGTCGGCCAGCGGTGCAGCAGCGTTCAACCTGGCCGCTGCGGCGGCCGTGACGCCCAACCCGGTGGTGCTGGCAAACCAGCGTGTGGGCGGCGTGGCGCTGGTTGCTCTGACGATGCAGAACACCGCGCCTGCCGGCAGCTTCACCGAGGGCCTGGACGCCAGTTTCGGCGCCCTCACCGGTGCGGCAGTGACCAATGGCGCGGCCATCAGCCTGCTGGCCGGCGGCGCCAGCAACAGCAGCAGGCTGGCGGTGGGCGTGGATACCGGTGTGGCGGGTGCACGCTCGGGCACCGTGGCGCTGAACCTCCAATCCAACGGCAGCGCCAGCAGCGGGCTGGGCATCACCGCGCTGGCACCGCAGCTCGTCAACGTCAGCGGCCAGGTCTTCCGCCTGGCCAGCGCCAGCGTGGTGGCGCCCAACCCGGTCGTGCTGTCGGCGCAACGCGTCGGCGGCGCGTTGGAGCAGTCGCTGACCTTGGGCAATATCGCCGCCAACGACGGTTACTCCGAACGCTTGAATGCCAGCATCGCTGCCGACGGCGCGGCCACCGCCGCGGGCGCGATCAGCCTGCTGGGCGCCGGCGCCAGCAGCAACCAGTTGCGCGTGGCTGTCGACACCCGCACCGCCGGCAGCAAGACCGGCACGGCGACGGTCTCGCTGGTGTCCGATGGCACCGGCACCAGCGGCCTGGGCAGCCTGGGACTCGGCACCCAATCGGTCAGCGTGTCGGGCCAGGTCTACGCCCCGGCTGCGGCCCGCCTGAACACCAGCGCGTTGAACTTCGGCATCGTGCATGTGGGCGATACGGTGGCCAACCGCGCCGTGTCGGTCAGCAACACCGCAGTGGTGGCGGGCCTCAACGACCTGTTGCTCGGCACCCTCTCGGGGGCCGGGGTGCCGTTCTCGAGCGGCGGCACGCTGGGCGCCGGCCTGGCCGCTGGTGGCACCGATGCCACCGGCCTGCAGGTGGCGCTGGACACCTCGACAGCCGGCGTGTACAGCAACAGTGCGCAGGTGCTCTTTGCCAGCCACAACGCCGAGATGGCCGACCTGGACCTGGGCAGTCAGGGCCTGACGCTGGCCGCGCAGGTCAACCACTACGCGAGCGCCGCATTCGCCAAGACCAGCGGCCAGGGCAACTTCAACGCAGGGGCCGTCTACACCCTGGACTTCGGCACCCTGACGACCGGCGACGCCGCGCTGAGCGCCCAGCTGGCGGTGTTGAACACCGCGATCGGCCCGGCCGATGCACTGCGCGGCGCCTTCGATCTGGGCAACACGGGCACCGGCGACAACTTCGTGCTGAGTGGTTTCGGCACATTCGGCGAGGTGGCCGCTGGCGATTCCTTCAGCGGCTTGCAGATCGGCTTTGGCAGCGGCTTGCTCGGCAGCTTCGACAAGGTGGTCGTGTTGCGATCCTTCGGCTTCAACGCCAGCGGCTACGACGTTGCATTGGGCGATGTCGAGTTGCGCCTGCGCGGCAATGTGGTGGCGGTGCCCGAGCCCGGCACCTACCTGCTGATGGCCGGTGGCTTGCTGACCCTTTGGCTGGCGCGCCGCCGCACACGCCGGGCCGTCTGATCGCCACAGCCGGTGGCCGCTGCAAGCGGCCGATCGCCGCCAACCGCGCCGGCGGCGTGCGGGCTCAAGCCTCGCGCAGCAGGGCCTGGGCGCGCAACAACACTGGTTTGTCGACCATCTTGCCGTCGACCGCCACCGCGCCACCACCGGCGGCCGCCACAGCGGCCAGCACCTGGCGGGCCCAGGCCAGCTCGGCCTCGCTGGGCGCCAGCCAGCGGTTGACCGGATCGACCTGCACCGGGTGAATGCACAGCTTGCCGGCAAACCCCAGCCGGCGTGCCCGCTGCACGTCCACGCGCAGCCGGTCCCCGTCGTCGATCGCGGTGCTGACGCCGTCGACCGGTGCGCCGATGCCGGCCAGCCGCGAGGCCAGCACCAGCTGCAGACGAAACGGCAGCAGTTCGTCCTCGGTGGCGTCGCGCAGGCCCAGATCGACCTGCAGGTCGATCGAACCGAAGGCCAGCCGCAGCACGCCCGGCGCGGCGGCCAACCCGGCCAGCGCGGCCAGGCCTGCGGCGCTTTCCACCAGCGGCAGCAGCGCGCGCGCGCCGGCGGCGGTGACGGCGGCCAGCGTGTCGACCCGCTCGGCCTTGGGCACCATCACCGCGGCCACGCCGGGCCGGCCGCACAACGCGAGGTCCTGCTCGAACCAGGCCGTGTCGGCGCTGTTGATGCGCAGGATCACCGCATGCTGCGGGCCCAGCCAGGCGGCCAGCGCGGCGCGGGCGCGGTCTTTGTCCGATGGCGCGACCGCGTCTTCCAGGTCGATGATCACCGCGCTGGCGCCGGCCGCCAGCGCCTTGTCGAAGCGATCGGGCCGCGACCCGGGCACGAACAGCAGCGAACGGTGCAGCGGCAGGTCCACCGGCGCGCTGCCGTTCACGCGAAAAAGCGCGGCGCGTCGGCCGCGGTGGCCAGGCCCCATACCTGGGCGATCACCTGGTGCATCTCGGCCTCGCTGGCGCCGCCGCGGTAGGCGGCCAGACGCAGCGCCTTGTCTTCCAGCTCGGGCCGGCTCAGCGTGTTGCCGGGGTCGCCCTTGGGTTCGTCGACCCGGGCGGCGAACTGCCGGCCGTCGATGGTGGCCACCTGCACCTTGCCGATCCAGCGCGCCGGGTAGGCGGTGTCGACCTCTTCGTCGAGCGCCATCTCGACCTTGTCGCGAAAGGCCACCACCGCGGCCGACTTGTAATCGGCGTCGAACTCGGTCAGCCCGGCACGGCCCTGCACCGCGATCAGGCCCAGCACCGTGCCCATCGAGAACTTGGCCTGGTGCACCGTCTGCGGATCAACCACCGGGCCCAGCACGTCGAGCGCTGCCTGGTGCACCTGGGCGGTGACCTGGGCCACCGCGCCGGCAGCCAGCTGGTGCTCACGCATCAATTGCTGCAGCGCGTCCGCCGCCGGGTGGGTGTGGCGGCAGGACGCGTGGAACTTGAACGAGGTCTCGGCCAGCGCCCAGCGGCTGCCCAGGCGGTCGGCCAGGCGGGCGGGGTCAGCGTCGGTGGACATGCCGGCGGCCATGCCCTGCGGGCCGTCGAAGATCTGGCGCGCGCCGGTAAAGCCGTCGGCCGCCAGGTAGGCCGCGGTCAGACCGGCGCCGGCCGCGTGCGCGGTGTGCAACTGCTTGGAGTCGGCGGCGGTGCGCAAGAACTCCCACAGCCCGGCGGCCTGGGTGCCGGCCGAGCCGAAGGCATGCGCCATCTGGTCCACACTCAACTTGAGCAGGTGACCCACCGCCGCGGCCGCGGCCACGGTGCCGGCGGTGCCGGTGGTGTGGAAGATGCGGTAGTGCGAGCGGCCGAGAAACTCGCCCACCCGGATGCCCACCTCGTAGCCCACCACGCTGGCCGTCAGCAGTTCGGCGCCGCTGCGGCCCAGCGCCTGTGCCACCGCCAGCGCGGCCGGAAACACCACCGCCGCCGGGTGGAACACCGAGCCGTTGTGCACATCGTCCTGCTCGGCAAAGTGCGACGCGGCGGCATTGACCACCGCCGCCACCAGCGGGCTGCTGCCGCGCCGGTGGATCAGCACCTCGCTCGGGCCGTCGGTCGGGCCCATCGCCTGCATGAAGCGCGCGATGCTCTCGACCGGCCGGGCGCCCTTGCCGGCCAGCGCCGAGGCCAACCAGTCCAGCAACAGGTCTTCGGCGCGGCGCAGCACCGGTGCCGGGATATCCTCAAATTGCAGCGTGGCGGCAAACTGGGCCAGTGCGCGGGTCGGGTCGGCAATCAACGCGGTCATGCTGGGCTGCTCCTGAAAGTCTCAAATGACGCCGTCGCGCCGCAGCGCTTCGATCTGCCGGGCATCAAACCCTAGACCGACCAGAACCGCCTCGCTGTGCTGGCCCAGCGCGGGCACGGCGTCCATGCGGGCGTCGCTGCAGCCGGGCGGCAACAGTGCCGGCACCGGGCCGGCGGGGGTGTCGATTTCGGTCCAGCGGCCACGGGCCTGCAATTGCGGATGGGCCCACACGTCGGCCATCGTGTTGACGCTGGCATTGGCGATGCCGGCAGCGTCGAGCCGTGCCAGCACCTGCTCGGCCGCCATCGCCGCAAAAGCCTCGACGATCAGCGCGCGCAGGCTGTCACGGGCCGCCGAGCGCCTGGCATTGGTGCTGAACCGCTCATCCGCCGCCAGCGTCGGCTGCAGCAACACGCGCTGACAGAACACCTGCCATTCGCGGTCGTTCTGCAGGCCCAGCATCACTGTCTTGCCGTCGCCGGTGGCAAACGGGCCGTACGGGTAGATCGTGGCATGGGCGGCGCCGGCGCGCGGTGGCGGGCTGGCGCCCTGGTAGGCGTAGTACAGCGGGTAGCCCATCCACTCGACCATGCTTTCCAGCATCGACACGTCGATATGCCGGCCACGCCCGGTGCGGCCGCGCTGGATCAACGCGGTCAGGATGTTGCTGTAGGTATACATGCCGGCGGCGATGTCGGCGATCGAGCAGCCGGCCTTGGCTGGCCCGTCCGGGCTGCCGGTGATCGAGACAAAGCCCGACTCGCTCTGGATCAGCAGGTCATAGGCCTTCTTGTCGCGGTAGGGGCCGGGGTTTTGCGCGTCATTGCCGTAACCCGAGATGTCGCAGACGATCAGCCCGGGGTGCAGGGCGCTCAAGACCTCATACGACAGCCCCAACCGCGCGGCCGCCCCCGGCGCCAGGTTTTGCACCAGCACGTCGGCACCGGCCAGCAAGCGCGCCAGCACCTCGGGCGCCTGGGCCGCTTTGAGGTCCAGCGTCAGGCTCTCCTTGGACCGGTTGGTCCAGACGAAGTGCGAGGCCAGGCCGTTGACCCGCTCGTCGTAGGCCCGGGCAAAGTCGCCCACGCCCGGCCGCTCGACCTTGATCACCCGCGCGCCCTGGTCGGCCAGCTGGCGGGTGCAGAACGGCGCGGCGATCGCGTGCTCGAGCGTGACGACGGTGATGCCGTCCAGCGGCAGGCCGGCCATCAAAAGCTCCTGGGCAGGCCCAGCACATGCTCGGCCACGTAGCTCAGGATCAGGTTGGTCGAGATCGGCGCTACCTGGTAGAGCCGGGTCTCGCGGAATTTGCGCTCGACGTCGTATTCGCAGGCAAAACCGAAGCCGCCGTGGAACTGGATGCAGGCGTTGGCCGCCTCCCAGCTGGCCTTGGCCGCCAGGTACTTGGCCATGTTGGCCTGGGCGCCGCAGGGCTGGTGGGCGTCATACAAGCTGCAGGCCTGCCAGCGCATCAGGTCGGCCGCCTCGACCTCGATGTGGGCCTCGGCGATCGGAAACTGCACGCCCTGGTTCTGACCGATCGGCCGGCCGAAGACGATGCGGTCCTTGACGTAGGCGCTGACCCGGTCGATGAACCAGCGGCCGTCGCCGATGCACTCGGCGGCGATCAGCGTGCGCTCGGCATTCAGGCCGTCGAGGATGTACTTGAAGCCCTGGCCCTCCAGGCCGATCAGGTTCTCGGCCGGGATCTCGAGGTTCTCGAAGAACAGCTCGTTGGTCTCGTGGTTGACCATGTTGGCGATCGGCCGCACCGTCATGCCGCTGGTCACCGCGGTGCGCAAATCGACGATGAAGACCGACATGCCCTCGCTCTTTTTCTTGACCTCGGCCAGCGGCGTGGTGCGGGCCAAAAGGATCATCAGATCGCTGTGCTGGACGCGCGAAATCCACACTTTCTGGCCGTTGACGACATAGCGGTCGCCCTTCTTGACCGCGGTGGTCTTGATCTTGGTGGTGTCGGTGCCGGTCGTGGGCTCGGTCACGCCCATGCTCTGCAGGCGCAGCGCGCCGCTGGCGATCTGCGGCAGGTAGCGCTGCTTTTGTTCAGTCGAGCCGTGCCGCAGCAGCGTGCCCATGTTGTACATCTGGCCGTGGCAGGCGCCCGAATTGCCACCGGCGCGGTTGATCTCTTCCATGATCACCGAGGCTTCGGCCAGGCCCAGGCCCGAGCCGCCGTACTCCTGCGGGATCAGCGCGGCCATCCAGCCGGCTTTGGTCAGCGCATCGACAAAAGCTTCGGGATAGCCGCGCTGGCTGTCGACCTTGCGGTGGTATTCATCCGGAAATTCGGCGCACAGGGCGCGCACCGCGTCGCGGATGTCTGGGTAGCTGGGTTGGGTCATGGGCGGAGCGGATCAAAGCGGCTGGCCCACACGGGCAATGCCAGGACCGGCGACTTTGCGACCAGCGCCCACAAAGAACAATTCATTTTTCAGGAACCAGCCCTTTTGATGCCGCTAAGTTGCCCGGTTGGGGCGCGGATTGGCCGGTGGCTGCCAGCATCGGATCGGCGGGCTGGAATCGGCTCGTTGCCGCCGTTCATCGAGTCAGCAAGCTGCCGCTCGCTGTGCTGCGTTCGGCGTTCGGCGTGTGGTGCGAGGCAACCAGGGCCGTCGGGCAACCGGCTCCGTGACTGTCCTCCGACGCCGTCCTGCCGGACGACGTCTCCCCCTTTATGTCACTGCGCCGGTCACCCAACGCCCTTGGCCGCTGGCACCTTTGCCACGTGCGTTGGCCGGAAAACTCAGCAGACACCACTGGCGGAGTAGCGCCGCGTCGGGCGGGCGTGTCCCGCGCCGGTAAAGAAGGGCGGGTCGGTGCTTTTCCGGCCCGGAAAGACACGGAGCGGGGCACCCCCGCCCGGCGCGGTCGTGCAACACCCACCAACCGCCGGGTACGGGCCAAAAAACGAAAGGCAGCTAACAACCGAAAACCCACCACCCCAACCCCAAATACGCACAGCCCCCCCTGTCAAGCAACCGGCACCGCAACCCAA
>JBBQVF010000024.1:0-43487 GCA_038211805.1 Burkholderiales bacterium | reverse complement strand
ATGAGCTTCGGACAAGTCTCCTCTTCCTCGGGCGCGCTGGCGGCCGATGCACGCTCGCTCAACAGCCTGAAGCTGCAAGCCGGGCAAGACACGCCCGCAGCCATCAAGGAATCCGCCAAACAATTTGAGTCGCTGTTCATGCGTGAGCTCATCAAGAGCATGCGCGAAGCCACCATGAAGTCAGGCATGCTCGACAGCCCCGGCGGCGACCTGGGCACCGACCTGCTGGACCAGCAGTTTGCCGTGCAGATGTCCGGCCAGCCCGGCGGGTTGTCGGATTTGATTGCGCAACAACTGTCACGCCAGATGGGCGTTGCTGCGGCTGATGCCGCCGGCTCCGGCACCAAGCCGGCCGCCGCACCCCTCAGTGCCCTGCGAAAAGCATCGTCTCTCGCGGCCTATGGCGCCCAGGCCGCCGCACCAGCGACCACGGCCACAACGGGTCAAACCAATTTTGTGCAACGTCATACCGAGGCCGCCATCCAGGTGGAAAAAGCCAGGCCAGCCGGTGATCTTCGGCGGCTGCACGCTGCCCGAACTGCGCCACGCGCCCGGCCTGGGCGAGCACAGCGACGAACTGCTGCGTGAGCTGGGCCTGCTGCCGGCCAACCCGGCGCCGACTGACGCTCGTTGACATCCGCACCGCAGCACGCCATCAACGCTTCGTCCTGACATCCCGGGCCTGCCCGAGCAACCCTTCGACGACCGGGGCCCTCTGCTGCGCGCGGTCAGCGTGCGAGTTTCTTCGCAGCAGCCTTCTTCGCAACAACTTTCTTGGCGACCGCTTTCTTGGCAGCGACCGCCGTCGCAACGGCCTTCTTCGCAACGGCCTTTTTCGCTGCAACCTTCTTGGCGGGCGCGGCCTTCGCGGCGGCCTTCTTGGCCGCGGGCGCTTTGGCAGCGGCCTTCCTCGGGGTGGCGGCCTTGGCCTGGATGCCGGCGGCCTTCTGCAACGCAGCCGCTTCCTTCTCGACCGCCTTCTTCACGGCCTGGGCCTTGCGCTCGGCACTGGCCTGCAGGCTGGCCAGCGACTTGCTCGTGCTGCGTCGGGTGGCTTCCAGCTTCTTCTCGGCCGCCAGCACCGCTTTGCGGGCCGCGTCGCCGGCCTTCTTGAGTTGCGCCTCGGCCTTCTTCAACTGGGCCTCGGCCGCCTTCACCAGGCCGCCGATGCTGCGCTTGGCCTGATCACGGCCCTTCAGAACCTGCCTCTTCGCTTTGCCGGCGCGTGCGGCCATCGCATCGCCGACGGCACCGATCTTGTGCGACATCGCGGTGCCGACTTCTTGCGCAGCGGCGCTCAGGTGGTCTGCGGCAAGGGCGAGTTCGGACTTCTTGGGTTTGCGGGTGGCCATGTCGTCTCCTGACGTTGTGAAAACAAAAGCCGATCATCTACCGTGTATCTGCAATCCGCGCTGCGCGACGTCATCCAAAGACGCCCGAAGCCCACAAGTGCGGCGGCAACGCAACAAAGTCGCGCTGTTTCGGTGTTAGGAGATCTGCAATCCATCGTGCGTGGTCGGCGCGCACGGGCTCGGCAAGACGGCGTCGGTCAGAAAAGATGGCCGACATTGAACAGCGTCAGCACGCCCAGCAGCGCAAAGATGGCCGCTGCAATGCCGTGCACCAGCGTCATCGACAGCTTCTTGGCGATGCGGTCGCCGAGGAACACCGCGGGCACGTTGGCCAGCATCATGCCCAGCGTGGTGCCGGTGACGACGGCGATCAGGTCGCTGTAGCGCGCCGCCAGCGCCACCGTGGCGATCTGGGTCTTGTCGCCCATCTCGGCCAGGAAGAAGGCCAGCACCGTGGTGCCGAACACGCCGAACAACTGCCGTCCGTCGGCCGCATCGTCATCGACCCGGTCGGGGATCAGCATCCAAAGCGCCATCGCGATGAACGAGACGCCGATCACCCAGCGCAGCAGATCGGGGCCCAGCGCACGCGCAACGGCGTCGCCCAGCGCACCGGCCAGCGCATGGTTGGCCAGCGTGGCGACCAGGATGCCGAGGATGATGGGCACCGGCTTGCGGAACTTGGCCGCCAGCAGGATGGCCAGCAACTGCGTCTTGTCGCCCATCTCGCCGAGCGCGACGACACCGGTGGACACGAGGAAAGCTTCCAAGAAAATCTCCAACGGGCCGGCGGAAACCAGAGACCACACGGCATCCCCGGCCCTACCGGAGGCGTGTGGTCAAAGGTCTTGCCAGGCTCTTGAGCTGCTCGCACCATGACCGTGCGGGTCAAGTGTGTTGATGCGAGCCCCTGCAGGTGCAGGGCGGCTACTCCCCGATGACGAGTGCAGACCGATGTTAGCGGATGGCCTGGCTTCGGCCACCGCAGTGGGCGAAGCCAGCCGGCGATCGCGGTACCCGATGCCCACCGGCTGCATGCTTGAGAATCGCATAAGCGCCCGGTAATTGAATCGTCCCACCACAAGAGGCTGGCCAGAACAATCGCCAGACAAGTCATCCACCGGCAAACCCGCCACCTCCACCGTGAACTTTCAGCAACTGCGCTCCGTGCGCGAGGCCGTGCGCCGGCGCTACAACCTCACCGAGGTGGCCGCCGCACTCCACACCTCGCAACCGGGCGTCAGCCGGCAGATCCGCGAACTCGAGGACGAGTTGGGCATCGAGATCTTCGTCAGGGCAGGCAAGCGGCTGACGGGCTTGACCGCGCCTGGCGAAACCGTGTTGCCGATCGTCGAACGCCTGCTGCAGGAATGCGACA
The DNA here is from genome assembly GCA_038211805.1 of Burkholderiales bacterium. Classification (GTDB taxonomy): domain Bacteria; phylum Pseudomonadota; class Gammaproteobacteria; order Burkholderiales; family Burkholderiaceae_C; genus Pseudaquabacterium. The sequence goes on along the minus strand of JBBQVF010000024.1, from coordinate 40,757 downwards.
ACCTGTTGCGTGCCGGGGCTGACTTCGCGCGCAGCGGCGTAGGCGCCCTGACGATTGCGGCCACGCACTCGCAGGCCCGATACGCCTTGCCAGCCGCCGTTCGCGATTTTCGAGCCCAGCATCCGCAGGTGCAATTGCATCTGCATCAAGGCACGCCGCAACAAGTGGCGATGATGCTGCTCGAAGGCCAGGCCGACATCGGCATCGCCACCGAGGCCCTGGCGGATTACAGCGACCTGCTCGCCTTGCCCTGCTACCGCTGGACCCACACCATCGTCGTGCCGCCCGGCCATCCACTGGACCAAGACCGCCAGGCGGGCCGCACGCTGTCGCTGCAGCGCTTGAACGAGTTTCCACTGATCACCTACGAGTCAGGCTACACCGGCCGATCGCACATCGACGACGCCTTTGCCAAGGCGGGCCTGAAGCCCGACATCGTGCTGGTGGCGATGGACGCCGATGTCATCAAGACCTACGTCGAGCTGGGCATGGGCGTGGGCATCGTCGCAGCCATCGCCTTCGACGATGAACGCGATCTGCACCTGCGGGCGATCGATGGTCGCCACCTGTTCGCCGCCAACATGACCCGGCTGGCGATTCGCCGCGGCAGCTATCTGCGCGACTACGTCTACGCCTTCATCGCCACGTTCGCGCCGCCGCTGACACCCCCGCTGGTGCAGCGGGCGCTGCAATCGACGCCGGGCACGGACTTCGACATCTAGGAGGCTGTCGGGCTTCAGATCACCGCAGCCGGATCGTCCATCACCTGGGCGGCACCGCCCGCGACGAAGCGGGTGACCCGACGCGGCTGCAGGAAGGCGCGCGATCCGGTCTGCAGATGCAGCGTCTCGCGCAGCTGCTGCCAGCGCGCACGCGACATCTCCACATCGACATAGCTGCCGTCGTCGCGCTTGAACTCCAGCCGAGTCACCGGGCCCAACGTCAACGCCTGCGACAGCTCGGCACCCCAGACGCCGTCGCCGTCTTCGGCGACCACGTCCAGCTCGTGCGGGCGCACGTAGTGCACGTCGTCGGCCGCAGGGCTGCCGACCGCACCGCCGGGTGCATGGGCCAGGTGGCCGGTGCGGCCGTGGAACAGGTTCACATCGCCCAGAAACTGCAGCACGAAGGGCGTGGCCGGATGGTCGTAGACGGCGTCGGGCGTGCCCACCTGCTCGATGCGGCCCTGGTTCATCACCACGATGCGGTCGGCCACTTCCATCGCCTCGTCCTGGTCGTGGGTGACGAAAACGCTGGTGACCTGCATCTCGTCGTGCAGTCGGCGCAGCCAGCGACGCAGCTCCTTGCGCACCTTGGCGTCGAGTGCGCCGAAGGGTTCGTCGAGCAGCAGCACCTTGGGCTCGACCGCCAGCGCACGCGCCAGCGCGATGCGCTGGCGCTGGCCACCCGACAGCTGGTGCGGGAAGCGGTCGGCGATCCAGTCCAGCTGCACCAGCTTGAGCAGGTCGGTCACCTTGGCCTTGATCTCGGCTTCCGACGGCCGGGTGGCCTTGGGTCGCACCCGCAGCCCGAAGGCGACGTTCTCGAAGATGGTCATCTGCGGGAACAGCGCGTAGTGCTGGAAGACGAAGCCGACCTGGCGGTCACGCACATCGGTATGGGTGGCGTCTGCACCATGGAACAGCACGGTGCCGCTGTCTGGCACCTCCAGCCCCGCGATGATGCGCAGCAGGCTGGTCTTGCCCGACCCCGACGGCCCCAGCAGCGCCACCAGCTCGCCATCGGAGATGTCGAGGTTCAGGTGGTCGCAGACGACGGTCGCGCCGAAACGCTTGTTGAGATTTCTGACTTCGATGGACATGCGGGCCCCTCGGCCGTTGGGTACACCGGCCGATCCCCCAAGGGGATGGCGGGCCGGCTTGGGGCGGCCCGGCGCTCGGCCCGCCCGCGTTGAACATCATTCCGATCGGCCGCTGGCGTCGCGCTTCTGGTACTTCACGCGCTGTTCCACCGCGTACTTCAGCCCCAGCGTCACCAGCGCCAGCAGCGCCAGCAGGCTGGCCACTGCAAACGCGGCTGCGAACTGGTATTCGTTGTAGAGGATCTCGATGTGCAGCGGCATGGTGTTGGTCTGGCCGCGGATGTGGCCCGACACCACACTCACCGCGCCGAACTCGCCCATCGCCCGGGCGTTGCACAGGATCACGCCGTAGAGCAGCGCCCACTTCACATTGGGCAGGGTCACGCGCCAGAAGATCTGCCAGCCGGATGCGCCCAGCACCCGCGCGGCTTCCTCCTGCTCGGTGCCTTGCGCCTGCATCAACGGGATCAGCTCGCGCGCCACGAACGGGAAAGTGATGAACACCGTGGCCAGCACGATGCCCGGCACCGCGAAGATCACCTTCATGTCGTGGTCGCGCAGCCATTCGCCGAACCAGCCCTGCAGCCCGAACACCAGCACAAAGATCAGACCCGAGATCACCGGGCTCACACTGAACGGCAGGTCGATCAGCGTCAGCAGCACGCTCTTGCCGCGGAACTCGAATTTGGCGATCGCCCAGGCCGCGGCCACGCCGAAGACCAGGTTCATCGGCACCGAGATGGCGGCAGCGATCAGCGTGAGCTGGATCGCCGACACCGCATCGGGCTCGATGACGGCGGCCAGGTACACCTCCCAGCCCTTCTTCAGCGCCTCGAAGAAGACGACGGCCAGCGGGATGAACAGGAAGAAGGTCAGGAAGGTGAGCGCCATGCCGATCAGCGTCCACTTGACCCAGCCGGCTTCGGTGGTTGGCTGGCGGCGCCCTGACCAGGCGGACACCGCCGATCCGGCTTTGCCCGGCGGCTGGGCGCGCCCCCCTGGGGGGCAGGCAAGCGCAGCTTGCATCGGCGGGCTCATCGGGCCACCTCCGTGCGGCGCACTGCGGAATTCGCCCTGGGGGCGGCCCGGCGGGCTCATGCGCGTCCCTGCCTGGACCGCGCCCAGGCCTGCAAGCCGTTGATGCCCAGCAGCAGCACGAAGGCGGCCACCAGCATCACCACCGCGATCGCGGTAGCGCCCTGGTAGTCGTACTGTTCCAGCTTGGTGATGATCAACAGCGGCGTGATCTCGCTGACCATCGGCATGTTGCCGGCGATGAAGATCACGCTGCCGTATTCACCCAGCGCCCGTGCAAACGCCAGCGCAAAGCCCGTCAGCAGGGCCGGCGCCAGGATCGGGAACACCACCAGCCGGAAGGTCTGCCAGCGGCTGGCGCCCAGGGTGGCGGCAGCTTCCTCGAATTCCTTCTGCAGGTCTTCCAGCACCGGCTGCACCGTGCGCACCACGAAGGGCAGGCCGATGAAGGTGAGCGCCACGAACACGCCCAGCGGCGTGAAGCTCACCTTGAACGGCAGGAACTGGCCGATCCAGCCGTTCTCGGCATACAGCGCGGTCAGCGCAATGCCGGCCACGGCCGTGGGCAGGGCAAACGGCAGATCGACCAGCGCGTCGATGAAGCGCTTGGCCGGAAACTCATAGCGCACCAGCACCCAGGCCACGATCAGGCCGAAGAAGGCATTGACCAATGCGCCGGCTAGGCTGGCGCCGAAGGTCAGCCGGTAGCTGGCCAGCACGCGAGGTGATGTCACCGCGTCCCAGAACGCCGGCCAGGTCATCGTCGCCGTCTTGAGGAACGCCGCCGACAGCGGGATCAGCACGATGAAGCTGAGGTACAGCAGCGTGAAGCCCAGCGCCAGGTCGAAGCCGGGCAGCACGCTGTGCCGCGTGAGCAGCGTCTTGCGCAGGAACATGGTGCGGCTCAGCGGCGCTTGGCTTTGGCGATGACCTGGTCGTACAGCCCGCCGTCGTTGAAATGGTCGGCCTGTGCCTTCTTCCAGCCGCCGAACACCGCGTCCACGGTGAAGTTCTGCACCTTGGGAAAGTCCTTGGCGTACTTGGCCGCCACCTTGGTGCTGCGCGGGCGCAGGTGGTGCTTGGCCGCCACTTCCTGGCCTTCGTCGGTCCACAGGAACTTCAGGTAGGCCTCGGCCTGCTTGCGCGTGCCCCTCTTGTCGACCACCTTGTCGACCACCGACACCGGGTTCTCGGCCAGGATGGTGCGGCTGGGGATCACCACCTCGAAGTGGTTGCCGAATTCACGCAGGATCAGCGGCACCTCGCTCTCGAAGGTGACCAGCGCGTCGCCGATCTTGCGCTGGGCAAAGGTGGTGGTGGCACCACGCCCGCCGCCGTCGAGCACCGGCACGTTGGCGAAGATGCGCTCCACCAGCGCCTGGGCGGCTGCCGGCGCCACGCCCGCCTGCAGCGCAGCGCCCCAGGCCGCCAGGTAGGTGTAGCGGCCGTTGCCGCTGGTCTTGGGGTTGGGGATGATCACGCCCACGCCGGGCTGGCCCAGATCAGACCAGTCGCGGATGGCCTTGGGGTTGCCCTTGCGCACCAGGATCACGCTGATGCTGGTGGTGGGCGCGCTGTTGTCGGGCAGACGTTTGGCCCAGTCGGCAGGGATCAGCTTGCCCAGATCGGACAGGATGTCGATGTCGTTGGCCTGGTTCATCGTGATGACGTCGGCCTCCAGCCCTTCGACCACGCTGCGGGCTTGCCGGCTGCTGCCGCCGTGGCTCTGGTTGAGCACCAGGTCTTCGCCGGTGGTCTTCTTCCAGTGCGCGGCGAAGACCGCGTTGTAGTCCTTGTAGAACTCGCGGCTGACGTCGTAGCTGACGTTCAGCAGCGTGGTCTTCGGCTGGGCCTGGGCCGGTGGGGCGGCCAGCAGGGGCAGCGCCAGGGCGGCGACCAACAAGGTGCGGCGAGGCAGGCGGGCAGAGGTCATCGGAGATGCGGGCAGCCAGAGACGAAGCGGCGGATTGTGGTGGGGTGGCGATCGCCACCCAACGACGGATTCAGCGCAAGCTAAGTTGAAAAACGAATAACGCTGCCCGGGTGCAGTTCCCGGACGGCTTGGCGAACGAGGCAGGCGCGCAGCCGGCCAGGCGCGTCACTTCAGTGTCTTGCCGCGACGATGTATCTTATGTAAACAGTTTGACGACGACCGCTTTCGAGCGGCCAGCACGACTCCAACTCGATCGGCGACCCAGCGCCGAAGACCTGGCAGCGTGGGCGGCAGCATTGGTCGCGGGTGATGCGCCCGCGCTAACGTTTGACCGCCGCCGGCAAACCGGCCGGGTCGATCACCGTGCCGAACTGCTGCATGTTGTGGGCGTGGCACAGGTGGTGCAACGCGAACGCCTGGTCGACCGCGCTCTGCTGACCCATGATGTCCAGAGTCTGGTTGACTGCCTTCTTGGCCATCTGCAGCGCGAACGCCGGCTTGTCGGCGATGCGTGTGGCCAGCTTCAGCACCTCGGCCTGCAGCTGCGCGCGCGGCACCACCTGGTTGACCATGCCCAGGCGGTGCGCCTCCTGTGCGCTCCAGTTGTCCGCCGTGAAGAGAAACTCCTTGGCCTTGCGCGCGCCCAGTTCCCACGGGTGCACGAACCATTCGACGCCGCACACCCCCATGGTCACCACCGGGTCGCAAAACAGCGCGTCGTCGCTGGCGACGATCAGGTCGCACGCCCAGGCCAGCATCAGGCCGCCGGCGATGCAGCGGCCTTGCACCGCGGCGATGGTCGGCTTGGCCAGGTTGCGCCAGCGCCTGGTGTTCTGCAGGTAGATTTCCTGCTCGCGGGCGAAGCGGCCATGGGCGCCGGGCTGCAAAAAGCCGCCCCAGCTGGAAACGATGGGCTGTTCGCCCAGCACGACGCCGCCGTCGCCGCGCAAATCGTGGCCGGACGAGAAATGCGGATCGGCGGCAGCCAGCACGATGACCTTGATGCCGTCGTCCAGCACCGCACGGTCGAAGGCGGCATTCAGCTCGTAGCCCATGGCCAGGTTCTGCGCGTTGCGGGCCTCGGGGCGGTTCATCACGATGCGGGCCACGCCGGGCGCTGGCTGCTCATACAACAGCGTTTCGAAGTCGCTCATGGTCGCTTGATCGGTCGATGGTTGAGGCGGGTTACGGCGGTTCACTGCGATGGCCTGCCCCTTCACGGGCCGACCGATGCTGGCCCGCAGCACCCGCCATCGATGTCGCTTGCGCGACTGCTTTGTGACACCGCGCCAGTCTGGACCGGTCGCCCGACAGTGAGCCCCGCACAAGCAAAGCCTCGTCGCAGGCGCCCTCGGGACCACGCAGAGGACCAGACGGGTGGGGCGCTCGGGCACAGCGCGGCAGGCAGCCGGCGCTGGTCGCGGCACGCGCGGCAGGCAGCCGGCGCTAGTGGCGGCACGCGCGGCACGTTCGACACGGCCGGCGACGCCAACAACGGCCAGGCGGCCATCGCGCAGCGCGCGCGGCCGTCCAGCCGGTCAACAGCGAAGGCCGGCGGTCGGCGGCAGAAGGGTCCGCGCTGGCGCAGCGGCTTTCACAGTCGGTACTTCTTGCCGAATGGAGTGCCGGCCCACCTTGCAAAAAGCAACCATCGCCGGCTCGGCGGCAGCGCCCGCAGGGCTGCCGGGCAGCCCTCAGGCCTCGACATCCGAGGGGTGCAGCAACGGACAACGGGCAGCCGGCAGCGGACAGCAGGCAGCGGACAGCGGACAGCGGACAGCCGAAAGCGCGAGGCGCAGGCGCTGCACCTCGCCCGTCAAAGGCGCACGTCAGCGCCGCCGGTCAGCGCCGTCCATCAGCGCCGTCCGTCAGCGCCGTCCGTCAACCGCGCTCGTCAGCCGCGGTCGGCGCGGGCGGGGCGGGAATTGCCGGTGTTGGCAGAACCCGTCCCCGTGCGGTCGTTGCCCATCAGGCCGCCGCTGCGGTTGTCCGGGTCGCGGCCCATGTTCTGGTCGCCAGGGGTCACCGCAGCGTTGGCCGCGCGGCCTGCGCTGGTGCCAGCAGCGCCCGTGGCGTTCCGGTCGCTGCCCATCAGGCCACCGCTGCGGTTGTCCGGGTTGCGGCCCATGTTCTGGTCGCCGGGGGTCACGGCCGCGCTGGCCGCACGGCCCACACTGGTGCTGGCGGGCTGTGCCATGGCGACCCCAGCCAAGGCGGTGGCGGTCATGACGACGATGTGCTTCAAGTGAATTTGCATGGAAAACTCCGGTGGGGTTGAGGTTCAACCACACGGCAATCTGCATGCCCGGTGCCTTGCGAATCTTGGACGGCACGGCTCCCCAGGCGCGTGGGCGGCCGCTGCGTCGGGCTGTCAACGGCCCGGTCAGCGGCCCGGTCAGCAGCCGAGTCGGTGTGCCGGCAAGCGGCGGTGAGTGCCGCGCCAGCCTTGACAGCCGGCGCACCGCCGAGGCCCCACCAAGCGGGCAACAGGCGCACCACCTCTTCGCGGCTGTAGCGCTCGTCGAGCAGCCAGAGCCAGCCGCGGTCGTCGGGGCTGCGCAGCACGCGACCCGCCGCCTGCACCACCTTCTGCATCGCCGGCACCAGGTCGGCGTCACCGTGGCCGGTGCCGAAGAGCTGCTCCAGTCGCGCCTGCACCTGGTCCTGCAGGGCCGACACCGGCGGCAGGCCCAGCGTGGCGATGAAGGCGCCGATCAGCAGCGGCCCGGGCAGGTCGACCCCTTCGGCAAACACGCCGCCCAGCACCGCGAAGCCGATGCCCTGCCCTTGCGCGGTGAACCGTGCCAGGAAGGCCTGCCGGGCCGCCACGCCCATGCCGCGGCCCTGGCGCCACTGGGCCACGTCGGGCCGCTGGCAGGCCAGCAGGTCAGCGGCCTGGTCCAGGTAATCGAAGCTGCTGAAGAACGCGAGGTAGTTGCCAGGGTGGGCATCGAACTGGCGGGCGATGACGCCGACCAGCGGGCGCAGCGACCGCGGCCGGTCGGCGTAACGGGTGGACAGGCCAGCGGCCACGCGCACCGTGAGGTGCTCGGCCGCAAAGGCCGGCGGCACCTCGACCCAGCCGGTGTTCTCCGGCAGGCCCAGCAAGCGGATGGCGTGGTCGGGCGGCGCCAGCGTGGCGGAGAACAGGCTGATGCTGTGCAGGGCCTTGAAGCGCTGCCGCAGGAAGCAGGCCGGCGCCACGTTGCGCACGCCGAACACCGCGTCGGCGGCGTCAGCATCGGTGGCCGCGATCACTGTGGCAGTGGCAGTGGCGGTGGTCTGAATGTCGAACAACGAGTGCTCACTCAAGGCCTCGACCAGACGCAGGAAGCGTTGCAGCTCGAAATGGAAGTCCAGCAGCGCGCCCACTGCCAGCGGCTGCCGATGGAAATGCTCGGACAGCGCCGCCGCCGCCGTCTGCAGCGCCTGGGTGAATGGGTCGGGCACCGCCTTCAACACCGCATACTGCAGCGGCGGGGCGTGCGCCGGCCGTTTGCGCGCGGGCCCCGGGCCGACCACCGCTTGGCCCGGCAGCGGGCCGACCACCGCTTGGCCCGGCAGCGGGTCGGCCACCGGGGTCTGGCACGTCAGGGTGTCGCCGACCAAGTCCGCGCCGGCCTGGCGCAACGCGTCCAGCGGGGCCCGCAGCGCGGCCGGTGCGCTGGCCGCGGCCCGGCCCACCTGGCTCAGCCGCAGCTCGGCGCTGTACATCTGCCGGCTGCGCTCGATCAGGTTGTGGGCCTCGTCGACCAGCACCGCCAGCTGCCAGTCCAGCGCCTGCAGCAGCCCCCACAGCGATCCGTTGGCATCGAACAGGTGGTGCACGTCGCCCACCAGCACGTCGGCCCAGCGCACCAGCTCTTGCCCCAGGTAGTAGGGGCAGACACCATGGCGCAGCGCGATGCGGCGCTGCGCCGGACCATCCAGCCAGCCCGCGGCCACCGCCTCGGCGCGCGCGGCCGGCAAGCGGTCGTAGAAGCCGCGGGCCAGCGGGCAGGCATCGCCATGGCAGGCCTTGCCGGGGTGTTCGCAGGCAGCGTCCTTGGCCACCATCGCCAGCACGCGCAGGGCCGGGCCGGGCTGGTCGTTCTGGCCGTGCCCGCCCGCCGTGCCCGCCCGCAGGCGGGCCAGGGCCTCCATCGCCGTCAGCCGCCCAGTGCCCTTGCAGGTGAGGAAGGCGATCTTGTCGATGCCCTGCCCCGGCATCGCCCGCAACAGCGGGAACAGGGTGCCGATGGTCTTGCCGATGCCGGTGGGCGCCTGTGCCAGCAGGCAGCGGCGGCCCACCGCCGTGCGGTACACCGCCTCGGCCAGGCCGCGCTGCCCGGCGCGGAACACCCCCGGCGGGAACGCCAGCCGCGTCAGCGCCGCATCGCGTGCCGCGCGGTGCAGCGCCTCCTGGCGGGCCCAGTCCAGGAATTGGGCACAGCGCTGCGCGAAGGCCTGCTCCAGCTCGGCCGCGCCGAACACCTGGCGCAGCACCACCTCGGACTGGCTGTCGACATCGAAGTACACCAGCGCCAGCGCCAGTTCGGCCAGCCCGCGGGCACGGCAGAACAGCGCGCCATAGGTCTGCAGCTGCGCCCAGTGCAGCTGGCGCCGGTTGGCGGGGATGTCGTCGGGGTGGCCGCGGTGGCTCTTGATCTCTTCCAGGCAGCGGCGCCGCGGGTCGTAGCCGTCGGCCCGGCCGCGCACCCGCAGCGGGCCGTGGCGGCCTTCCAGCGCCAGCTCGGTCTCGTAGTCGGCGCCGCGGCGCTGGGCCACGGTGCCCTGGCCCTTGATGCCCTCCAGCGCAGTGGCCGAGGGCGTGAAGCGCCGGTCGAGGTCGCCCTGCTTGGCGGTGAACTCGCACAGCGCGCGCACCGACACGGTGTAGGCCCAGCCGGGCGCTGCCGGATCGGTCGGCGTCAGGTCGACCCGCGAACCAGTTGCCAGCGACTGCGCCTGGGCCTGGGCCTGGGCCTGGGCCTGCGCCTGCGCCGGATCGACCACGGCGGCCAACGCCGGCGCGGGCGTTGGCAGGTCGTCGGCATCGGGCTGGGCGCTGGGCGTGGAGGCCATTGGCGGGACGACACGGCGGTGCCTCTGGCGGACTGCAGGCAGCGCGATCGCGGTGAAGCAGCGGGCCGCCAGCGCGGCACCCATGCGGGCCCATGCGGCACCGCGGGGCACCCCTGCGGCACCGGCACAACACCGGCGCGGCACCGGCGGTGACCCGGCGCCACAGCGCCTGGCCGGCTCGGGCCGGTGGCCCGGGCGAGGGGTGTTACGGGTGCGCGGCGCGGTAGGCGGCGCGCTTGGCGCGGTGGGCGGCCAGCCGTTCGGCGGCGCCGGCCACGCCGTGCTTTTCGTCGCGCAGGGCGCGCTTGACACGGTCGCGCAAGATGTGGAGCTGGGTGCGGTGCTTGTGGGCTGCGATGGAATTGGACAAGGTGGGGCTTTCGCTGAGGGATGGACCGCACGGCATACAGATGAAAGTGCGGGCTGGCGGTGGATTGTCGCTGGTCGGGCCGACGCGCGCGACCGCGACCGCGTCACCGACCCGACACGCCCTCGCCGGCCGATCGAGGCACCATCGGCACCCCGCCCACGCCACCTGCCCTTCGACCATGCCCGATGGCCTGCCCCCTGCTCTGGTCGCGCTGCGCGACAGCGTCGCCGATCTGGCCCGCCACGCGCTGGTGCCGCTGCGCGACGACCTGCAGCTGGCGCCCGACACCCGCGCCGCGCAGGTGCGCGCGCTGTGCAAGGCGGCCGGCCTGTTCAACCTGACCCAGGCCGCCGACACCCGGGCGCTGACCTTGCTGGTCGCCCGCGAGACCCTGGCCCAGCACGGCGTGGGCCACCTCAGCGGCCTGTTCGGCCCCGATGCAGGGCTGCTGGCCGGCGTGCCCGAGCCGCTGCGCAGCAGCCACCTGCTGCCGTTGCTGGCAGGAGACAAATGCAGCGGCTTCGCCTTCACCGAGCCGGCCGACGCGCCGCACCCCACCGCTGCCGAGGTCGACGGCGAGCACCTGGTCATCAGCGGTGCCAAGTCCTATGTCACCGGTGGCGCCGAGGCCGACTTCCTCACCGTGCTGGTCGACATCGCGGGTCAGGGGCCGGCGATGGTGGTGGTCGACACCGACCTGCCCGGCGTCACCCTGGAGCGGCGCTTCACCTCGCTGGACGGCAGCCACCACGCGGCCTTCCGCTTCGACCGGGTGCGGGTGCCGCGCCACCACGCCATCGGCGCGCCGGGCGACGGCCGCAGCCGGGCGCTGGCCAAGATCAGCGCGGTGCGGCGGGCGATCGCCGCCAACGCGGTGGGCACGATGGCCTGGATCATCGATTGGGTGGCCGCCGCCCTGCAGCGTGAGCGCCGCGGCGGCGCCCGCGCGGCCAGCGAACGCGTGCGCCTGCGCTATGGCGAGATGCGCATCCAGGCCTATGCGGCACGGGCCGTGGTCTACCGAACGGCCCGCCTGGCGGATGCCGCACACCCCGCCACACACCCCGCCGCATACCCCGCCACACACGCCGCCACCCCCGCCGCCGGGCAGGACGTGGTCAACGAGAGCATCGCCGCCAAAGTCTTCGCCACCGAAGCAGCCAACCAGCTGATCGACATGGCGGTGCAACTGGTCGGCGGCGAGGCACTCGTGGTGGGCCACCCGCTGGAGCACACGCTGCGCCGCCTGCGCTCGCTGCGCCTGGCCGAGGGGGAGAGCGACACGCTGCGGGTCAACCTGGCGCGTGGCCACCTCGACCTGGGCAAGGGCCGGCTCTGAAGCGGCGCCTCGATTCCTTCAAATCTTGATGACCGTGTCGCTGTACCGGGCCACCACCCCATCGTGGCTCATCAAGCGCATCGGTTCGACCAGTGCCTGGGCGATCATCAGCCGGTCGAACGGGTCGTGGTGATGCGCTGCCAGCCCTTCCACCGCGACCGCATGCTCGGCCTCGACGGCCAGGATGCGATAACCCGCAGCCTGAAAGTAACCCAAGGCGTCGGTCCCTGACACCGGCATGTCGCCCCGCCCCAGTGAATGCTTGATGGCGATTTCCCACACGGCGGCAGCGCTGACCCAGACGGTGGTTCTGGGCGATGCAATCAGCGCACGCGCTGACGACGGGAGCCTCGGGCTGTCGGTGATGGCCCACAGGGCGACGTGGGTGTCGAGCAGCAGGTTCAAGACGGCCCGCCACGGCCCAGCAGCAACCGCGCAACCTCGTCGTTGTGCGCGTCGATGTCGTCCGGTACTTCGAACAGACCCTTCGCCACGCCCAGTCGGTGCCCTGCCCGCGTGGGGTCGATGGGCACCAGCCGGGCTGCCGGACGGCCATTGCGCGCAATGATGATCTCGCTTTCCCGCCCCGCCTCGATCGCCTCCACCAGACGCGACAGCGTCGATTTCGCTTCTAGCATGTTCACTGATTCCATCGACTATCCTTTGAAACGCAGCTTAGTCTAGTCTGGCTAAGTGCGATGGTCAAGACAATCGACCCCGACGGGCCGGCGGACGGCATCCGGCCACCGTTGAAGCGGGTGCCCCCGCCCTCGACCTTCTGCCGACATGGACAGGTTCCCAGCGCAGACGCCGGTGTTCTGGTGGAACGAGGCGCTGAACGCCACTCATTGAGCCTTCACGGCCGCTGGCGGGCGGTTGCGCAGCCGCCCGGCCATGCGCAGGCCGTCGCGCGCATTGAGCCCCATCAACGTCAGGTTGGTCGCACCAGCGATCAGCTCGAGGGCCTGCACCAGGTAGAAGGTGGTGTCGAACGAGCCGGCCGCAGCCCAGCGGTTGAGCACGATGGCGCAGGGCACCAGCACCAGCAGGCCGTTCGCAGCGATGACTTGCATGCGCTTCTTCTTGGCGTCGACCAGCCGACCCTTGCGCGACTTGGCGACGAACATGCCGCTGCCGCCGGCGGCTGCCATCAGCGGAACCATGATCCACAGGCCCGGCGTGACGATGAGGGACTTCAGCTGCGCCACCGCGGCGAGTGATCCGAACCATTCGGTGAGGATGGTGGACAGGAAGAAGGTCGCGATGCACAGCATGGCAAGGATTCCCGCGATGAGATGGACACGTTTGGGCATGACGGTGCTCCCGGGATGCGCTGGGCTCAGGCCGCGCAGAGGTTGGGCACGGCGACCTTGGCGAACAGGTGCGGCTGCGCGACTGCGCTTGCGGGATAGGCGGCCAGGGCACCCACAAAGTCCGGGTGGACGAACGCGGCGCGGAATTGCTCTACCGACTCCCACAGAGCGTAGTTCATGAACAGGTGGCTGCCGCCAATGGCGCGGTGCAGCTGCGTGGACAGGAAACCCGGCTGCTGTTTCATCCAGTTGGCGCCATCCTGCAGCAGGTGGACGAGGTGGAGACCCAGTTGCGCAAGGGCACGAGTGCGGCCGCGGGGCATTTGCGCGTTGACGTGCCGGTGGCCATGGGCCGCCTGGTTTTTGCGCCCGAGATCCGCGGCTTTCTCGAGCGCTACCCGAAGATCACGATCGAGCTGGGTTGCACCGACCGCGCCGTCGACCTGGTGAAGGAAGGGGTGGACTGCGCGCTGCGCGGCGGGCCGTTGCCGGACTCGCGGCTGTCAGCCCGTCGCGTCGGCGACCTGCGCTTCGTGCTGTGTGCCGCGCCAGATTACATCGGTCGGCATGGAATGCCCGAAACGGCCGAGGACGTGGCCCGTCACCACCAGATCGGCTTCGTGCTCGCGTCCACCGGCAAGGTGCGGCCCGTGACTTTGATGCGCGAGGGACGCACCCTGGAGTTCGACGTGCCGGCGCGCTTCGTCACCACCGACAGCGCGGCCGCCTTGAGTGCGGGCCTGGACGGGCTGGGCATCATCGTGCTGGCGGCGTTCGTGGCCAGCCCCTACTTGGCCAGCGGCGCCCTGGTGCGTGTCCTGCCCGCCTGGCAATGCCCATCACTGCCGCTGTGCCTGGTAACGCCCACCACCCGCAAGCGCGCCGCGCGGGTGCTGGCCTTCATGGACTGGGCCCACGCCCTGCTGCTTCGGCGGCTGGGTCAGCAAGAGGACACCCGCTGAACGGGCCGACCAGCAGCAGCGGCACCCGACCGTCCGCCTTGAGCCGCTGGCTCGTTCGTCTCCACGCATCAGACACAAACGCCGGGCCGCCTCCGGTGTTTGTTCTCTCGCCTCGGGCTCGGCAAGTGTTGACGACAGGGGACGCACGCCCGGCGCGGATGCAGCGGACGGCAGGCACCCGCTGGCGTGGCGTTGACGTGATTCGACCCTGCGCCGGCTCAAGGCATCCCGTGCGCAGACCCGGTCCAATGACGAATTTCCTGGGCGGCGGCAGTCACCGCGGACGATGGTGGGCGGCCGCCGGGAGCGTCTCCAACAATTGGACAGGATCTTGCGATGGTGAAGGCCAGAACCTTGCAAATGGGCGCCCATCGAGGCCTGCGACGCCAACGGCGGAGCGGGGTCTGGCGGGTGGCGCTTGCGGCCGCAGCATGGACGCTGATCGGGCCGGCGGCCCAGGCGTACACGATCACCGGCACCTACTACAACAGCGGCACCTGGAACGACAGCCTGTACATCGAGTCCACCGGCAAGTTCATCAACCTGTCGGGCGCCTTGCTCGACAGCAGCCAGGTGATGAACGTCGGCACGCTGGACAACCGCGCCGGCGGGCTGATCCGCAACCGGACCAAGCTGATGAACGCGGTGTCCTGGGTCGGCGTGCAGCTGCTCTACAACGCGGGCACGATCGACACGTTTTCCGGCGGCCTGCTGGAGAACTACGCCTACCTGTACAACTACGCAGGCGCCACGATGAGCAGCCAGGCCGGCGCCACCACCCGCAACTTCGGTGACTGGTCCAACGCCGGCAGCTTCACCAACGCCGGGCTGTACGAACAGAGCTGGATCAACGTCACGGGCGGCACGCGGTACCGGCAGCTCAGCAACAGTGGCACGCTGGTCAACACGGGGGCCATGAACATCGCCGCCAAGACCACGCTGGCCAACAGCGGGCTGTTCAGCAACAGCGGCACCGTCACCAGCACCACCACCGCGCTGAACAACAGTGGCACCTGGGACAACGCGGGCACGCTCAAGGTCAACGGCACACCGACCCCAGACATGTCGGCCCAGTCCATCCTCACCAACACCGGCAGCCTGAACAACACCGGCACGGTGGCCAGCGCCAACGGCACGATCCGCAACCGCGGCAGCGTGGTCAACGAGGGCACGTTCACCAACACCAGCAGCAACTACATCGGTGAATGGGGCCGGTTCACCAACTACGCCGGCGCCACGCTGGTCAACCACGGCAACTTCAGCACCAACCACGTGCTGGACAACGCCGGCACGATCACCAACACCGGCACGCTGACGGCCAGCTACCAGCTCAACAACCTGGCCGGCGCCACGCTGACCAGTGCTGCCGGCGCGGCCATCAAGGGCCACCTGTACAACAGCGGCACCGTGGACAACCAGGGCAGCGTGCAGAGTGTCGACAACGCGGGCGTGTTCAGCCACGGCGCGGGCGCCACGCAAGCAGAAGGCGTGCTGATCAACCGCGGCCAGTTCACCAACGCAGCGGGCGCCAGCCTGAGCAGCCTCTACGAGGTGAGCAACGCCGCCGGGGCCACGCTGGTGAACCACGGCACGATGAACCACTGGCATTCCGACTGGTGGCCCGGCAGCACCAGCAACGCCGGCACGCTGACGAACGACGGCGCGATCGTCAACAGCGGCGGGCGCACGTTGAGCAACGCCGGCAAGATCGACAACCAGGGCAGCCTCAGCGGCAGCGGCAGCGGCGAATTCGTGCAGACCGCGGGCAACACCGTGAATACCGGCACCTGGGCCCAGGCCAGCATGGACATCCCCGGCGGCACCTTCGTCCAGCGCGCCGGCAGCCTGAGCACCGCCGGCCTGAGCAATGCCAGCCTGTTCTACGCCGCCGGCACGGTGCAGGTGGACCGCTTCGTCAACGGCGGCCAGTTGATCCTGGGTGAGAACCTCACCAGCGCGCTGACGATTGCCGGCAGCTTCGAGCAGACCGGCAGGGGCATGCTCGGCACCTTTCTGACCGGGCGGCAGCCGGGTGTCGAGTACGGCACCCTCAGCGTCACCGGCAGCGCGACCCTGGCCGGCACGCTCTACACGGCCCTGTGGTTCAGCCCTGTTGTGGGCGATCGCTTCGGCATCCTGCACGCCGATGGCGGCATCACAGGCAGCTTCGACACGGTGCACCTCGGGCCGCTGGCCGACGGCCTGGCCTGGCAAGTCGACTACAGCGCCACCGACCTCTGGCTGACGGTGGCGGTCGCCAACCCGCCGGTGCCCGAGCCCGGGGCCGGCTGGCTGTTTGCCCTCGGGCTGGCCGGACTGGTGTTGGTGCGCCGCCTGGCTTGAGCCGGTGCGTGCGGGACCGGGCCGTGGCGGGCGTTGGCGAGCCAAGGCCTTGTAGCTGGCGGGTCGCAAGGTCTTGACGCCAGGTGTACCGCGGGTGACGCCGGCGGGCACGGCGCTGTGAAAAACTGATCGGGGTCCACCGGACCACCGCCCTCCTCCCGCCCGCTGACCGGGCCGACGTTCCGCCCCCGAAAGGCCCTCGCCATGCGCCAAGCCGTCATCGTTTCCTATGCCCGCACCGGCCTGGCCAAGGCCGGCCGCGGTGGCTTCAACAACACCTCGAACATGACCATCCTGGGCCATGCCATCGAGCATGCGGTGCAGCGCTCGGGCGTGGACCCGGCCGAGGTCGAGGACGTGATCGCCGGTTGCGTGGCCGCGTCGGGCAACGTGGCGCGGGCGGCGGCCATGCTGGCCGGGCTGCCGGTCACCACCTCGGGCATGACGCTGAACCGCGCCTGCTCGTCGGGGTTGAACGCCATTGCCGCGGCGGCGCACCACATCGTCGAGGAAGGCGCCAGCATCATGGTCGGCTGCGGCGTCGACTCGATCAGCTTCCAGGGCGGTGGCGGCGGGGGCCGCGACCCGCGCCTGACCGACCTGCTGCCGGCCTTCTGGATGCCGATGATCGAGACCGCCGACATCGTCGCCCAGCGCTACGGCCTGAGCCGCGAGTACCAGGACGAGTACTCGCTCGAATCGCAGCGCCGCATGGCCGCCGCGCAAGAGGCCGGCAAGTTCAAGGACGAAATCATCTCGGTGAAGACCCAGATGAAAGTGGTCGACAAAGTGACCAAGGAAGAAACCTTCGTCGACGCGGTGGTCGACCGCGACGAATGCAACCGGCCCGACACCACGCTGGCCGGCCTGGCCAAACTGGCGCCGATCAACGGGCCCGACAAGTTCATCACCGCCGGCAACGCCAGCCAGCTGTCCGACGGCGCGGCCGCCGTGGTGCTGATGGAGGCCAAAGAGGCGGAACGGCGAGGCCTGCAGCCGCTGGGCGCCTTCAAGGGCTGGGCGGTGGCCGGTTGCCAGCCCGACGAGATGGGCATCGGCCCGGTGTTCGCTGTTCCAAGACTGCTCGAGCGCCATGGTCTGAAGGTGTCCGACATCGACCTGTGGGAATTGAACGAGGCCTTCGCCAGCCAGTGCCTGTACAGCCGCGACAAACTGGGCATCGACCCCGCGATCTACAACGTCAACGGCGGCTCTATCGCCATCGGCCACCCCTTCGGCATGACCGGCGCCCGCCTGGCCGGCCACGTGCTGCTGGAAGGCCGGCGCCGCGGTGCCAAGCATGTGGTGGTGTCGATGTGCATCGGCGGCGGCATGGGCGGCGCGGGGCTGTTCGAGGTGTTCTGACGCCAGCGCCTCTAAAACAGTTGGCCCTGGCCGTCGGGCGCTGCAGCAGCGCGGCGCCTGGTGGCCGCCGTCGAAGGCAAGCCGCTCTTGCGCGAGCCGTGTTGGTGCTGGATGGCGTCGGCCTCGGTGTGGGCGGCGCCGGTCTTGCGCAGGCCGTAGAGCGCCTCCTTCGCCGCGGCCACGGCGGCGCGCTCGTCGACGATCGGGCTCGGGTAGGCCGCCGTGCCGATCTCGGGCACCCACTGCCGGATGTACAGGCCCTGCGGGTCGTGGTCGCGCGCCTGCTTGGCCGGCGAGTAGATGCGCAGCGTGTTGATGCCGGTGGTGCCCGACTGCATCTGCATCTGGCTCCAGTGGATGCCGGGCTCGAAGTCGAGGAACTGGCGCGCCAGGAACAGCCCGGGCTCGCGCCAGTGCAGCCACAGGTGGTAGGCCGCGAAGCTGACCAGCATCGCCCGCATGCGAAAGTTCAGCCAACCGGTGGCGCGCAACTGGCGCATGCAGGCGTCGACCATCGGATAGCCGGTGCGGCCTTCGCACCAGGCCTGCAGCCGTTCGGCATCGAGCGGGCTGTCGTGCACGCCGTCGCCCGGCCGCAGGCCGCCGACGGTGCGCGCGAAGTTGCGCCATTCGATCGCCGGCTCGTCCTCGAGCTTCTGCATGAAGTGGCAGTGCCAGCGCAACCGGCTGGCAAAACCGCGCAGGGCGTAGGCCAGCGGGCGGTCGGCGGTGCTGGCGATGCGCGCCTCGGTGGCCTGGTGCACGCAGCGCATCGAGATCGTGCCGAAGGCCAGGTGCGCGCTCAGCCGGCTGCAGCCCTCGGCAGCGCTGAGCGGGCTGGACATCGCGCTGCGGTAGTCGCGGCCACGGCCATCGAGAAAACTGTCCAGCGTGGCCCAGGCGGCGCGCTCGCCGCCCGCGGGCCACCGAGCGCTGGTGATGCTCATGGCGCTGGTGGCGCTCATGGCGCTGGTGGCGCTGGTGGCGCTGGTGGCGTTCATCGCGCCCCGCCCCAGCTCGCGCAGCGTGGGCAGCGCAGGCAGCGCCGAGGGCGCCAGCCCGGCCGGTGCCCTGAAACCGCCCGCCACCGGCGCCTCGGCGGCATTCATGCGCTGTGCCCAGCGGCCGGCCCAGCCGGTGCGCGAGCGCAGGCGCCGCACCACCCCGGTCTGCGCCAACTCGGTCCAGTGCACACCCTGGTGGCGGCACCAGTCGGCCACGACCAGGTCGCGGGCGTAAGTCCAGCCCGGGCCGGTTTCTTCGTGGCTGAACAGGTGGCTGAAGGGAAACTCCTGCCGCAGCGATTGCAGCACCTGCGGCATGGCACCGATGCGCACCAGCAGCGGCAGGCCGAGCGCCGCCAAGTCGCGCTGCAGCCCGGCCACGCAGTCCAGCAGGAAGCCGACGTGGCGGGGGTCGCACTCGGCACTGTCCAGCCATGCCGGTTCGATCACCACCAGGCCAGCGGCGTGCTCGAAGTGCACCGCGCCGGCCAGGGCGGCGTGGTCGCGCACGCGCAGGTCGCGCTTGAACCAGACCAGTGCCGCCGGCGCCGTCATCGCGTCGGGCGGTGCGTCAAGGCCTGTCCCGTGGCGCAGCGGGCGGTGCCGGTCGGGGCCTGTGGTCAGCGTCGTCCAGCCGGGCAGCCCAGCGCTGCAGCAGCGGCCGCCAGCGCAGGAAAAACAGGTAGCTGCGCTCCATCAGCCAGGCCGCGCCCGGCAGCCGGCCGGCCAGGGCCAGCCAGCGCCAGCCGGGCAATGCCGCCCACAGCGCCAGGAAGGCCTGCGCGCCGCTGAGCAGGTTGCCGTCGCGGCCACGCACGTGAAAACGCGCCAGCAACTGCGCGCGTGTGGTGCCGGCTGGCAGCGCCAGGGCAGCGTCGTTGACGTCGACAAAACACAGCGGCGCGTCCGGGCGCAGCGGCTGCAGGCCGCGGTAGACGCCCACTTCGCGCCGGCACAGCGGGCAGGCGCCGTCGTACAGCACGGTCAGCGTCGGCTGCGGCTCGGGCGGTGGCGCTGCCAGCCCGGTCGCGGGGTCGGCCGCAGGGTCGGCCGCAGGCACGACAGCTTGCGCAGCCGCAGGCAAGGCCGCAGGCACGACAGCGGGCGCAGCCACAGGCCCGGTCACCATGCCGGCACCTCGTTGGCCGCCAGCAGGTCGGCAGCCGAATCCAGGCCGCGCGACGCGCGGTTCCACCAGCCGGTGAACGAGTCGCAGCGGCGATCGATTGGCGCAAACAGCGCCGGCGCGGCAGCACAATCGGCCCAGCCCGCCAACCACGGCGTGAGGTGGGGCTCATCGATGCTGCGCACCCGGCGGGCGTCTTGCAAGGCCGCGCCGATGGCGGCGGCATCACCGTACCAGCGGTGGGTGGCGAGTTCAGCCATGCGGCTGCCGACGAACTGCCAGCGCCGCTCGTTCCACGCAAAGGCGCGGTGGAAATCAGCCACGCAGAGGCCGATGACCAGCGTGTCGGCCGGCAGCCCGGCCGGCAGCGCGCCCAGGCTCCAGGGGTGCACCAGCCAGACGTCGCGGCCCGCCACGGTGGCAGCGTCGGGGCACGTCAGCCCCAGCTTGTCGGGTGGCGCTGCGCCCAGCGGTGGTTCGGTCCGCGCTGCGCTGCCGGTCGGTGCACTGCCGTTCGGTACATAAGCGCTCGCCGCACCGCGGTCGCTGCGCCCCGGCATGCCCGGCTGGCGGGCGATGCGGTCCAGCGCCTCGTAGGAAGTGTCGATCACGCTGCCCGGGCTGTGCCAGGGCGCCGGTGCGTAGCGGGCCACGTTGTCGGCGTTGAAGAGGTAGGGCTTGTTGCTGCCAGTGCCGGCCACCCATTGCCAGCTGAGGTGGTTGCTGGCGAGGTCGCCGTCGAGCAGGTGGCCGTACAGCCAATCGGCGGCGACACGCCAGTGCACCTTGCGCAGGTGCACCACGTAGCTGGCCAGCCACATCCGCGCATGGTTGTGCAGCATGCCGGTGTCGTACAGCGTGCGCACCGCCTCGTCGATCACCGGCAGCCCGGTGCAGGCCTGGCGGATGTCGGCCGGCAGCACGCGGGCGTAAGCGCTGTCGGGCAACGGGCCCTCGTGCAGCGAGCGCAGGATGGCCTCGCCGCGGTGCTGCCAGACATGGCGGAAATAGGCGCGCCAGCCCAGCTCGTAGACGAACTTGTGCTGCACCTCCAGCGCCTGCCGCTCGGCCACGCCCGCCAGCACGTCGGTGAGCGTGACGACGCCGTGGGTGATGTAGGGCGACAGGCCGCTGACGGCCCCGTCCAGTGCGTTGCGGGTGCGGGCGTAGGCGGCAGGCCGCACCGCGGCGATGCGGGCCTGCGCCGCGGCCAGCGTAGGCGCAAAAATATCAGTCATGGGCGACTCCCACCTCGCCACGGCGGATCGCCGCGGCGCGCTCATTAACGGCCAGCTTCTGCTCGGCGGTCAGGCGCGCCACGTTCTTCACCTGCAGCGCCATGCGCGGGTTCTTGGCCAGTGCGGTTTCATGGCGCATCAGAAAATCCCAATACAAGGTGGTGAACGGGCAGGCGCTGTCGCCACTGCGCTGCGCCGGGTCGTAGCGGCAGCCCTTGCAGTGCGGGCTCATGCGCTGGATGTACTTGCCGGTGGCGATGTAGGGCTTGCTGCCCATCACGCCGCCGTCGGCGTACTGGCTCATGCCCAACACGTTGGGCAGCTCGACCCACTCCACCGCGTCGACATAGACCGCCAGGTACCAGGCATGCACCTGCTTCGGCTGCACGCCCAGCATCAGCGCGTACAGGCCGGTGACCATCAGCCGCTGGATGTGGTTGGCGTAGCCGTGGGCCAGCGTCTGCGCCAGCGCGTCGCGCAGACAGGCCATGTCGGTGGCGCCGGTCCAGAACCAGGCGGGCAGGTCTTGCTGGGCATCCAGCGCATTGCGCTCCAGGTAGGCCGGCATCTGGGTCCAGTAGATGCCGCGCACGTATTCGCGCCAGCCGAGGATCTGGCGGATGAAACCTTCGACGCTGGCCAGCGGCGCCCGGCCGTCGTGGTACGCGGCCTCGGCCGCCGCCACCACCTCGCGCGGGTTCAGCAGCTTCAGGTTGAGCGCGGCCGACAAATGGGCGTGGTACAGCCAGGGGTCGCCCGGCCACATCGCATCCTGGTAGCGGCCGAACAGCGGCAGCCGGTCTTCGATGAAGCCCTGCAGGGACAACAAGGCCTGCGCCCGCGTGACCGGCCAGGCGAAGCTGTCGAGCCGGCCCGGGTGGTGGGCGAAGCGGCGCTCGACCAGGGCGATGACCTCGCGCGTCACGGCGTCGGGTTCGAAGGCGGCGCGCGGCGGCACGGCGCCCGGGCCGCCGGCGCCGAAGGCCTCGCGGTTGTCGGCGTCGAAGTTCCACTGGCCACCCACCGGCTCGCTGTCTTGCCCGTCATGGCCCATCAACACGCGGTGGCGCTTGCGTTGCTCGCGGTAGAAATACTCCATGCGCAGCGATTTACGGCCTTTGGCATGGGCTGCGAAATCGCGCACGCTGCTGAAGAAGTGGCGGTCCTCGCGGATGTCCAGCGGCAGCGCATTGGCCGCGGCCACCGCCTGGATCGCCTGCAACACGCGCCAGTCGCCGGGGGCGGTCATCACCAGGCGGGTCGGCTGCAGGCGCTCGATGTCGGCCTGCAACTGGGCGGCCAAGCTGCCGCCGTTGCAGGGCGCGTCGAGCCGGGTGTGGTGCAGCGGACGGCCAGCGGCTTGCAGCGCCAGCGCGAAGTGGTGCATGGCCGCCAGAAACATCACCGTGCGGGGCTTGCTTGACCAGACATGGGTCGACTCTTCGGCCACCTCGGCCATCCACACCGCGTCGACCTGGGCATCGAAGCCGTCGAACGCCGTCGCATCGAGGTCCAGCTGGTCACCCAGCACGACGATCAAGCTGCGCAACTCAGCCACGGGCGGCTCCCTTGCGTCGGCAGGCGTCGGAGCAGAACTTCACCTCGGCCCAGTTCTTGGCCCAATGGCGCCGCCAGCTCATCGCCAGCCCGCAGGCCACGCAGGGCTTGCTGGGCAATGCGGCCTTGTTGCCGCGGTGGCCGGTGGTTCGTGCGGTCATCTTGAAGCCTCGTGCTGGGCCAACGAAGTCGCTGCCGCTGGGGCGCGGTGCGTGGCGGAGGATGGCGGGCTTGCGTTTGCATCACTGGCGCCGGCCGCCGGCCGCAGCAATGCCGCGACCAGGCCTTGCGCAGACAGCCAGGCGCCCTCGGCGCCGGCGCCGCCGAGAAAATCGCCGCAGACGCCCAGGCCCTGGGCAGCATCCCACCAGCATGATTCGACCGGCGCCAGCCGCTGCGCCGGCGGCAGCGCGTAGCGCCAGCGGTGCACGGCGCTGTGGTGCCAGTCGACCGGTGCGCCCAGGCAGTCGGCCAGCGCGTCCTGCAATTGCTGCTGGACCCACGCGGCCGGTTGTTCGAGGTGGCGGCGGCTCCAGCCGGTGCGGGCATGCAGCACCCAGTGCGCCTGACCGGGCACCTGCGCGCGGCCCGGCCGGGCGTCGTTGCGCAGCACCCAGGCCAGCGGACCGGTCGGCGGGCGGGCCGCATCCCAGCCCAGGTCAGTGCAATTCGACCCCGCCGACGGCGCCGCGGCGATGCCCATCAAGGTCCAGCAGGGTTGCATCGGCACGACCGCAGCGTGGCGCGCCCAGTCGAGCCGGTGCGGGCTGAGCAGCGGCACCGCCTGCGCCGGCGGCAGTGCCAGCACCACCGCGTCGAAGCGCGAAGGGTGGCGCTGGTCGCCGGCCTGCACCTGCCAGCCGAGCGGGCCTTTGTGCAGCGCGTCGACCGCAAATGACCAGGTGGTGCCGGTGCCGCCGAGCAGGCCGCGGCACAGCTCCGGCATGTCGGGCACGGGCAGGTAGAGCCGTTCGCCGGCTTCGAGCGGCAGTGAGCCGGCCGACAGGGCAGGCAACCATTCGGTCAACCCACCGGCCAGCACGGCCTGGTCGACGAAGCGCTGGAAGGCGCCGGGGCGGGCCGTGATGGCCACCGAACCGTGGTCGAGCGGCGTCGTGCAGACCCCGCCCTGGCCATCGACCCATTCAAACCGCCGGGTGGCCAGGCGTCCCCCCGGACCCCGGGACTTGTCGAACAGGTGCACCGAATGCCCGGCCAAGGTCAGCGCCCGAGCGCATGAGGCGCCAGCAATGCCCGCACCGATGACCGCGATTTGAAAAGTATTGCTGGTACGCATGGCGTAAATGATACCGGTTTCCGACTCGTCATGAATTCATGCATGACTCATGGTTCAAAACTAGACGCAAACTTGAAGTCAACATCGATTCACTGATCGATGTGCTTGGTGCGGTTCAGGGCACAGCCGTCGCGCAGGCGCCAAACCTGCGGCCAGGGTGGACGTTAAGCTGGCGTCGCCCCTCCAGGAGACCGACCATGACCGACTACGACCTGATCATCCGCGGCGGCACGGTGCACGACGGGCTCGGCAGCGATGCCCGCATCGCCGACGTGGCGGTCAAGGACGGCCTGATCGCCGCCATCGGCACCGTCACCGGCACGGCCACCGACACCATCGACGCCAGCGGCCTGTTGGTGACCCCCGGCTTCGTCGACGTGCACACCCACTACGACGGCCAGGCCACCTGGTCACACCGGCTCGCGCCGTCGTCGGGCCACGGCGTCACCTCGGTGGTGATGGGCAACTGCGGCGTCGGCTTTGCGCCCTGCCGGCCGGCGCAGCGCGACTTGCTGATCCAGGTGATGGAAGGCGTCGAGGACGTGCCCGAGGTGGTGATGACCGAAGGCCTGCCGTGGAACTGGGAAACCTTCCCCGAGTACCTCGACGCGCTGGACGCGCGGGCCTTCGACGTCGACATCGCCACCCAGTTGCCACATTCGGCGCTGCGGGTCTTCGTGATGGGCGAGCGGGCGGCCTCGCCACAGCCGCCCACCGCCGGCGATCTTGCCGCGATGCGCCAACTCACTGCGCAAGCGATCCACGCCGGCGCGCTGGGCGTCAGCAGCTCGCGCAACCTGCTGCACCGCACCAAGGCCGGTGCGCTGGCGCCCAGCCTGTTCTCCGATGAAGACGAATTGGGCGCGCTGGCCGATGGCCTGAAGGACGCCGGGCGCGGCGTGTTCCAGATCATCCCGGCGCCGATGGGCGACGCGCTGACCGAATTTGCGCTGATGCGCCGGCTGGCCGAGCGCAGCGGCCGGCCGCTGTCGTACACCCTGATCCAGATGCCGACCGGCGACCCGCAAGCCTGGCGTCAGTCGCTGGCCGCACTCAGCGACGCCGCCGCCGCCGGCCTGCCGATGCGGGCCCAGGTGGCGCCGCGCCCGGTTGGCATGTTCTACGGCCTCGACCTCAGCTTCCACCCGTTTGCCTACCACCCCAGCTTCCAGCCGATCAAGCACCTGCCGCTGGCCGACAAGGTGGCCCGCCTGCGCGACCCGGCGCTGCGCGCCATCCTGCTGGCCGAGCAGGCCGAAGACAGCAACCCGGTGAACCTGAAGACGGTGAAGGCGTTCCAGTACGCGTTTGCCTGGGGCACCCAGCCCGACTACGAGCCCCAACTCGCCGACCGCATCGACCAGCGCGCCCTGGCGGCGGGCCAGTCGATCGAGGCCTGCGCCTACGACCTGCTGCTGGCCCACGACGGCCAGGCGATGTTCTACCAGCCCGGCGCCAACTACCGCGACGGCAACCTGGCGGCGGTGCGCGAGATGCTGGGCCATCCGCAGACCGTGCTGGGGCTGGCCGACGGCGGCGCCCACTACGGCATGATCTGCGACGCCAGTTTCCCCAGCTATTACCTCGCGCGCTGGGCCCGCGACGCCGACGCCGGCCAGCGCATCCCGCTGCCGCAGGCGATCGCAGCGTTGACCAGCGAGCCCGCCGCGCTGGTCGGCCTGGCCGACCGCGGCTGCCTGGCGGTGGGCCGCAAGGCCGACTTGAACCTGATCGACTTCGAGCGCCTGCAGGTGCAGGTGCCGACCGTGGTGCACGACCTGCCGGCCGGCGGGCGGCGCATGCACCAGCGGGCCGATGGTTTCGTGGCGACCATCGTCTCGGGCACGGTGACCTACCGCCACGGCGAGCCCACCGGCGCGCTGCCCGGCCGGCTGGTGCGCGGCACGGCACCCGGCACCGCTTGAACATTGCCGCGCGCCGTGCGCTGTTCGCCAACGCCTGACGCGTGCCCACCCTGCACTACCTGAGCTTCGACCGCAGCGAGGACGCCGACGGCGTCACCACCCTGGAGGCGATGGCGTCCACCGCGGCCGCGCAACATGCGGCGGTGATGGCCGAGGCGCAGCGGGTGCTGGACTGGGCCTGGCAGCACTTCCCGCACAGCCACGGCCCGGTGGACGAGGGCCTGGACTGGGACCACGACCTGCAGGTGCAGCTGGAAGGCGACCGCTGGCACACGGTGAGCCTGACGCTGGCCGGCTCGCCGCGCTTCATCGAGGCGTTTTCGGCCGCTTTCGGCGAGTTGCAGGACTGAACGCGCTGGCGCACGCACAGCCCATCGGGTCGCCATTCAGACCCGGATCACCCTGACGCCAGTGCCTCCAGCATGCCGGCCGCCTGCAGCGCCAGCGTCTCGTGCCCGAACTGGATGCGCCGCTCGATCCAGGCCACCAGCATGGCCCACAGCGCGCCCACCAGCGCGGCCTCACGCAGCGCATCGGGCACCGGGCGGCCGCGCCGAAGAAGATCATCGGCAAGCCAGCGGGCAAACAGGCGCTGCAGGTGCCGCTCCAGCAGCGGCGCGCTCTGGCGGCCGACAAAGCCGCTGTAGATGCGGCGGTGGCTGTCGACATGGCGCAGGAAGGGTCGGAGAAACCCCCAGGGCCCGGCTTCGGCGAGCGCGGCTCTGGCCATGTGGTCGCCCATGCCGCGCACGCTGATCTCGAACAGTTCCTCCTTGTCACGAAACTGGGCGTAGAAGGTGGTGCGCCCGACACCGGCACGGCGCAGCAGCGCCGAGATGCTCAGGCGGTCGTAGGCTTGCTCCAGCAGCGCGGCAGAAAAGGCGTCGAGGATGCGCTGACGGGCGTCGGGTGGGCTGGATCGCATGGCGGGCGGGCAGGCGGGTGAACAGTCGGGGGCCGTTTGTGCTTCTCGCCGGGCCGGCAGGCGGCGACCATGCCAGCCATTCTCCACGCCAACGCCAGCCATGCCCGCCATCCGACTCCGCCAGCTCAGCAAGCGCTTCGGCCTGCAGCACGCCGCCACCGCTGCACTCAGCGACATCGACCTCGACATTGCCGCCGGCGACAGCGTCGCCTTGCTCGGCCCGTCGGGCAGCGGCAAGAGCACGCTGGTGCGGCTGCTGTGCGGCATCGAGCGGCCCAGCAGCGGCCAGATCCGCATCGGCGACGTTGATCTGGGCCGGCTGGACGAAGCCGCGCTGACCCGCTGGCGCGGGCTCACCGTGGGCCTGGTGTTCCAGGCCTTCGAGCTGCTGCCCGCCCTGACGGCGCTGGAGAACGTCATGCTGCCGATGGAGCTGGTGCCACGCTGGCCGCGTGCCGCGCAGCGGGCGCGCGCGATGGCCCTGCTCACTGAGCTGGGGGTGCAGGCGCAATGCGACAAGCTGCCGGCCGACATGTCGGGCGGCGAGCAGCAGCGCGTGGCCCTGGCCCGCGCCTTGGCCAACGACCCGCCGCTGGTCCTGGCCGACGAACCCACCGGCAACCTAGACAGCGCCAATGGCGAGCGGGTGCTTCAATTGCTGGCCGCCGTGGCCCGGCGCGGCAAGACCGTGGTGATGGTGACGCACGACCCGCGCCACCGCGCGCACTTCGCGCGCAGCATCGCGCTGCGCGACGGGCGGCTGGCGTGAGGCTGCTGATCCGTCGGCAATGGGGCGAGTTGCGCGCAGCACGTGGGCGCTGGTCAGCCTTGTTGATCGCCTTGACGCTGAGCGTGGCGGCGGTGGTGGCCCTGGCCCAGGCGGGCGAGCGGCTGAGCCTGGCGATGCGCGAGAACTACCTGGCCACCGCGCCCGCCCATGCGCAGCTGCTGCTGTCGCCTGGCTTTGACGCGGCCAGGTCGCGCGAACTGGTCGCCGAGCTGGCCCGGCAGGACGGCGTGGCAGGCGCGCGGCTGGGCATCAGCGGCGCCACCCGCCTGCGCGCCGAGGGCAGTGGAGCCTGGCACCCGGC
Source organism: Burkholderiales bacterium (assembly GCA_038211805.1). Taxonomy (GTDB): domain Bacteria; phylum Pseudomonadota; class Gammaproteobacteria; order Burkholderiales; family Burkholderiaceae_C; genus Pseudaquabacterium. Next base: position 13,048 of record JBBQVF010000024.1, on the reverse strand, counting down.
GCTGCTGTTCGCCTTGCCAGACCCCGGCAGTGCTGCAGTGTCCCAAGGTCGCGCGGCCCATGGCCCCGTGCCCCGCGGAGGCGATCTGTGGATCGAGCGCGACGCCGCCATGCTGCTGGGTGGCGCCGCCACGGTGACGTTGGCCGACGGAACCCGTCTGGCCATCACCGGCAGCCAGCATGACCCGGCCCTGGCACCGGCCTCGACCGAGGGCGTGGTCTACGCCTACCTGCCGGCCAGCACGCTGCTGGCCTTGCCGGGTGTCTCGACAAGCACCTCGGTGCTGCTGCGCTTCACCGGCGTCGAAGCTGAAGGGGACCAAGCGCGCGCCGACGCCGCCGCCCGCCGCGCTGCCGCCTGGTTGACCGGGCAGGGCCTGCGGGTGCAGGCGCTGCGCGTGCCACCGCTGGCGCAGCATCCGCACCAGGGCCAGGTGGATGGCGCCGTGCGCATGCTGCTGGCTTGCGCGCTGCTGTCTGCCGCGCTGTGCGCCGTGACGGCGGCCGCCCTGCTGCGCGGCTGGCTGGACGGCCAGCGCCACGCCCTGGGCGTGCTCAAGGTGCTGGGCGCGAGCCGCACCAGCCTGGTGGCCAGCAGCCTGATCGTGGTCGCGGCCATGTCCAGCCTGGCCGCGCTGGCCGGCATGGTGCTGGGCTTCGGCGGCGGCGAGGCACTGGCGCGGGTCAGCGCCGGCCTGCTCAACCTGGAGCTGCTGCCCTGGCAGGCCAGCCAGCAGGCGCTCGCGGCGGGGTTGAGCCTGGGCTGGCTGTTGCCGCTGGGCTTCAGTGCGGTGTCGATCTGGCGCTGGGCAGGCCAGTCACCGGCAGTGGCCTTGGCACAACGCGCGCTGCAGCGTCCCGACGCGTTCAGCCGCTGGCCGCTGCCGGGGCCGCTGGCGGCGCGCCTGGCGCTGCGCAACGTGCTGCGGCGGCGGCAGCGGTTCGTGTTGTCCAGTTTGCTGCTGGCCACCGCTGGCGCGGTGTTCATGGCCGGGCTGAACCTGCGCGCGGCTTGGGGCCATCTGCTCGACCAGGCTGCGGCGCAGCGGCTCTACCAGATCGAGCTTCGTCTGCCCTCCCCCGCAGCCCAGGTTGCCCACCTGGCGCTGGCGCCGCTGCTGCAAGTGGCCCCCGAGGTGCAGCGGGCCGAGGCCTGGAACGCCCTGCGCGCCACCTGGGTGGATGGGCAGGGCTTCGCCGTCTCTCGCACCTATCCGGACAGCGGGCATGGCCAGCTGTGGCTGCGCCAGGTACCGCCCGCTGCAACGCTGCTGCGCACCACCTTGCTCGCGGGCCGCTGGTTGGAGGATGGTTCCGACCTGGTCATCAACCAGGCGGCTGCCGCGCTACTCGACCGCCCCGTCCAGCTGGGCGACGCGCTCGCCGTGATGGTGGGCGATGCGCGACTGGCCGGGCGCCTGGTCGGTCGCATCGAGGAGCCGATGAGCCCGGCGACGGTTTACCGCCACGCGCCACCGGACGAGCCGGGCAGCCATTGGCGGCTGCAACTCACGCCGGGCAGCGACCCGCAGGCAGTGGCCGCACGCCTGCTGGCCCGTGCGGCGGGGATGGGCTGGCCGGGCCTGCGCGCGGTGACCGAACGCGACCTGCACCGTGCTGCGGCAGGCCACCTGCTGGTGCTGCAACGGGCGCTGAGCTGGGTCGCCTTGAGCACGGGCGTGGTCGGTGTGGTGGCACTGGCCAGCGCCCTGGGCAGCGGTGTGGCCGAGCGCCGCCAGGAGCTGGCGGTGCTGCACGCGCTGGGCGCGTCGGACCGCTTGCTGGCGCTGACCGTGATGGCGGAGGCACTGCTGGTGGTGCTGTTCAGCCTGGTCCTGTCGCTGGCGCTGGGCGGGCTGATCGATCCGCTGCTGGCCGAGCGGCTGGGCCAGATCAGCGGTCAGCCGCTGCGCCCGCAGGCCGCTGGCCTGGCGCTGCCGCTGTGGTCGCTGCTGGCGCTGGTGGGCGGCCTGCTGGCCAGCGCGGCGGCGGCGCGGGCGGCGACCCGGCGGTGCGAACGGCCGTGAAGGCGGCGCGCGACCGACCGTGCGCTGCCCCTCAGGGGCCGGGCGTGCCGGCGTCGGCTGCGGCCGCCACGACGGGCGCGGGAGCCTCGGGCGCTGCGTCGATGGCCTGCTCCAGCAATTGCAGCGCCGCCACCGCGAAGGCAATCATGTTGCGTGGCCGGTCGTCCAGGCCGGTGCGCAGCAGGCGATCGCGCAGCACCGGGCCGTCGACCGCCAGGCAGCTGTGGCCGGCCGGGTCGCCGTAGGGGTTGCCGGTCGGGCCGGCGGCGCCGCTCTCCGCCAGGCCCCAGCTGGCCTTGAAACGCTGGCGCTGGTGGCGGGCCAGCAGCTGCGCCCAGGGCAGGCTGGACGAGCGCATGCCGGCGCTGTCGTCGGCCGTCAGGGTGGTCAGCAGCCGGCGTGAGCGGCGGGTGTACAGCACCGCACCGCCGAAGTAGTAGGCCGACGCACCGGCGCGCGCCAGCAGGGCCGCCGAGACCAGCCCGCCCGCCGACGATTCGGCCACGGCAATGGTTTCGCCCCGCGCCACCAGTTTGTCGCCCACGCGAATGCCCAGCGTCAACAGGTCGGTGATGTCCATCTTCGTCTCCAGTTGAGTTCAATCCAGCCCGATGGGCTGCGGGCGATCGCCGGGCGCCGCTGCTGCTGCGGCTGGGATCAAGCCGATGGCGCGCGGGCGCGGCCCTTGTCAAGGCCGCCGCCTGTGCAACGCCAGCTGGGCCAGCAGGCCGCAACTGGCCAGGCCGAGCATCAGCCAGCCCAGGTTGAGCGCGCCAGGGTGGTCGAACAGACCCACCGCGTAACCGCCCGCCGCACCCATCCATTGCTGCATCAGGCCGGCCACGGCCGCCGCCGATCCGGCCAACGCAGGCACCAGGCTGACCGTGCCCGACAGCGCCGCGGGCACCAGCAGGCCGTGGCCGACTCCCAGCAGCAGCAGCGGCAAGGCCAGCGCCAGCGGCGTGTTCACACCGGCCAGCGCCAGCACCACCACCAGCATCAGGCCGCCCAGCGTGAGGCCCTGGCCCAGCGCCATCAGCAGCCGCTCGCCGATGCGGTGGGCCAGCCGGCTGGTGAGGTAGTTGCCGCCGATGTAGGCCAGCGGCACGGCCATGATGTAGAGACCGATGCCGTCGGGCTTGACGCCGTAGCGGCCCAGCACCACCGGTGCGCCAGCGAGAAACGCGTAGAAGGTGGCGGTGGCCATCGCCAGGATGACGACATACAGCAAGAACGCGGGCTCGCGCGCCAGCCGCGCATACGACGCCAGCAGCGCGCCCAGCCAGCGCGGCTGCGGCTGCGGCTGCGGCTGCGGCTGCGGCTGCGGCTGCCTCAGCTGGGCGGCGTCCGACGCCTGGTGATCCGGCAGTCCGCGCCAGGCCGCCAGCCAAAGCACCGCCGCCAGCACCGCCATCAGCACGAAGTTGGCCTGCCAGCCCAGCCGCACATGCAGCTGGCCGCCCAGCAAGATGGCCAGCGGCGGACACAGGCCCATGGTCATGCCGATGTAGGCCATCACGCGGGTGCGCTCAGGGCCCTGGAACAGGTCTTGCACCATCGCCCGCCCGACCACCATGCCGGCAGCGCAGCCCGCGCCTTGCAGTGCGCGCGCGGCCGTCAGCGTGGCCAGGCCGGGCGCGACGGCCGCCAGCGCCGACCCCAGCCCGGCCAACACCAGGCCGGCCAGCAGCACGCGCTTGCGCCCCAGGCGGTCGGACAGCGGGCCGTAGAGCAGCTGCAGCGCGCCGTAGGCCACGACATAGGCGCTGAAGGTGAGCTGCACCCGGGCCTGGGGGGCGCCGAACTGGGCGCCCCAATCCTGCATCGACGGGATGCTGATGGTCATGGCCAGCAGGCCGAACGCCAGCTGGGCCAGCAGGTTGGCCACCAGCAGACGGCGGGCACGGGGCATGGCCGGCGGTGCAGGCGGTGCGGCCTCGTTCATGGCTGCGCAGACCCGGCCAGCGCCGGCAACTGTTCGCGCCGCGGCAGGCCTTCCATGTCGCCCACCACCTGCAGCGCCTGCGCGGCGATCCAGTTGGCGCGCGCCATCGCCTGCGGCCACGGAAAGCCTTCCAGCCGCGCCGAGACGATGCCGACCGCAAACGCATCGCCCGCGCCCACGGTGTCGACGATCACCGGCACGGCCACGCCGGGCGACTGGTGCACCTGCCCGTCGGCGCTGCGCAGGTAGGCGCCGTCGGCGCCCAGCTTGACGATCACCGCCCGGGCGCCCCGGGCCAGGTAGAAGCCGGCGATGGCCTCGGGCGTGTCGCAGCCGGTCAGCAGCCGGCCTTCGGCCAGGCCGGGCAGCACCCAGTCGGCGTCGCGCGCCAGGCGGTTGAGGGTGTCGCGCATGGTCTGCGTATCGGGCCACAGGCTGGGCCGCAGGTTGGGGTCGAAGGACACGCTGCGGCCATGGGCCCGCATCAGCTGCATCGCGCGGCTGACCAGTTCGCAGGCGTCGGCCGACAACGCGGGCGTGATGCCGGTGGCGTGCAGGTGGCGCGCACGCAGCAGGTAGGCGGGGTCGAACTGCGCCGGCCCCAGCTGGCTGGCGGCCGAGCCGCGGCGGTAATACTCGATCACCGGATCGTCGCCACCTTCCGCACGAGACTTCAACATGAAACCGGTGGAGCGCTGCGCGTCGGTCTCGACCTGCGAAGTGTCGATGCCCTCGGCCTCGATGGCCCGGCGCACGTAGCTGCCGAAGCTGTCGGCGCCCAGCCGGCTGATCCAGCCGACCCGGAACCCCAGCCGCGCCAGGCCGATGGCCACATTGGTGTCGGCGCCCGCCAGCCAGCGCGAGAAGTGGGCGGCGTCGGCCAGCGGGCCGGGCTGGTCGGCGACCAGCAAGGCCATGGTCTCGCCGATGGCGATGCTGTCGAGGTCGACCCCGGCCGGGGCCGGGGCCGTTTTGGCGGGGTGGTGGGGCCTGCTGGTTTCAGTCATGGGTCTGTGCTCCTGACAGGGCCTGGACGTCACGCCTGCCAGGCATGCCAAGCGCGAGACGCGGGACACGCCGGACACGCGCGCCCCGCATGGCGTTGCGTCTGTCGATGCTGGGGCCCCTGAATGCGCATCAGCTTGACCTGCCGCGACCGGGCTTGCGTTTCTTGTGAGCCTCGCCGCGGCCAGCGCCTGCGGCCGGTGGCGCCGCGCCGGCCGACCCCGCCTGCTCCAGCCACATCAGGGCGTCGACATACGACATGAAGCGCTCGAGGTAGGCCGGCGAGACCTCGCGCATCAGCTGCAGCGAGCGCAGCACCAGCCGCTGCGAATTGAGCGGGCCGGCCTGCTCGGGCACCCGTGCGATCGACCGCGTCAGCCGTCGGTCGACACTGAGCCGGGCCCAGCTGCGCCGGAAGAACCGCACCGCCTTCAGCTCCATCGGCTGGCCCGGCGCCAGGCCAGGCAGGGCGTCGGGCGCGGCGCCAGACAGCGCGCCGGTCAGGGCCACGGCCTGGCCGGGCGCCTGCCCCGCCGCCGCAGAGGCGGCGCGGTCGATGTGGCGCAGCAGATCGGCCAGCGGCGCCGCCGTGTCGGGCGCGTCCAGCGCGGCGGCGAGCCGGTCCAGGCGCTTGAAATCGCCACCCGCGTGGCACTGGCGCAGGCGATCAGCCGCCGCCGGGTGTTGCGCGACCGCACGGTCGAGCGTCACGCCCGCGCCGGCCCGGGCCTGCTCGAACCGGGCCTCCAGCAGCGCCAGCTGGCGGGTCAGGCTGGCCTCCAGCAGTGGCCGGGCGCTGCCCGACTGGCGGGCCGTGCGGCGCGCCAGCGCTTCGACGAAGCGGAAACCGACGGGGTCGAAGCCTCCTGCGCCGCGCGCCTGCAGGGCGGCCAGCGTCGCGCCGGAATCGCCGGCCACGGCCCGGCCAGCCGCCAGCGCGTCGGCCGGCCGGTCTTCATTCACGGGTTTGGGCGCTTGCACCGGGCGTTCTCGGCACCGGGGCGATCTCCACCCGCCGGTTCTGCGACCGGCCGGCGGCGTCGGCATTGGACGCCACCGGCTGCTCGGGCCCGAAGGCCGCGGCAAACACCGACGACGCCGGGATGCCCTCGTCGATCAGCGCCCGCGTCACCGTCAGGGCGCGCTGGGCCGACAGTGCCCAGTTGTCGACGAACTGCCGGTTGCCGTCGCGCATCGGCTTGTCGTCGGTGAAACCGCTGACCATCAGCAGCTCGCCGCGGGCCCCGAGGTAGGCCGCCAACGGGGCCACCAGGCTCTTCAGCAGTTGCCGGCCTTCGGGCTGCAACTGGTCGGAGTTGAGTGAAAACAGCAAGCTGCCGCTGATGCCGATGCGGCCGTCGTTCAACGTCACCCGGCCGGCCGCCAGCGGCCCCGCCAGCGCCTTCTCCAGCGTCAGGCGCTGCTGCTGGGCGATCTGGCGTTGCCGGACCTCGTCCTCCAGCCGGGTCGCCATTTCCAGCTGCAGGCCCAGCACGCCGACCAGCATCAGCACGAAGGCGCCCAGCAAGCCCGCCATCAGGTCGCCGAACACCGCCCACACCGGCGCAGTGGCCTCCTGGCCGGCGTCGTGGTCGTCCATCACGCCGTCTCGGCGGCCAGCGGCACGCCGCGCCCGGCCAGCTGCTGCAGGTCGTCGACGATCTGCTTTTGCGACAACAGGCTCAAGTCGATGACCTCGCGGGCCTGCGCCACGTAGTACGCCAGCTGATCGTCGCTGCGCGCGGTGGACTTGCCCAGCGCGGCCTCGATGCGCTGCAGGCCGGCCACCAGCGCATCGCTGGATGCGCTGAACATCTGCACCGCCAGGCCGAAGGCCTCGCCCAGGCTGGCCACCTCGACGGCACTGCCGGTGATCTGGGCGGCGGCGGCATTCATGCGGGTGGATTCCAGCTCGACCTGCTCGCCGAACCGGCTGCCGACCTGCTGCAGCAGGGCTGCCGACGAGACCACCAGCGCGTCGATCGCGCCGCGCTGCTCGCTGGCGGCGTGGCTGACGGTCGCCAGCAGGGCATTCAGCGTGGCCATGATGCGGCTGCGCTCCTCCAGCATGCCGTTGTCGCGCGCCAGGCTGTCCGAGAGCTGCTGGCGCAGCTGCGCCATCGCCTCGGCAGCGGCGCGCGGCGCCAGCGCGGCGGTCTGCATCAATTCGGCCACCTCGGCGATCGTGGCCGCGGCCTGGGCCCCGGCCTGGTGCTGGATGGCCAGCGCAGTCTGCTCCAGCGTCTTGCCGAGTTGCGTTTGCTGGCCGAGGGCCTGGCTGGCCGCCTGCTGCCACTGCTGCTGCAGCGTGGCCGCCAGCGCCGCCAGCGACTCGGTCCAGGCCGCCAGCCGCTGCCGGTCCTGCTGGGCCTGATCGGCTTGGCGCGCAGCGCGAGCCTGGTCGACCGTGGTCATCAGCCCCGCCTGCAAGGCGCTGTGCGCCTGCGCCACCGAGCCCAGCAGCGCGGCCGAGCGCTGCTCGAAGGTGTCGGTGAAACCCGCCAGCGACGCGCGCAGCCCACCGGTCAGGTCGTCGGTGCTGCGCTCGTGCCGGGCCAGCCCGGCGGTCCACGCGCCGGACGCCTGGCTCAACGTGCTGCCGAGCCGGGCTGACAGACCTGTCAGCTGCTGCTCGACCGTGCTGGCCATCTGCTGGTGCAGCTGGGTGGTCTCGCGCGCGATGCCCGCCATCGTCGCCTCGACCACCGGCTGGATCGTCGCGCCGGCCAGGCGGGCGCTTTCCATCAGGCTCGTCCGCAGCGACTGGTCGACCGACCGCGCCAGGTCGCCATAAACGGTCCTGGCGTCACGGTGAAAGCCTTCCTGGCCGGCCAGCAAGCGCTCGTTCAGCGCCTGGCCCTGCCGCTCCAGCTGGGCCATCGTCGCCTGCAGGCGGTCGGCGATGTCGGGCATCAGCCCGGCCTGGACCTGCAGGGCCTGCAGCGTGGCCTCGCGCTGGTGGGCCCGCGAATGAACCCGCCACACGGTGGCGATGCAGGTGTCGAGCGCCTGCACCGCCTGCAGCCGCTCGCGACGGCACAGCGCCGACAGCAGCCCCAGCATGGCCGATGCCGCCACCCCGGCCACCGAGGTGCCGAACGCCAGCCCCAGGCCCTTGACCGGGGCGGCCAGCGCAGCACGGATGGTCGCCAGGTCGGTGGTGCTCTCCAGCGCCCTCACCGCGCCCTGCAGCGTGACCACCATGCCCAGGAAGGTGCCCAGCATGCCCAGCAGCACCAGCAGGCCCACCAGGTACGGCGTCATCGCCGGGCCGGGCAGGCCCACCCGGTCGCCTTCGATGCGCAGGCGCACCGGGGTTTGCAGCGCGGCGGGCAGCTGCAGCAGCCAGTCGCCCGGCGCTGGCAACGGCCCGGCGCCGGCCACCCGGGCGGCCAGCGCCGTCAGGGCCGCTTGCAGGCGCGACGTGACCTGGTGAAACCGGTGCAACTCCAGCGCGCCCATCGAGTAGAAAGCCGCGATCAGCCCGGTCATCGTCAACGCCAGCGGGTTGGAGCCGACATAGCCGAACCCCACCCAGGCCAGCGCGAGCCAACCCAGCAAGAAAGCCGCCCATCCCAGTTGTCTATTCATTGCAGCCTTGTGACCTCATGACCCATCGCCTCCACCATGCCCTCGACCGGCTGCAACCGGACGTCCAGTTCAGCGAGCAGCACCTGCTGCACCGCCCGGCCGTAGTCGGCCAGCCACGGCGCCGGCGACCCTGGCGCCTGAGAACCCGTCGCTTGCGAAGCCGCGGCGAGCAGACCCGGCGCCTGCAGACCCGCCACGGCATGCGCCTGGCGCAAACGCTCGAAATGCTGCTCCAGCAACCTGGGCACGGCCGCCAGCAGGTGGCGCTCGCGCTCGCCCAGGGCCTGGTCGAGCACGGCGTCCAGTGCCGCCAGCCGGCCGAGCGCGGGCGACCGGCTTGCCAGGGCCAGCCTGACCTGGCCGCGCAGCGGCGCGATGCCCGCCGCCATCGCCCGCTGGTGGGCCAGGCAGGCGCGCCGGTAGACCGCAAACCCAGGCGCCGTCTCCAGCGCCGTACCGGTCGGGGGCGTCGACCCGATCGCCCTGTCGTGGCCCGCCTTGAACAAACCGTCCGCCACGATCGCATCGGCCAGCCTGTGACGCACCCGCTCCAGCTCGGCGACGACGACTTCGACGGCCACCGCCGCTGCCGACCGATCGACCGCCGCAGGCCGCGCGGTTGGCCGCGCGGTTGGCAGCGTCAGCGCCGCGGCCAGCGCGATGGCGTCGGTCCAATCCAGCCACAGGCCCAGCCGCTCGGCGAAACTCAGCTTCGAAGCGGCGGCCGCGTTTTTGTCTGACGTTGTGGCTGACGTTGCGGCTGACGTTGCGGCTGCGCTTGCGGCCCTGGCCCCGGTGGCTGTGCCGCCCTGCCGCGCGGCCCGCCTCGCCGGCTCGGCGCCTTCGGCGCTCGTTGCAGATTCAGCGCCCGCTGCAAACTCGGCCAACAACCGGACAAACCGCGAACTGTTCAGACCATGATCCAGATCGGCCCGCTGCCATCCTGGCACTATCACGATAGTCAGCCCCGATCGAAAAACCCGGCAATCTAACACAGGGCTGCTGCTGCCTGCGTTGGGCTTCGGCCGGCCCGCCAGCTGGACCAGCAGCGCCATCGGGCCTGGAAGGCGCGGTGGAACTGCTGGCTGGATGGCCTCTGCCCGGGCAGTTTTTCGAACCGGTTGGCGCCTGGGTGCGGCAGCGAACTGACGCCATCGAGCACCGGGAACCACACTCGGCCATGACCTTCCCAGACCCGCCCAGACTTCAGGCCGGCCCCGCAGCCGGCGCCCAGACCGCGTGGTCAGCCGAGGCCGAGCGCGCCGAGGTGCGCCCTGCGGCCGCCGCGGCCCCGCCCTGGGACGACTGGTCGCTGGCCTACGCCTCATCGGGCGCTGACGAGACGACGATGAACTCACCCTGCCTGTGAGCGGGGCAGCGCCCACCGCGCACCCCGCCGGCCCGGTGGGCTGACCGTGCGGTGGCCGGGCGCAAAATGACGGCCCCGACGCGACCGCAGCGACCATGCCGCACTTGACAGCCACCGACCTCGCGACCGCCCCCGCGGCCGCCGTTTCGATCGCCGTTCCGATCACCGTCCCGACCGACCGCACGGCCAACCGGCCCGGAACGGCGTCGCTGCAGACCGGCGCGCCGTGAACCGGCTGCAGTCGGAGTGGCGGCGTCTGTTCGGGCCGCTGGCCGCGGCGGGCGACGCGTCGTGGTCTGAAGACACCCCGCTGATCGACGACCAGGGCCAGACCCGCGCATTGGTGCTGGCGCTGAACGGGCCTGCCGACTGGGACCTGCTGTCGACAGTCTGGCGCAGTGTGCAGGTGGAGATGGACCTGCCCGCGCCGGCCATCGCGGTTGCCGGGGCAGACGGCTTCCAGCTCTGGTTTTCGCTCGCCGAGCCGGTGCCGGCAACTCGAGCCCTGGCGTTTCTCGACGCCTTGCGGCAGCGCTACCTGGGCGACGTCAAGCCATCGCGGGTCGGCTTGCTGCCGGCGGTGGCGTGCCTGTCGCCACTGCAGGTGGTGCATGCCCGGCCAGTGCCGGCCGAGTTGCCAGACGGCAACCACTGGTCGGCCTTCGTGGCGCCCGACCTCGCGCCGGTGTTCGGCGACGAACCCTGGCTGGACAGCGCACCGAACCCGGTGGGCCAGTCAGATCTGCTGTCGCGGATCAAGAGCATCCCGGCCGCCGACTTTCTGCGGCTGCTGGAGCCACCTCGGCCTGCGCCGGAGGCGCTCGACCTCGAGCCGGCCACAGTCCGGGCAGCGGCGGCCAGCATCGGGGCCGAGGCCGGGGCCGGCGCAGGCCCGGCCGTGGATCGCCTGACATCGGCTGGTGCCGGCGCAAGCCCAAGACGCTTCCTGCTGGAGGTGATGAACGACACCAGCGTGTCGCTGGGCCTGCGCATCGACGCGGCCAAGGCGCTGTTGCCCTACGTCGACGAGGCGGAGCAGCGCTGACCGCGGTCAGTTGAAGAGATCAGGATCGGTGCGGCAGATTTCCTGCCACAGCGGCTGGAAATGCATCCAGCCGACCTGGGCGCTGCCGGCGTTCTCACGGGTGTAGGTGGCCGAGTCATGCGGGATGTGCTTCGGGCTGCCCGCCGCCATCGCCAGCAATTGGGCCTGGGCACAACGCTCGAAACACACGAACCAGAACACCGCCTCGTCGACCGTGGCGCCAACCGTGAAGTGGCCGTGGTTCTGGTGGATGGCCGCCCGGTGCTGGCCAAAGCCCCTTGCGAAATCGCGGCCGGCTTCCATCTCGAACACCACCGCACCGCCATGGTCGGCGATGACGACGTTGCGCTCGTAGAAGGCACAGGAGTCCTGGGTCAGCGGATCGAGCGGGATGCCCAGCGCGCTGAAGGCCTTGCCGTAGACCGAGTGCGCATGCGCGGCCGCCACCACGTCGGGCCGCGCAGCATGCACCGCCGCGTGCAGCACATAGGCGGCGCGGTTCACGCTGTGCTTGCCGATCACGACCTCGCCGTGGTGGTTGACCAGCAGCAGGTCGGACACCCGCATGTGGCGAAACGACAAGCCCAGCGGATTGACCCAGAAGTGGTCGGGAAACTCGGGGTCGCGCACCGTGATGTGGCCGGCCACGCCCTCACCGAAGCCGAAGCGGCCGAAGATGCGCAAGGCGCCGGCCAGCTTCTGCTTGCGGCGCTGGCGCTCTTCGGCCAGCGTGGCCGCGGGGGCCAGCGTCTCCATGCCGATCGTGGTGACGACCTTGGGGGTGAGCGGAATGCCGTCGATCATCGGGATCGTGGCAGCGGCGGGGGTGGGGGCGTCGAGGGTGGCGTTCATCCCAAAATCGTAGCGTGCCAGCAGCCAATGGTGAAGGGGTGAAACCCAGCCCGGGCATCGTCCACCAGGCATCAGGCTGCGTTTTTCGGACCAAAGGCGCCAGCGAATCCATTTTGAACCGCCACCGTTTCAGGTCCTTGAGCGCCGCCCCGGTCAGGTCGGCCAGCACCAGCGTCTTGCGGCGTTCGCCAGCAAACCGCACGACCGAGCGCTCGGTGAGTTCCGCGGCAGGCACCTCGTAGCGGCCACCGACAAAGCGTCCGCACCCGTGGATGACGCTCCCAGCGAAGACCCCTTCGATGGTGCTGGCGGCATAGGGTTCGAGCTAACCGGCCCGCGGAGACGGGCGGGGTAAGGCTGGCGCGCGACAGTGGCGAAGCCGCTGCGCGCCAGCCTTACGCCGCCTGCCGTAGCGGGTCCGGTTGACCGAGGGGTTAGGCCGCATTGAGGTGCTTGATGCATTGGAGCGCAGGGTTCCATGGGTCCCAAAGCTCCGGGAAGATCTCGAACGGGATGAAGCCCTTTGCCTCATAGAACTTCCGAGTCTCTGCATACTCGGAACTCTTGCTCGTTGCAGCGACTGTCTTGACCTGTAGGAACTTGACGCCCTGAACTGCAAGCCAATCTTCCGAGTGCGAAAGAAGTTTGGAACCTAGTCCTCTACCTCTTTCTGAAAACTGAATCGCCATGCAGTGCACTTCCCACGAAGAAGGAAAGTGTTCGCGAAGGGTGAGAAACCCGACGATTTTTCCGTCTACTTCAAATGCGAAGGTTGGCAGTTTTGCGGTGTCTTCTACGTACATTAGCAAGGCGTGCTCGATTCCGAACCAGCCTGGCAGCGTGCGCAGGACTGCTTCGCATTCATGTGTTCTTTGTAGTTGCGGACCGAGAATGTTCATTTATGCGGCCTAAGCGAGGGGTTAAACCTCAGCGACGTGTAGTCGACGGCAGCTTCCATAATTCCTTATGCCGCTCAAGTATCTGGGGAAGCGTTGCCATGTTAGCGCCAAGGTAGATTCCAACAATTTTGCCCTGCCGATCAGACACGACGAAGACAGACTGGCGACCAGCCCTGATTGATCACGCGCATAGGTGTGGATATCGCCAAGCAGGTGGTGCACGTGCATGCGGTGGATGCAGCGGGAAGGCGGGTGGTGGCCCGCGCGCTCAAGCGCGACCAGTTCTTGCCGTGGTGCAGCCAGCACCTGCCGGCGG
>JBBQVF010000023.1:0-44259 GCA_038211805.1 Burkholderiales bacterium | reverse complement strand
CCGAACCTCGCCCTGGCCCAGCACCACCCACTTCAGCGAGGTCAGGCCTTCCAGCCCGACCGGGCCGCGGGCGTGGAGCTTGTCGGTGGAGATGCCGATCTCGGCGCCCAGGCCGTACTCGAAGCCGTCGGCAAAACGCGTGCTGGCGTTGACCATCACGCTGGCCGAATCGACCTCACGCAAGAAGCGCATCGCGTTGGGGTGGTTGGTGGTCAGGATCGCGTCGGTGTGGTGCGAGCCATGGCGGTTGATGTGGGCCATCGCCTCGTCCAGGCTGGCCACCAGCCTGATGCTGATGATGGGCGCCAGGTATTCCTCGGCCCAGTCGGCCTCGGTGGCGTCGACCAGCGTGGCACCGGGCACGTCGGCCAGCAGCGCGCGTGCGGCCGGGCAGCAGCGCATCTCGACGCCCTTGGCCGCAAACACCCGGCCGATTCGCGGCAGGAAGGCCGCCGCCTGGCGCTGGTGCACCAGCAGCGATTCGGCGGCGTTGCAGGGGCTGTACTTCTGCGTCTTGGCATTGTCGGTGACGACCAGCGCCAGGTCGAGGTCGACCTCGCCATCGACGTAGACATGGCAGTTGCCGTCGAGGTGCTTGATCACCGGCACGGTTGCCTCGGCGCTGATGCGCTCGATCAGCCCTTTGCCGCCGCGCGGGATGATCACGTCGACGTACTCGGCCATGGTGATCAGCCGGCCCACGGCGGCGCGGTCGGTGGTCTCGACCAGTTGCACCGCGGTGGCCGGCAGCCCGGCCTCGACCAGCGCGGCCTGCACCAGCCGCCACAGCGCCAGGTTGCTGTGCAGCGCCTCCGAGCCACCGCGCAGGATCGCGGCGTTGCCGCTCTTGATGGCCAGCGACGCGGCCTCGATGGTGACGTTCGGCCGGCTCTCGTAGACCATGCCGAAGACGCCCAGCGGCACCCGCATCTGGCCCACGCTGATGCCAGACGGCCGGCGCCTGACGCCGCTGATCTCGCCGACCGGGTCGGCCATCGCGGCCAGCTGCTCGCAGCCCTCGGCCACGGTGGCCAGAATGGCCGGCGTCAGCTTGAGCCGGTCGACCAGCGGTGCGGCCAGGCCGGCCGCGCGGGCAGCGGCCAGATCGAGCTCGTTCGATTCGGCCAGCGCGTGGCTGTGATCGCGCAAACCACCGGCCAGCGCCAGCAGCGCGCGGTTCTTGGCGGCGGTGGAGGCAGCGGCCATCGTGGTGGCTGCGGTGCGGGCGGCCAGGCCCACCTGGGCCATGTACGCGGGGATGTCGGACGGGTTCATGACCTGATTTTCCCAGATCGGCCGGCTTGCCGGTGGTCGGCGTCGACGCCGGCCGCCGTTGTCACAATGCGGCAGCTGCATTCCCGGAGGACGCCGCCGTGCGCAAATTGATGAGCTTGTTGTCCCTGGTCACCGCCTTGTTCGCCGGCTGCGACGCCCAACGGGCGGCCAAGCTCGAAGAAGGCCTGTCGACCGAAGCCGACGTGCGGGCCCAATTCGGCGAGCCGGTGCAGGTGATCGAACGCGCCGACGGCAGCAAGCTGCTGGCCTACCCACGCCAGCCCGAGGGCTGGACCAACGTCGAGATCGTGATCGGCAGCGACGGCAAGATGGACTCGCTGCGCCAGTTGCTGACCCCGGCCAACTTTGCCAAGGTGCGGCCGGGCATGGCGCAGGCCGAGGTGCGCCAACTGCTGGGGCCCCAGGCCAAGACGCTGCGCTATGCGCTGAAGCCCGCCGAGGAGACCTGGCGCTGGCACTTCATGGCCGGCCAGGACAAGAAGGTGTTCGAAGTGGTTTTCGACGGCGAGCGCCGGGTGCTGTCGAGCGCGACCGCCGACGACGAGCGCCAGACGATGCCGGGCGGCCAGTAGCGGCGGCTCTTGCCGCCCATCAACGGCTCGTCATGGGTTTGATGGGTCGCATTTTTCGCATCGGTCTGGGCTGTTCCGGGCCATCAAGGGCGAGACGGGGGTGCAATACAGTACGGGTTCATCATGAGCGCGCCGCCCGTTCCCCTGCCCGAAGCCGTGCTGTTCGACGCCTATGGCACCTTGTTCGACGTCCACAGTGTCGCTCTGGCGGCCGAGCAGCTGTTTCCGGGCCGCGGCGACGCGCTGGCGCTGCTGTGGCGCGACAAGCAGATCGACTACACCCGGCTGCTGTCGATGAGCGGGCGCTACCGGCCGTTTTGGGATTTGACCCGCGCCGGGCTGCGTTTTGCCGCGCTGAAGCTGGGCCTGGTGATGGACGGCGCGGCCGAAGATCGGCTGATGAACGAATACCGCCACCTGTCGGCCTTTGCCGAGAACCGCGAGGTGCTGCAGGCGCTGCACGGCCGCGGCATCCGCGCCGGCATCCTGAGCAACGGCGACCCCGAGATGCTGGCCGTGGCGCTGCGCAGCGCCGGCTTTCAGGACCTGGTCGACCCGGTGTTGAGCGCGCAAAGCGTCCAACGCTTCAAGACCGACCCCGCCGTCTACCAGCTGGGCCCCGATGCGCTGGGCCTGCCGGCGCAGAAAATCCTGTTCGTCTCCAGCAACGGCTGGGACGCGATCGGCGCCACCTGGTTCGGCTACACCACGCTGTGGGTCAACCGCGCCGGCGCGCCGCTGGAACAACTCGACACCGCCCCCACCCGCAGCGGCAGCAGCCTGCGCGACGTGCTGGGCTTTTTTCCTGCAGCCGCGGACGCTACCGATGCCGCCACCGATATCGCTACCGATACCGATACCGATACCGCGGCCTGAACCCTCAATCCCGCCCCTCACCCGAGACGCCGACATGACCGACCGCACCACGATCCACCGCCTGCAAGTGGCCACGCCGCTGGCCCAGTTCATCGACCAGCAGGTGCTGCCGGGCACCGGCGTGGCGCCGGACGCCTTCTGGGCCGGCTTCGACGCGCTGGTGCACGACCTGGCGCCCAGGAATGCCGCGCTGCTGGCCGAGCGCGACCGGCTGCAGACGGCGATCGACGCCTGGCACACCGCCCAGCCAGGCCCGATCAAGGCGATGACCAAGTACCGCGCCTTTCTGGAAAAGATCGGCTACCTGGTGCCGGTGCCGGCCAACGTGAAGATCAGCACCCGGAACGTCGACGCCGAGCTGGCGCTGCAGGCCGGCCCGCAACTGGTGGTGCCGATCACCAACGCGCGCTACGCGCTGAACGCCGCCAACGCACGCTGGGGCTCGCTGTACGACGCGCTGTACGGCACCGACGCGCTGCCCGAAACCGATGGCGCCAGCCGCACGGTGGACGGCCAGCCGGGCTACAACCCGGTGCGTGGCGCCAAGGTGATCGAGTACGCCCGCCACGTGCTGGACCGCACCGCGCCGCTCAAGAATGCCTCGCACGCCGACGCCACCGGCTACCGCATCGACGGCGGCGCGCTGGTCGTCAGCTTGAAAAACGGCAAGACCACCGGTCTGACCAAGCCGAAACAGCTGGTCGGCTGGCAGGGGGATGCGGCGGCGCCGACCTCGGTGCTGCTGCAGCACAACGGCCTGCACCTGGACATCCGCATCGACCGCAGCACCGCCATCGGCGCGGCTGACGCGGCCGGTGTCAGCGATCTGGTGCTGGAATCGGCGCTGTCGACCATCCTCGACCTCGAAGATTCGGTCGCCGTGGTCGACGGCGCCGACAAGGTGCAGGCCTACGGCAACTGGCTGGGCATCTTGAAGGGCACGCTGACCGAAGCAGTGGCCAAGGGCGGCAAGACCTTCACCCGGGGCCTGAACCCCGACCGCGTCTACACCGCGCCCGCTGGCGGCAGCTTGTCGCTGCACGGCCGCAGCCTGATGTTCGTGCGCAACGTGGGCCACCTGATGGGCAACCCGGCGGTGCTGTGGGGCGACGGGAAAGAGATACCGGAAGGCATCCTCGACGCGGTGGTCACCACCACGATCGCGCTGCACGACCTGCAGAAGCACGGGGCGTTGGCCAGCGGCCAGGCCATCGTCAACAGCCGCAAGGGCAGCGTCTACATCGTCAAGCCCAAGATGCACGGTCCGGCCGAGGTGGCTTTTGCCAGCGAGCTGTTCGGCCGTGTCGAGCAGCTGCTGGGCCTGCCCAAGGCAACGGTCAAGCTGGGCATCATGGACGAAGAGCGCCGCACCAGCGTCAACCTGAAGGCCTGCATCGCCGCGGCAGCCGACCGCGTGGCCTTCATCAACACCGGCTTCCTCGACCGCACCGGTGACGAGATGCACACCGCCATGCTGGCCGGCCCGATGATGCGCAAGGGCGACATGAAGAGCAGCGCCTGGATAGCGGCCTACGAGCGCAACAACGTGCTGGTGGGCCTGCAGTGCGGCCTGCGCGGCAAGGCGCAGATCGGCAAGGGCATGTGGGCCATGCCCGACCTGATGGCCGCCATGCTGCAACAGAAGATCGCCCACCCCCGTGCCGGCGCCAACACCGCCTGGGTGCCCAGCCCCACCGCCGCCACGCTGCACGCGTTGCACTACCACCAGGTGGAGGTGTTCGCGGTGCAGAAGGCGCTGGAGAAGACCGACGTCGACGCCGAGCGGCCGCTGCTGCTGGAAGGCCTGCTCACGATCCCGGTGGTCAAGCCCGCCCAGGCCGCGAAGTGGACCGACCTCGACAAGCAGCAGGAGCTTGACAACAACGCCCAGGGCATCCTGGGTTATGTGGTGCGCTGGATCGACCAGGGCGTGGGCTGCAGCAAGGTGCCCGACATCAACGGCATCGGCCTGATGGAAGACCGCGCCACGCTGCGCATCAGCAGCCAGCACATGGCCAACTGGCTGCAGCACGGCGTGGTCAGCAAGGTGCAGGTGCGGGCCACGCTCAAGCGCATGGCCAAGGTGGTCGACCAGCAGAATGCGGGGGATGCGGCCTACACGCCGATGGCGGGCCGGCTGAGCGAATCAGCCGCCTTCCAGGCTGCCAGCGACCTGGTGTTCAAGGGCCTGGCCCAGCCCAGCGGCTACACCGAGCCGCTGCTGCATGCCTGGCGGTTGAGGGTGAAGGCCGCAGCGGCCTGAAACCCGAAACCCGACCCGCGGGCCGACGCTCAGATCGGCGTCGGCGCCGCCGTGCCGGCCATCCGGTCGAAGCGCACGAAGTACTTGCGCGCCATCGCGATCAGCTGCTTGTCGCTGGGATGGTCGACGGTCTCGTAGCCGACGATCTGCTTGGCCGTGGCGGGGCGGTGCTTGTCGGCGTAGTGCTGAAAATCGACTTGCGCGGTGTGCGAGCCGGTGACCAGCACCTCGCTGATGCCGGCCAGTGCGTCGCATACCTCGCCAAAGAACTCATGCTCGGTGCGCACCGTGCTGCCGTGCTGCTTGGTGTGGTGGGTGTGCGCCTTGATCTTCTGCGCCTGCACATGCTCGGCATCGAACTGCAGGATCTGGGCGGTTTGGTGGTCGATCCAGACCACGGCGTGGAACAAGGGGGTGGGCGACATGGCAAGGCTCCGGTTGACGCGCCCGACAGACGGGCGCCATTGGGGATGGATTGGAACGGGGGTGGTGCGGGATGTCGGTGCGGCTGCGCACCAGTGCAGTGTTCGACGCTATTCGCAACATAAAACCGCGTCTTTGCCCCCGTGGCGGCGTTGCAAATCCTCGCCATGCCACTGGGCATGGCTGTGGTTTGCGCCTAACCACAGGGCCAAATCCATCGGTTTTCTTAAGTTGCTCACAGCATCAAACACTGCACTAGAGCGTGGCCGGCCGCGGCTGGCCGCGTTCGTGCAGGCTCTCGCAGGCCACGCAGCGCAGGGCCTGCGGCGCCGATTGCAGGCGTGCCAGCGCCATCGCCTCGCCGCAGTCGGCACACAGGCCATAGCGGCCAGCGTCCAGCCGGGCCAGCGCCTGGTCGATCTCGGTCAGCAGCACCGCGTCGCGGTCGGTGCGGGCGAAATCGACCTCGCGCTCGGCGTCGCGCTGGTTGGCGTCGTCACCGTCCTGCAGCAGCAGTTCACGGGCATGCTCGGCACGGCTGTGGCCGTCCAGGTGTGCGCTGCGCTGGTCGGCCAGCGCCGTGCGCTGGGCCAGCAGGGCGGCGTGCAGGGACTGCCGTTGTGCAGGGGTGAGGGAATCGGTCATGGTCGTTCTCCTTGCCACCATGGTGGCACCCCTGGCCCCGCCCGGCGTTGACGCCGGTCAAGCCGGGCTGCTGGCGGCGGGTGGCTGGTGGCTGCCTACAATCCCCGGGCCTGCCGCCATGCCGCGCGGTGACCTGCCCGCCCTTCGCCCTGCTGATGACGCCCCACGATGAACTCACCCGCGCTGCCCCCGTCCACCTGTGACGTGCTGGTGGTCGGCGCCGGCCCTGCCGGCAGCGCCTGTGCGTTGTGGCTGGCCCGCCAGGGCCTGCAGGTGGTGCTGGTCGACCAGCATGATTTTCCGCGTGACAAGGTCTGCGGCGACGGCCTGATCCCCGACGCTCACCACGCCCTGCGACGACTGGGCGTGCATGCCGAGGTGATGGCGCAGGCGCAGGCGGTGGCCCATGTGGGGTGCATCGGCCCCCGCGGCGGCCGCGTCGACGTGCCCGGCCAGCTGGCCGTGCTGCCGCGCCGCCAGCTCGACGACATCCTCAAGCGTGCGGCCGAGCGGGCCGGCGCCCGGTTCTTCGCGCCCTGGCGCTTCGAGGCGCCGCTGCTGGCCGGCGAAGGCGACACCGCCCGTGTCGTCGGCGCGCAGTTGAAGTCACCGGCGCTGGGCCTGGCCGAGGTTCGCGCAGCCTGGGTGGTGCTGGCCACCGGCGCGGTGCCCAAGGCGCTGCTGGCCGCCGGCCTGTGCGAGCGCCGCACGCCCAGCGGCGTGGCGCTGCGCGGTTATGTGCACCACCCCGGCATGGCCGGCCGCATCCGCGCGCTGGATGTGGTGTGGCACAAGCAGCTGCGCAAGGGCTACGGCTGGATCTTTCCGTGCCCGGGCGATGTCTACAACATCGGCGTCGGCCTGGCGCACAGCCATGGCAAGCAGGTCGACGGCCGCGCCACGATGGAAGACGTCAACCTGCGCGAGATGCTGGCCGCGTTTGCCCGCGTCTATGCGCCGGCCGGCGAGCTGATGGCCGGCGGCCAGGTGGTGGGCGAATTCAAGGGCGCGCCGCTGCGCTGCTCCCTCGAAGGCGCGCGCTACAGCCGGCCCGGCCTGCTGGTCACCGGCGAGGCCGCGGGCAGCACCTACGCCTTCACCGGCGAGGGCATCGGCAAGGCGATGGAGACCGGCATCCTGGCTGCCGAGGCGCTGCTGGCTGGGGGCGCAGCGGCCCGGCTTGCAGCCGGTGTCGAAACAGGTCTTGCGGCCGCTGCGGCAGCCGAGGCCGCCGAGGCCGCCACCCGGGCCCACTACGAATCGGCGTTGCGCGCACTGAAGCCACGTTTCGACCTGTACGAACGCGCCAACAAGGTCAACGAGCACCCCTGGCTGACCGACCTGCTGATCTGGCGCGCCAACAAGAGCGCGCGCATCCTGCGCCGCATGCAGGGCGTGCTGGAAGAGACCGGCAACCCCGGCAACCTGGTGTCGCTGCGCGGGCTGTCGCGGCTGTTTCTGCCGATCCGCTAGCGCCCGGACGCCAAGCCATGTGCCAGCTGCTCGGCATGAATGCCAACACGCCGACCGATGTGATGTTCTCGTTCACCGGCCTGGCGACGCGGGCCGACGAGCACAAGGACGGCTTCGGCATCGCCTTCTTCGAAGACCGGGGCCTGCGGCTGTTCGTCGACCCCGAAAGCGCCCGCGCCTCGCCGGTGGCCGAGATGGTCAAGCGCTACCCGATCAAGAGCGGCAACGTCATCGCCCACATCCGCAAGGCCACCCAGGGCCGGGTGGCGCTGCAGAACACCCACCCGTTCATGCGCGAGCTGTGGGGCCGTTACTGGGTGTTCGCCCACAACGGCGACCTGAAGAGCGGGGTGGGCGGCTTCAACCCGCGGCTGCACGGCAGCTTTCGCCCGGTGGGCGACACCGACAGCGAGCTGGCCTTCTGCTGGCTGATGCAGGAACTGGCCAAGTCCCATGCCGCGGTGCCGTCGATCGCCGAGCTGAGCCGCACGCTGGCCGAACTGCTGCCCGTCCCGGCGGCACACGGCAGCTTCAACTGCCTGCTGAGCAACGGCCAGGCGCTGTGGGCGCATTGCAGCACCCAGCTGCACTGGCTGGAACGCGCACATCCGTTCGGCGCGGCGCGGCTGGCCGACGAAGACCTGGCGGTGGACTTCGGCGCGCTGACCACACCGGGTGACCGGGTGGCCCTGGTGGCCACCCAGCCGCTGACCAACGGCGAGGACTGGCGGGCGTTTGCGGCGGGAGAGATGCGGGTGTTCGTGGGCGGGCAGTCGGCCGGCTGAGAGAACCGCGCACCGCCGGTGCCGCGGCGTGTCACGCGCCGCGCCTGCTTGCCGCGGGCGGCTGCAAGCCCGCCGCAAAGCAGCACAGCAGCAGCCACAGCATCAGGAACCGGGGGTTGTCGATCAGCGTGTCGACGACGCCCACCACCGCCAGTGACAGCAGGGCGGCGAACACCGGCACGGCCCGGCCATCGCCCTGCCAGGCGGCGCGACCAGCCCGCACCAGGCCCAACCCCAGCAGGCCCGTCATGGCCAGCAGCCCCAGCAGGCCCTGGTCGAACAGAAGGGCCAGCGGCAACATCTTGGCGTGCCAGGCCAGGTGGGCATCGGACGTGAAGAACCAGTGGTCCATGCCCTGGCTGAAATCGCCGTTCTGCAGCAGCGCCCGGCCATCGGGCGCGCTGAGCTGGATCGACGCCAGGTCGACCACCGCCGGCCCGGCCAGGCTGAACGACAGCTTGACCGTGCGGGGCAGGCCCTGGCTCACTGAGCCGAAATCGCCGCCCGCGCCGACCTCGCCAGGGTCGATCCAGCGTTCCAGGTCGGTCCAGCCCGGGCCGGTGCTGCCGGCTGCCACGGTGGTGCCGGCGCAGATGGCTGACGACAGCAGCCATTTCTCGCACAGCTGCACGGTCAGCGCAGCATCCGGGGCGCCGCCGCGCAGCCGCAGCTGCAGGCGGTAGCGTCGGTGGGGCTCGATCGACACCAACTGCTCCAGGTACAAGGGTTGGCCGCTGCCCAACTGCAGGTGGTGGCGGCCCTGGCCCGCCACCAGTCGGTAGCTGCCCGAGCGGGTGTCGGGCGGGCTGTTCAACAGATCGACGGCAGGGAACCGGCCCACGCCCATGCCCAGCAGGCGGGTCGTCGTGTCAGCGTCCATCAGCTTGTAGGCGCGTGCCCAATGGGCTTCCCGGGTGCCCAGATCCTGGTGGATCGTGGCGAGTCGGCTCTGCGCAAAACTGCCCAGCATCACCGGTGCCGCCACTGCCGCTGCCAAGCCCGCCAGCGCTGCCCCGCCGAGCCAGCGCGACAAGCGATGTCCGCGCTGGCGTGGTGCCATGGTCAGCACCACCACCAGGCCAAGCGCCAGCGCCGCATAGCCGCTGCGTGAAAAGGTGACCGCCAGGGCATAGATCCCGCCCCCCAGCAACGGGCCGCCCAGGGCCATGCGCCACCACGGCGCGGGCGGCAGCATGCGCGACACCAGGAAAGGCAACGTGCAGACCAGGAACGCCTCGACGTAGGCGCCCCCGGTGTGCATCGCCGAGAAGGGCCCCGCCACCCGGTAGCCGTCGCTGAAATCGGCCCAGTGGCTGAAAGCGGCGCGTTCCCACAGGATGAACAGCACGGTGCCCAGCAGGCCCAGCACCAGACCCCCGCCAAAGGGCCGGTAGATGTCCAGCCCGGCGTCCTGCTGCCGGCGTGCCAGTGCCCACAGCAGCAAGGCCCAGGCCGCGCCGCGCCCCACCCGCAGGGCATTGAACGGACCGAGCAGGTTGGCAAAGGCATCCGGGCTGACGCCGGGCCATGGCAGCAGCGCGCGCACCGTGCCGAGGGCATAGCTGGCCGCCACTGCGAGCAAGGCCAGCTGCAGCAGCCGGTCGGGCGGGCTGCGGTGCGCCGGCGGGCTGCGCCACCAGGCCACCGCCGTCAACAAGGCCAGCAGCGCGTCGAACTCGTCGAAGAACAGGCGTCCGCTCCACGGCGCCCAGTCCAGCAGCGGCAAGGCGGCCGGCACCAGCAGCCAGATCAACACCGGTCGCCACGCCACCACGCAGGCCGCCGCCAGCAGGCCCAGGCCCAGGGCGACGGGCGCGACGGGGAAGTCGAGCAGCCAGACGCCCGTTGCGCCGGCCACCAGGGCCAGCGCAGCGGCCCGCCACGGTGCGCCCGGGTCAGCGGCCACGGCCGACGGTCTTGCAGGGGGGGGAGACCATGCCGGGCCGGTCAGTGTCTGAGGCTCGACGGAGGGGCCTGAGCGGCGCCGGAGCGCGCGAGCCGCTGCATCAACTGCTGCGCCCCCCAGGCCGCCGCCATGGCGATCCACAGGTTGGTCGGGTCGGGGCGGGTCGACTCGCTGAAAAGCTTGGCGAATTCCATTGCTGCGCACAGCAGCAGCGCAGACAGCGCCACCACGCCTGAGCGCGCATGCCAGGCCCAGCCCAGCACGCCCGGCACCGAGTAGCAGAGGCTGATGGCCACCAGGCTGATGACGGCGTGCACCTCGCTGGTGTAGTAGTGGTAGAAAAAGGGGATCCAGCGGATGGTTTCGGTGAGCCGCAGCCAGGCCCGGTCGATCGACAGCCAGGGCCCCTGCCAGGCGCCGGACAACAGCAGCAGCAGCAACAGCCAGGCCGGTATCGCAAGCGACGTCCACTGCCGCAGTCGCGACTTCACGGTCTCGGCCGACAACCCGGCATGCTGGCGCCAGCCGTACACGCCCGCCGCAAAGCCCAGCGACCGCGTCAGCACCGACACTCCCTGGCTCTGCCCGGAAGCCACCGCCAACTGGGCCAATTCGATCAGCAGGCCGAGCAAGGCGCCCAGCAACAGGCTACCCGGCAGGCCGACGCGGCCCGGTGGCTGCCGGCGTTGCGACGGCCGGTCCCGCGATGCCGCCCACAAGACCCCCAGCGGCATGACGACCCCGGTTTCCAGCGTCAACTTGGCCAGCAGCTTCAACGGGCCCAATTCCCAGCTGGATGCCGCCAGCCACCAGCCGACCAACGGGCCTGTCAACTTGTCATGCCACTCGGCGGGGGTGAGCAGCAGGTCGAACGGAAACAGCGCAAAGGCGGGAAAGGCCAGCGCATAGGCCAGCCCCAGGCGCCGGGCGAACAGGGCGCCGCCGCGGCCGTAGCTGGCCAGCAGCAGCCGCACACGCAGCGCGCCCACCAGCGCGCCGATGGCGCCGGCCCCGCTGCCGATCGCCTCTGCCAGCAAATCGTTGCGCGACACGGTGCGAGGCGGAAAAGCGGTCTGCGCCAACTCCACCGCCACCGCCAGCGCGATGCCGAAGCACAAGCCCAGCCCTGCCGCCGCCAGCTTGCGCGCCCAGCCCGGCTGGCTGCCCATCAGCACGGCGGCCGTGAGAAAACCGACCGGCAGGTAGAGCACCCCGTTGGCAACCCAGTCGGCCCGGCTCTCGACGCCCAGCTGCAGCATCGGGGCCTGGAGCAATTGCTGCCAAGCGACGGCGAGCGGCAGCGCATGGAAGTCCAGCGGCACCAGGCTGCCGTAGGCCACGAACACCACCCAGGCCAGCCAGAACGGCCACAGTCGCGTCGGATTCGCGGGCCGTGGCTGCGCGTCCATCAGGCGCATCGCACAGCGCGGCATGCGGTGGCCGGATGCCGGCGGGCCGGGTGGCGTGCTGCGGTCGACAGGGCGATGGGCATCGGGAAAGGTCGGCTCCGGGTCGGCTCCGGGTATGCGCCGGGTATGCGCCGGGTATGCGCCGCTAAAGGGACGGGCCAACATGGCCGAGGCCGCCGCAGCCGCCCGCTGCGCAAGGCGCGGCAGTCTAGCACCGTGCCTGTAAAACACGGGCCTGGCGCCGGCCAGGCGCGGGCTTGCCCGGCTGGCCGTTCATCGGCGCCCTGCGACACTCGCTGCCACCGCCCCGTCGCCTGCTCCCCACCACTGCCATGTCCGACCTGCCCATCCCCCGCTTCGACACCTTCTACCGCCACGCCGAGCTGACCCAGCTGCTGCTGGATTACGCCGCTGCCCGGCCCGGCCTGGTGCAGCTGCGCTCGCTGGGCGCCAGCCATGAGGGCCGCGAGATCTGGCTGGCGGTGGTGACCAACACCGCCACCGGCGCCGACATCGACAAGCCGGCGATCTGGGTAGACGGCAACATCCACGCCGCCGAGCTGACCGCGTCCACCGCCTGCCTGTACTGGCTGCACCAGCTGGTGGCCGGCCACGGCAGCGACGCGGCAATCACCCAGTTGCTCGACAGCCGTGTGGTCTACCTCTGCCCGCGGCTCAACCCCGACGGTGCCGAGCTGGCCTTGGCCGACCGGCCGCGCCACATCCGCTCGTCGACCCGGCCTTACCCGTACGACGAAGCGCCGGTCGAGGGCATGACGATCGAGGACGTCGACGGCGACGGCCGCGTGCTGCAGATGCGCCTGCCCGACCCGCACGGCACCTGGAAGGCCCACCCCGATGACGCCCGGCTGATGATTGCGCGCGAACCGGGTGAGTTCGGCGGCAGCTACTGGCGGGTGATGCCCGAGGGCACGCTGACGAACTACGACGGCCTGCAGATCAAGGTCAACCCCGACCGCGAAGGGCTTGACCTGAACCGCAACTTCCCGGCCTTCTGGCGCCAGGAGTTCGAGCAGACCGGCGCCGGCCCCTACCCGACCAGCGAGCCCGAGGTGCGGGCGATGGTCGACTTCATCGTCAAGCATCCCAACATCGGGGCAGCGGTCAGCTTCCACACGCATTCGGGCGTGATCCTGCGGCCGATGGGCACCATCGCCGACGACCAGATGACGCCCGAGGACCTGTGGATCATCAAGCGCCTGTCCGAGGTCGGCGAGAAGCTCACCGGCTACCCGTCGATCAGCACCTTCCACGACTTCAAGTACCACCCGAAAGAGATCGTCACCGGCACCCAGGACTGGCTCTACGAGCACCTGGGCGCGCTGTTCTGGACGGTCGAGATCTGGGCGCCCAACAAGGAAGCCGGCATCACCGGCTACGACTGGGTGCACTGGTACCGCGATCACCCGCCCGAGGACGACCTGAAGCTGCTGAAGTGGAGCGACGAGCAGTGCGGCGGCCTGGCCCACACCACCTGGGCGCCGTTCCGCCATCCGCAGCTGGGCATGGTCGAGATCGGCGGCTGGGACCGCATGAACTACTGGCGCAACCCGCCGCCGCACCTGCGCGAGCGCGAGGCCGCGCGTTTCCCGGCCTGGCTGACGCAGATCGGCCTGAGCCTGCCCAAGCTGGAGGTGCTGCGCACCGAGGTCCGCGCGCTGGGCGGCGACAGCTGGCGCATCCGCTTTGCGGTGGCCAACGCCGGCTATCTGCCCAGTTACGTCACCCAGCGCGCGCTGGAGCGCAAGGTCTGCCGCGGCGTGGTGTTCGAGCTGCACCCGCCGCCCGGCGTAACGCTGCAGGCCGGCACGTTGCGCATCGAGGGCGCGCAGCTGGAGGGCCATGCGCCGAAGTCGTCGCTGCAGGGCTTTCTGCCGACCCGCCTGGTGACGGCCGACCGGGCGGTGGCTGAATGGGTGGTCAGCGCGCCGCGCGGCAGCCGCATCGCGCTGACCGCGGTGGCCGACCGTGCCGGCACGGTGCGCACCGAGGTCACGCTGGACTGAGAGGTTGAGCAGCGCGCCCCCAACGCCGCCAAGGCGCTCCGGCCTGCTTCAGCGGTGCGCTGTCGCCGCGCCACAACCGGTTTCAGACGGCTCGAGCGGCTCAGGCGCGGCGGCGGCGGACCCGGCGGACCAGCAGCGCCAGGCCAGCGAGCATCAGCGCCCAGGTGCCCGGTTCCGGCACGGCAATCACCGGCGGTGTCGGCAGCACGAGGCCGGGCCCGGGGCCCTGGCCGCCGGGAATGCCGCCATCGGTGAAGCCGGGGTCGCCGGTCACGCCACGGCCCGGCCCCGGCAGGCCCGAGTTGCTGTTGAACAACGGCACACCGCCGCCGTCGCCGCCGCCCGTCGCGCGCGAAGTTGCCGCCGTCGGGCCGCCGGCGGCCTCACCCACCAGCGGCGCACCCCCGGCCGCGGCTTGCCAACTGCCGCCGCCGCCGGCCAGGCCGCTGCCACCACCGGCCGGCGCAGCACCGCCGGTCAAGGCGCCTGCCGACCCCGCGGATTCGCTGCCGTTGAGCCCGGCGACGAACGAGGTCGGCGCCGCCGCCTCCTGGCCGTCTGCCGCAGCCGGTGCCGCGGCGGCCAACGCCATGCCGGTGCCCGCACCGCCACCGCTGTCGCCAGCAGCCCCATCGCCACCGCCACCGCCACCGCCACCTCCACCGCCCGCAGGCGCCGCAGCACCGGCAGCTGCCAAGGCCGGGCTCTCGCGGCTGATGCGGCTGACGTTGCGACACACCGTGGGCACCAGGATGCAGTGACCGGCCTCGCAATAGACCAGGCCACGCTCCTGCGTGTCGGCCTGCCACTGCATCCGGTTGACGGTGCCGCAGACCTGGCCGGTGCCGAAGTGCATGTCGCGGATCTCGGGGCTGTAGCGGGCCTTGCCGACGATGGCATCGCGGCGGATGCTGACGATCTCGTCGTACGAGCGGCTCGCCATGCGCTCTTTCAGGCGCGCCCGCACCGCTGCGGGAATGTCCGGATAGCGGTCGACCGCGGCCACCACGTCACCCGTGAAGGGGTTGTGGCCGGGCCGGTTCCAGGAGCAGGTCGGCAGCGCTGCCGGAGAGGCGGCGCTGGCAGTCAGCAATGCGGCGAGGACCAGGGACATGGCGATTCAGTGGTGTTTCTGCGGGGGCAATGAGCGGCGAGCGACTCCGACGACACCCCCCCTATTCGGGGGGGCCGGCGCATCGTACATCGGAGGCGCCAGTGGCGGGGTGATGAACTGTAGGCAGCGGCACCCCCTCGGCGTCCGGCCACACCCCCGGCTTGCGGGTGGTGCCGATGTGGCTGAAGTCACACCGGCCGGTCGCGCAGCGCGTTCAGCAAGGCCCGCTGCAGATGCTGGGGGTCGATCGGCTTGGTCACGAAGCCGTTCATGCCGGCCGCCAGTGCCCGCTCGCGCTCGCTGGCCAGGGCAGCGGCGGTCAGCGCGATCACCGGCAATTGCGCCGCGCTGTACTGCCGGCGCAGCGCCTCGGTGGCCTGGTCGCCGCTGAGGCCGGGCATCTGCAGGTCCATCAGCACGGCGTCGAAGGGCTGCAGGCGGGCTGCGGCACGGTCCACCGCGGCCAGTGCCTGGCTGCCGTCGGCGGCTTCGGTCACCTGCATGCCCCAGTGCTCGAGCAAGGCGACGCCGATCATCATGTTGACGCCGTTGTCCTCGACCAGCAGCACCCGGGCGCCGCGCAACCGGGTTTCACCTTCGGCATCGGCATCGGCCGTGGCGGCCAGCGTGTCGGCCGCCACGGCGGGCAGCGGCAGCTCGGCATGGAAGCAACTGCCGCGGCCCGGCGTGCTGGCCAGCCCCACCGTGCCGCCCATCAACCCGGCCAGCTCGCGGCAGATCGACAGGCCCAGGCCGGTGCCGCCATGGCGGCGGGTGGTCGACTCGTCGGCCTGGGTGAAGGGCTGGAACAGCCGCGCCTGGACGGCCGGGTCGATGCCCGGGCCGGTGTCGTGGACCTCGAATCGCAGCAGGCCGGGCGCTGCGGGCCGCACCACCAGCCGGATGCCGCCGTGCGCCGTGAACTTCAGCGCGTTCTGCAGGTAGTTCGACAGGATCTGCCGCAACCGCAGGGCGTCGCCGCGCACGTGCGTGGGCAGCGCCGGGTCGATGCGGGCCTCGAAGGCCAGGCCGTTGCCGGCCGCCAGCGCCGCAAAGGCGTTTTGCACCGAGCCCAGCAGCGCGCCCAGGTCGAAGACTTGCACCTCGAGGTCGAGCTTGCCGGCCTCGATCTTGGACAGGTCGAGGATGTCGCTGATGATGGCCGTCAGCAGGTCGGCGCTCTCGCCGATCTGGTCCAGGTACTGGCGCAACCGCTCGGGCGGCACGCCGGGCTGGCGGGCCATCCGGGCCAGCCCGGTCAGGCCGTTCAGCGGCGTGCGGATCTCGTGGCTGGTGTTGGCCAGGAAGGCGCTCTTGGCCCGGCTGGCGGCTTCGGCAGCGTCGAGTGCGCGGGCCAGGTCCTCGTCGGCCAGGCGCTCGGCGGTCACGTCTTCGACGATCCAGATCGTGCCGCTGTCGGCGGGCCGGTTCGGATCGATCGCCTTGGCGCGCAGGCGCATCAGGAACGGGCTGCCATCGACGCGCTGCACGGTGCGCTCGATGTCCACCGCCTCGCCGCGCGCCAGCGCAGGGCCGATCTCGCGGCCCAGGGCGTCGTAGTCGGCGTCGCTGGGCCAGACCACCCGGCCGGGCTGGCCGGCCAGGCCGCCGGTCGGCCAGCCGAACAGCGCCTCGAAGGGCGGGTTGGCCAGCTCGAAGCGGCGTTGCCGCGTGAAAGCGATGCCCACCGAGGCATTGGCCAGGATGGCCTGGAGTTCCAGCCGGGCCCGG
This sequence comes from Burkholderiales bacterium, assembly GCA_038211805.1. Lineage (GTDB taxonomy): Bacteria > Pseudomonadota > Gammaproteobacteria > Burkholderiales > Burkholderiaceae_C > Pseudaquabacterium. The sequence goes on along the minus strand of JBBQVF010000023.1, from coordinate 27,739 downwards.
GTCGACTCGGCGATGTCGCGCGAGTTCGACAGCGCATAGTCCCGGCCTTCGTAGCGCACCTGGGTGATCGACATCATCAGCGGCACCGTACGGCCGTCCTTGGCCACCAGGTCGACCAGCTGGTCGCGCACGGTGCCCCGGGCCTCGAGCGCCCGGACCAACGCCTCGCGCTCGGCCGGGTGGCGCCACAGGCCCAGCTGCATCGCTGTTTGGCCCACCACCTCGGCCGCCTCATAGCCCAGCAACCGGGTGAAGCTGGCGTTGACCATGACATAGCGGCCGCTGGCGATGTCGCTCAGCGCGATGACGTCCGGGCTCATCGCCACCACCTGGTCCAGCAGGGCCTGCGAACGTTGCAGCGCCTGCGTGGTGCGCTGGCGTTCGGTCTCGTCGATGGCGATGATCAGCGTGGCCGGGCCGTCGGGATTGAGGGTGCGGGTGGCGATGATCTTGACGGTGACCGGCCTGCCGTCGAGAGTGTTCAGCACCTGGTCGACGGACCCCAGCGGCGTGCCGCTGGCAGCGACAGCCCTGGCCATCAGCGTCCGCGTTGCGGACTGCTCGTCTGCCGGCACGTGGCAGGCCACCAGGTCGATGCCCACCACCGTGTCCGCGGTGTCGTAGCCCAGCAGGTCGGCGGCGGCCTGGTTGGCCTCCAGCACGGTGCCCAGGCGGTGCAGCAGCAACGGCAGCGGCACGTGGTTGAACAAGGCGCGGTAGCGGGTCTCGGTGGCCTGCTGCGCAAGCTGCGCCTGGTGCTCGGCGGTGACGTCGCGCACCACGCCCCAATAACCGACGAAGCGCCCGCCGGCGTCGTGGCGCGCCTCGCCGCTGACCAGCACCTGTCGCGGTGGCCCCTGCGCGCCGATCCAGCGCAAGGGCAGGTCGCGCAGCGGTTGTTGCGCGGTCATGCGCGCCCGCAGCAGCGCGCCATGTTCGCCGTCGAACTGCAGCTGCGGCAGCGACCAGGGCGGGCGTCCCAGCAGCGCGGGCAGGGGCTGAAAATTGCCCTGCCAATCGCGTCGGCTGACGCGGGTGAAGGCCGAGTCGGCGTCGGTCTCCCAGTAGGCCGATGCCGCGATGCCCAGCAGGGCGCGAAAGTGCTGCTCGCGGGCGGCGGCCGCCGCCAGGGTCAACTGCAGCAGGCAGGCCGCGCCGCTGCCCACCAAGGCGCTGACGACGAAGGCCGCGCAGAGCACCAACGCACGGGCGGCCGGCGGCGCCGCGCCCAACGAGGCCGGCACCAGGCGCCAACGCTCGGCCAGGGCCAGGGCCAGGGCCACCACCACGGCCAGCGCCACGCCCAGGCTGGCATGGCCCAGGCGCGGCGTGCCCACCAGGTAGGCAATGGCCACCGCCACGGCAAAGAAGGCCACCCCCGGCGCCTGCAAGCCCCAGCCGGTCAACGTGCCCAGCAGGCCCACCAGCATGAAGCCGCTGAGCAGCACCGCGACCATCCAGCGCCTGGCCATGGCCGGCGCCGCCCGCGACCCGATAGCCGCCAGCAGCCCCAGGCCGCCGTAGCCGAGCACCATCAGGGTGCGTACCAGCGGCGGCTGCGGCCCACCCAGCATCGGTGCGGCCACCGCGCCCAACAGGCAGGCCAGCGCCACGCTGGTGAAAAACCCGCGCAGGATCTTGTGCTGCAGGGTGGCCAGCAGGTTGGATGTCGGGGGCGTGTCGTCGGTGGCCAGGGGCTGGGGTGGGCTACCGGGTCAATTTTGCAAGTTCAGCGCCACCCGTTCAACGCGCCAGGTTCAGCGCCTGGCGGGTGCTGTCGGCCACCGCCCGGGCGGCCACGGCGAAGTCGGCGCCTGCCGATGCGTACAGCACCGCGCGCGACGAGTTGACGACGATCGCACCGCTGCTGTGCGGCCGGCCGTCCACCCGCGTGCCGCGCCAGCCGGCGCGCACCGTGGCCGCGGCGTCGCCGCCCTGCGCGCCCACGCCGGGAATCAACAGCGGCAGCGTGGGCGCCAGCGCGCGCACCCGCTCGATCTCGGCCGGGAAGGTGGCGCCCACCACCAGGCCGAGCTGGCCGTTGCGGTTCCAGGGGCCGGCGGCCAGGCGGGCGATGTGCTCGTAGAGCAGATCGCCGGATTCAAGCCGCTGCGCCTGCAGATCGCTGCCACCGGGGTTGCTGGTGCGGCACAGCAGGATCAGGCCCTTGCCGTCGTGCTTCAGCCAGGGCTCTATCGAATCGAATCCCATGTACGGCGACAGCGTCACCGCGTCGGCCCGGTAGCGGTCGAAGGCCTCGCGGGCGTATTGCGCGGCGGTGCTGCCGATGTCGCCGCGCTTGGCATCCAGGATCACCGGCACCGCGGGCGCCACCCGCTGGATGTGGCCGATCAGGCGCTCGAGCTGGTCTTCGGCGCGGTGGGCGGCAAAGTAGGCGATCTGCGGCTTGAAGGCGCACACCAGGTCGTGGGTGGCATCGACGATGGCCGCGCAGAAGTCGAAGATCTTGCCAACGTCGCCCTGCCAGGCGCCGGGAAACTTGGCTGGCTCGGGGTCGAGGCCCACGCAGAGCATCGAATCGGCGCGGCGCTCGGCGGCTTGCAGTTGCTCGGTGAAGGTCATCGCAACCCTTGAATTGCTTTCAGACGCCGCGCGCCAGCGCCGCCGCCAGCCCGGTGTAGCTGGCCGGTGTCATCGCCAGCAGGCGGGCCTTGTCGGCCTCGGGCAGGGCCAGCTTGGCGACGAAACCCAGCATCAGATCGCGGGTCATCGGCTGGCCTCGGCTGAAGGCCTTCAACTGTTCGTACGGCTCGGGCAGGCCGTGGCGGCGCATCACCGTCTGCACCGCCTCGGCCATCACCTCCCAGGCGCCGTCCAGGTCGGCGGCCAGCGCGGCGTGGTTGGTCTCCAGCTTGTCCAGGCCGCGGGCCAGGCTGTCCAGCCCCAGCACCGCGTAGCCCAGCGCCACGCCCATGTTGCGCAGCACGGTGCTGTCGGTCAGGTCGCGCTGCCAGCGGCTGATCGGCAGCTTCTGGCTCAGGTGGCTGAGCAGCGCGCTGGCGAGGCCGAAATTGCCCTCGGCGTTCTCGAAGTCGATCGGGTTGACCTTGTGCGGCATCGTGCTGCTGCCGACCTCGCCGTCTTTCAGCCGCTGCTTGAAGTAGCCCAGGCTGACATAGCCCCAGACGTCGCGGCACCAGTCGATCAGGATGGTGTTGGTGCGGGTCACCGCGTCGAACAGCTCGGCCATGGTGTCGTGCGGCTCGATCTGGGTGGTGTAGGGGTTCAAGCTCAGGCCCAGTTGCTGCTCGACCACCCGCTGACTGAAGGCCGGCCAGTCGACGTCGGGGTAGGCGGCCAGGTGGGCGTTGTAATTGCCGACCGCGCCGTTCATCTTGGCCAGCAACTTGACATCGGCAATACGTGCTCGGGCGGTGACCAGGCGGGCGACCACGTTGGCCACCTCCTTGCCCACCGTGGTGGGGCTGGCGGTCTGGCCGTGGGTGCGGCTGAGCATCGGCAGGTCGGCCATCGCCACCGCCATGCTGCGCAGCTTGGTGATGATGCGGTCGACCGCCGGCAGCAGCACCTGATCGCGGGCCGCTTTCAACATCAGCGCGTGGCTGGTGTTATTGATGTCCTCGCTGGTGCAGGCGAAGTGCACGAACTCGGCCGCAGCTTCCAAGCTGGCATGGCCCTTGAAGCATGCCTTCAGCCAGTATTCGACCGCCTTGACGTCGTGGTTGGTGGTGCGCTCGATGTCCTTGATGGCCTGGGCATCGGCCTCGCTGAACGCCTGCACCCGTGCGCGCAGCAGGACGCGGCTGGCCTCGGGCAGCGGGGCGAACTCGGCGAAGCCCGCGTCCGACAGCGCGATGAACCACTCCACCTCCACCTGCACGCGGCGGTGCATCAGGCCGAACTCGCTCAGCAGCGGTCGCAGCGCCGCCACGCGGGGGGCGTAACGGCCATCCAGCGGCGACAAGGCGGTCAGGAGGGTGGGCTGGGCATTGGGCATGTTGGGCGTGTTGGGCGTCGTTTCGGTGAGGCTGACCACCGGCGCGCCAGCGCCGGACCAGCTCAGGGCAAACACGGATTTTAGGCGGCCCACTGCGGACGGGTGCTCACCGATTGACCGGCGGGAACGGCTCTTGCTAAATCTGGTGGTTCATCCAGAAAGTCCATCACCGTTCATCGGTTCGGCCATCACCACCCCACGAGGAGCCCGCATGTCCCTGTCACGCCGCCACACCCTGGCCGCCACCTTGTCCATCACCGTCGGTGCCGTCGTCTTGTCCAGCCTGAGCGCAGCCGCGCTGGCCCAGGCCAAGCTGAAGGTGGCCGCGATCTACACCGTGCCGGTCGAGCAGCAGTGGGTCAGCCGCATCGACAAGGCGCTGAAGGCCGCGGTGGCGCGCGGCGAGATCGAGTACGTGTTCAGCGAGAACGTCGCCAACGCCGACTACGAGCGCGTGATGCGCCAGTACGCCGAAAAGGGCAACACCCTGATCGTCGGCGAGGCGTTTGCGGTGGAAGCCGCCGCCCGCAAGGTGGCCAAGGACTACCCCAAGACCAGCTTCCTGCTCGGCAGCTCGGGCAAGCCGCAGGCGCCCAACTTCGCGGTCTTCGACAACTACATCCAGGAGCCGGCCTACCTGACCGGCATGATCGCCGGCGGCATGAGCAAGACGAACAAGATCGGCCTGGTCGGCGGCTACCCGATCCCCGAGGTCAACCGGCTGATGAACGCCTTCATGGCCGGTGCCAAGGAGACCAACCCGAAGGCCGAGTTCAGCATCAGCTTCATCAACAGCTGGTTCGACCCGCCCAAGGCCAAGGAAGCCGCCTTCGCGATGATCGACAAGGGTGCCGACGTGATGTATGCCGAGCGCTTCGGCGTCAGCGACGCCGCGAAGGAGCGCAAGGTGCTGGCCATCGGCAATGTGATCAACACGCAGAAGGACTACCCCGAGACCGTGGTGGCATCGGCGCTGTGGCACATGGAGCCCAGCATCGACAAGGCCATCGCCGCGGTGAAGGCCGGCAGCTTCAAGGCCGAGGACTACGGCCACTTGAGCCAGATGAAGGCCAAGGGCAGCGAGCTGGCGCCGCTGGGAACTTTCGAGAAGAAGGTGCCGGCTGACCTGCAGGCCAAGGTGATGGCCAGGCAGAAGGCGATCCTGGACGGCAGCTTCACCGTCAAGGTCGACGACGGCCAGCCCAAGGCCAAGTGAAGCCGCACCCATGAACGCAGGCGCCGGCGGCGGTGCACCGCTGCCGCCCACACTGCCGCCACCGCAGCTTCCACCGCTGCTTCAGTTGCAAGGCATCACCAAGCGTTTCGGCGCGCTGGTGGCCAACGACACCATCTCGCTGTCTCTGCGCGCCGGCGAAGTGCTGGCGCTGCTGGGCGAAAACGGTGCCGGCAAGAGCACGCTGGTGTCGATCCTGTTCGGCCACTACCTGGCCGATGCGGGCACCATCACGGTGGCCGGCGCCCCATTGCCGCCCGGCAACCCGGCGGCCGCGCTGGCCGCAGGCATCGGCATGGTGCACCAGCACTTCACGCTGGCCGACAACCTGAGCGTGCTCGACAACGTGCTGCTGGGCACCGAGCCGCTGTGGCAGCCGTTCTCGCGCCGTGCTGCGGCGCGGGCGGCGCTGCTGGCCACCGCGCAGCGCTTCGGCCTGCAGGTGCAGCCCGACGCCCGCATCGCCGACCTGTCGGTGGGCGAGCGCCAGCGGGTCGAGATCCTGAAGGCGCTGCTGCCCTTCGGCAAGAAGACCGGCGCGCGCATCCTGATCCTCGACGAACCCACCGCGGTGCTGACGCCGCAGGAGAGCGAATCGCTGTTCGCCACCCTGGGCCAGTTGGTGGCGCAGGGGCTGGCGATCATCTTCATCAGCCACAAGCTCGACGAGGTGCTGCGCGTCAGCCACCGCATCGCCGTGCTGCGCGGCGGCCGGCTGGTCGAGCAGATCGCCGCGGCCGGCGCCAGCAAGGCGCAGCTGGCGCAGGCCATGGTGGGCCGTGCGGTCGAGCGGGTGACGCGCACGCCGGGCGCCACCCCGGCCGTGCTGCCCGCGCCGGTGTGTGAACTCAGACAGGTGACCGTGCGTGGCCATGGCGCCAGGCCGCAACTCGACGCTGTCAACCTGGTGCTGCGGCCCGGTGAGGTGGTGGCGGTGGCCGGGGTGTCGGGCAACGGCCAGCACGCCCTGGCCGATCTGCTGCATGGCCTGATCGCTGCCGATGCTGGCACCGTGACGGTGGCCGGCCGCACGCTGCCGGCCCGGCCGGCAGCCTGGGTGGCGGCCGGCGTGGCCCGCATCCCCGAAGACCGCCATGCGGTGGGCGTGGTCGGCGATCTGCCGCTGTGGGAGAACGCGGTGCTCGAGCGCTACGCCAGCCCGGCCTTCGCCCGCTTTGGCGTGGTGCGGCGCGGCGCCGCGATGGCCCATGCGCAGGCCTTGCTGACGCGCTTCGACGTGCGAGGCACCGAGGGCAGCGGCCTGGAGACCCGCAGCCGCGGCCTGTCGGGCGGCAACATGCAGAAGCTGATCCTCGGCCGGGTGTTGATGTCGGCGCCCGGCTCTGCGGCAGCCGACGGCAAGCCCAGCGCCAAAGAGATGCCGCCGCTGATCATCGCCAACCAGCCCACCTGGGGCCTGGACATCGGCGCGGTGGCCTATGTGCACCGGCAATTGCTGGACGCCTGCGCCGCCGGCGCCGCCCTGCTGCTGATCAGCGAAGACTTGGACGAGATCTTCGCGCTGGCCGACCGCATCGCGGTGATGCACCACGGCCGGCTGACCGAGGCCCGGCCCGCCGCCGACTGGACGCTGCCGGCGATCGGCCTGGCGATGGCCGGTGTGGCCGGTTTGCCCGGTTTGGCCGACGTGGCCGCCACCACGGCTCCCGGCGCGGGCACCGCCGCCGCCGGCCACCACACCACCGCAGCGCCCCGCCATGCAGCTTGAGCGCCGCCCGCAGACCTCGCGCCACCTGCTGCTGGTCGCGCCCATTGCCGCGGTGCTGGTCACGCTGGCCATCAGCTCAGCGCTGGTGGCCTGGGCCGGTGCGCCGGTGGGCCGGGCCTATGCGCTGCTGCTCGAAGGCGGCTTCGGCTCGCGCTTCGCCTGGACCGAGACGCTGACCCGCGCCACGCCGCTGATCCTGACCGGCCTGGCCGCCGCAGTGGCCTTCAAGGCGCGGCTCTACAACATCGGCGGCGAAGGCCAGCTCTACGCCGGCGCGATGGCCGCGGTGGCGGTGGGCGGCCTGCACGGCGGCACCGGCTTCGCGCTGTCGCCCTGGCTGCTGTTCCCGCTGATGATGGCAGCCGCGGCGCTGGCTGGCGCGCTGCTGCTGCTGGGCCCGGCGCTGATGAAGAGCCGGCTCGGCGTCGACGAAGTCGTCACCACGCTGCTGCTGAACTTCATCGTGCTGTTGGGCGTGTCGGCCCTGCTCGACGGCCCGATGAAAGATGCCACGGCGATGGGCTGGCCGCAGAGCGTGGCGATCGCCGACGAGCTGCAACTGGGCAAGCTGATCGAACGCAGCCGCGTCCACACCGGCCTGCTGTGGGCCCTGGTGCTGGCCGCTGCGCTGTGGGCGCTGCTGGGCAAGACGACGCTGGGTTTCGAGATCCGCGCGGTCGGCGCCAATGCCCGTGCGGCGGCCTTTGCCGGCATGCCGGTGAACCGGGTGATGGTCCAGGTGGCGCTGCTGTCGGGCGCGCTGGCCGGGTTGGCCGGCGCGATCGAGGTGGCCGGCCGCGCCGGCTACGTCACGCTCGACATGTCGCCCGGCTACGGCAGCAGCGGCGTGGTCATCGCCATGCTGGCCGCGCTGAACCCGCTGGGCGTGGTGGCCGCCGCGATCTTCGTCGCCGGCATCCTGGTCGGCGCCGACAGCATGAGCCGGGCGGTGGCCGTGCCCACCTACATCGCCGACGTGATCGTCGCGGTCAGCCTGATCACCATGTTGATCGCCACGCTGCTGACGCAGTACCGCATCAGGTGGCGAACATGAGGCGCGGGCCGAGCGCCGGGCCGCTCCCAAGCCGGCCCGCGATCCCCTTGGGGGATCGGCCGGCGTATCCGTCGGCCGAGGGGCCAACATGACTGAGGTGCTCGATCTGATGATGGCGGCGCCGTTCTGGGTGGCGGTACTGCGCATCGCCACGCCGCTGATCCTGGGCACGCTGGGCGTGCTGCTGTGCGAGCGCGCCGGCGTCATCCACCTGGGCATCGAGGGCATCCTGGTGGCCGGCGCCTTTGCCGGCTGGCTGGCGGTCTACCAGGGCGCCGGCTTGTGGGGCGGGGTGCTGGTGGCGGCGGCGGTGGGCGCGGCCTTCGGCCTGCTGCATGCGTTGCTGACGGTCACGCTCACGCTGTCGCAGCATGTCTCGGGCCTGGGCATCACGCTGTTGGCCACCAGCCTGGCGAGTTATGCCTACCGGGTGAGCTTTCCGAAGGTCGACAGCCCGCCGACCATCGAGGCCTTTGCACCAATGGCCTGGCTGCCGGTCCCGGTGCTCAACCAGCAGACCCCGCTGACCCTGCTGGCGCTGGCAGCCGTGCCGCTGCTGGCCTGGGGCCTGAACCGCACGCCGCTGGGCCTGGCGGTGCGCATGGTCGGCGAGAACCCCGCTGCCGCCGAAGGGCAAGGCCTGGACGTGCAGCGCCTGCGCACCGGCGCCATCGTCGCCGGGTCGGCGCTGATGGGCGTGGCGGGCGCGTTCCTCACGCTGTCGGCCTTCAACGCCTTCTACTTCAACATGGTCAACGGCCGCGGCTGGGTCTGCGTGGCGCTGGTGGTGTTTGCCAGCTGGCGGCCGGGCAAGGCGCTGTTGGGCGCGTTGCTGTTTGCGTTTTTCGATGCACTGCAGTTGCGTTTGCAGCAGGCCGATGGTGGCATCGCAGGTTTTGCGCTGCCCTACCAGCTGTACCTGATGCTGCCCTACGTGATGGCCATCGTCGCACTGGTGCTGGTGGCGCGACGCGCCGCCTATCCGCAGGCGCTGATGAAGCCGTATCGCAAGGGGGAGCGTTGAGGTTTGGGGGCGCGGGCTGCGGTCCTTTTGCGCCATATGAGCCTGGGATTCCAGCGCTCGAAAGCCGACGTACTTCCCGCTTGCGGCATGGATCCAGGACTCCGCCGTCTGCAGCTGCCCGACTTGCTCAGCCATAAGCCTTTTCAACAGCGGGATCTGTCGCCCTGGTCGCGCCACGAATGCCGAGTCAACCGCAGGCGCCACTGCGCATGGTGCAACCATTGCACTAAACTGACCTATGGCAACGTTGGTTCGTTTTCCGAAGGCCAAGCTCACCATGTACGCCGGCGACCACAACCCGCCGCATTTCCATGTGCTGGTCAACGACGGTTCCGAGGCGCTTGTTGACTTGGCAACGCTGCAGGTGATGGGTGGCTCGGTGCGGCCTGCCGTGTTGAAGGAGGTGCTGGCATGGGCCAGCCAGAATGTGGCTCTGTTGGCCACCAAATGGAAGGAACTGAACCCATGAGGCCGAAACAATTCACGCTGTCCGGCGTCAAGACGACGCCGACCGCCAGCTTGCTGCTGCGCTACGTTGATGGCGAGGAATTCGAAGTCAGTCTGCTTGACACGATCCTGAAGCACCCCAGCCTGGAGCGATTGAAAGATCCCGAGGTATTCAGTTCGGCGAAGGTCGGCGAGCACGGTGCCTCGGTGATTTGGGCTAATGACGACGCCTTGGAGCTGGCTGCCGACAACCTGCGCGCACGTGCCGTTGAAAAGGCGGGCGGCGTGTCACACGAGTTCATTTGGAATTGGATGGCCAGGAACGACCTGACCGTCAACGCTGCGGCGGTCGCGCTGGGCGTTTCCCGCCGCATGCTTGCCTACTACCGCAGCGGCGCCAAGCCAGTGCCGCGCACCGTCGCGCTGGCCTGCATTGGCTGGGAAGAAGTGATCAAGAACGATCACAGCTACGCATTGGCCGCGTAGATCAGACCCGCCTCTGCTCCGGCTGCCGTCTCAGGCAAGCTGCGAATCACCTGGTAGCGGCCCGTCACCAATGGCCGCGACCGTCACCTGTCATCGGCGACGCGTGTCCAGCGATGGTCAGTTGGGCCAAGTCTGACGCGCCGGCAGCTCAGGGCGCGAGCCATCACGAATTAACGCGCAAAGAGCCGGCTAGTCGCGCTACAGATGGGTGGTCGCACTGGAGCCACCCTAGCTAAAGACGGGTTGCGGCAGGTGCCCCAAGGTCCGTCCCGCCGGGGGAGGCTGGAGCCAATTCAATCGTAAAGGATGACGCCGGCCAATCTAGACCGGCTGTTACCGGGAGCCGCATCTTTTCGAGCCCACTTTCGCAGCGGCACGCGCGGGACCACGACAGCATCATGTGGATGCGACCCGAGGCTGCAATAGCCGCCTGGCCGGCTCCGGTCGCGTTACGGTCAATTACGGCGCCCCCCTGCCACAGGCGGCCAGCGCCCGCTCACTCCCGCCGCTGGTGCACCCAAGCCAGCCCGGCGCACAAGCCCAGACCCACCGCATACAGCGTCCAGGTGCCCGACACCAGGTACGGGTAGAACATCAGCGCCACGCCCAGCCACAGCGTGGCGCGCTGGCTGGTCTTGCGGCCGTGGCGCCAGGCGGCTAAGCCGATCAGGCCGAAGACGATGGCACCGATCAGGTAGGCGGCACTGGGCAGTTCCAGGCCCAGGCCTTGCAGCGCCGTGACGGCTTCCATCGCACCGGTCTCCCGTGATTCGACAGGCATTGTGAGCGTGCCTGGCGGCGCACCCGAAAGACTCTCAGGCGCTCAGATGTCGAACCGCACCCCTTGCGCCAGCGGCAGCGCACGCGAGTAGTTGACCGTGTTGGTGGCGCGGCGCATGTAGTTGCGCCAGGCGTCGCTGCCCGATTCACGGCCGCCGCCGGTGTCTTTCTCGCCACCGAAGGCGCCGCCGATCTCGGCGCCCGAGGTGCCGATGTTGACGTTGGCGATGCCGCAATCGCTGCCGCCGGCGGCGAGAAACGCCTCGGCCTCGCGCAGGTCGTTGGTGAAGATCGCCGACGACAGGCCTTGCGGCACGCCGTTGTGCAGCGCGATCGCCTGATCGAAAGTCTCGTAGCGCAGCAGGTACAGGATCGGCGCGAAGGTCTCGTGGCAGACCACCGGCGTCTGCGCCGGCAGCGTCACCAGCGCCGGCGCGGCGTACCAGGCGTCAGGCGCATCGCCGACGATCACCCGCTCACCGCCACGCACTTGGCCGCCCTGGTCACGGGCCTGCAGCAGCGCGGCCTGCATCGCGTCGAAGGCCTGGGCATCGACCAGCGGGCCGACCAGCACGCCCGGCTCGCGGGGGTCGCCCACCCGCAGGCTGGCGCGGGCGCGGTCGAGCCGGGCGAGCAACTCGTCGTGGATGCTGCTGTGCACGATCACCCGCCGCGTGGTGGTGCAGCGTTGGCCGGCGGTGCCGTAAGCGCCGAACAGGATGCCGCGCACCGCCAGGTCCAGATCGGCGCCCTTGCCCACACTCGGCGCGACCACGATCGCGTTGTTGCCGCCCAATTCCAGCAGGCAGCGGCCGAAACGTGCCGCCACCCGCGGGCCCACCGCCCGGCCCATGCGGGTGGACCCGGTGGCCGACAGCAGCGCCACGCGGCGGTCGTCGACCAGCGCTTCGCCGACCGCGGCAGGGCCGTTCAGCACCTGGCTCAAGTGCGCCGGCGCCTCGCCGCCGGCGGCGTTGAAACGCACCACCGCCCGCTCGAACAAGGCTTGTGTGGCCAGCGCGGTCAGCGGGGTTTTTTCGCTGGGCTTCCAGACCACCGCATCGCCGCAGACCAGCGCCAGTGCCGCGTTCCAGGCCCACACCGCCACCGGGAAGTTGAAGGCGCTGATCACACCCACCACGCCCAGCGGATGCCACTGCTCCATCATGCGGTGGCCGGGCCGCTCGCTGGCGATGGTCAAGCCGTGCAGCTGGCGCGACAGGCCGACCGCGAAGTCGCAGATGTCGATCATCTCCTGCACCTCGCCCTCGCCCTCGCTCGTCACCTTGCCGGCCTCCAGCGTGACCAGCGCGGCCAGCGTGGCCTTGTGGTGGCGCAGCTCGTCGCCGAACAGCCGCACCAGCTCGCCGCGGCGCGGCGCCGGCACCGACCGCCAGGCCAGAAAAGCAATGTGCGCCTGGGCGATGGCCGCTTGCACCTGGGCCGACGTGGCTTCGTGCACCGCGCCGGTGGTGACGCCGTCGATCGGCGAGCGGGCGCGCAGCGTGCCGCCGGTGACAAGGGATTCGGCGACGCCGAGGGTGGACAACAGGGTGGATGCGGTGGTCACTGGGTTTCCTTCGTGCGGCGCTGCGCGGCATTCGCCCGGAAAGGCTGACGGGCGGGCGGACGGTCTCGATACCGGCCGGAGTGGGGGTCGGTGTGGGGGTCGATGCACGGGCCGCGTCAGCCGATCGATTCGACCTGGCGCGACTGCTGGTAGGCGCTGCCGAAGCGGTTGGCCAGGAAGGCCGGCAACTCTACCTGCTCTTGCCGGATGAAACCCTGCTGCGGCAGCCGGCCTTCGCGGAACAGGTCAACCGCGGCGCAGATGCCTGCCGCGGTGGTGATCTGGATGGCAGACAGCGGCGCCGCCTCATTCCGGTCGGCAAAGATCTTGCGCGCAAACACCTCTTGCACCAGCGACCCGCCGCGCAGCCCGCTGACGGTGACGAACACCAGCACCACGTCCTGCATCGTGCCGGGGATGCTGCGGCGCAGGATGTCCTTGAGTGTCTGCTGGTCGTCCTTCAACTGCAGGTCTTCCAGCAGCATTTTCATCAGTGCCTGGTGGCCGGGGTAGCGCACGCTCTTGTAGTCGAGCGTGCGCACGCGGCCGGCCAGGGTTTCGCACAGCGTGCCCAGGCCGCCGCTGGTGTTGAAGGCCTCGTACTCGGTGCCGTCCAGGCTGAAGTGCTCCAGCCCTTCCAGCGGCAGCATCTCGATCAGCTGGCCATCGCGGATCGCCTCGCAGGGGTGGCAGTACTCGTTGATCAGACCGTCCACGCTCCAGGTCAGGTTGTATTTCAGCGCGTTGGTCGGAAAAGCCGGCAGCGCGCCGACCCGCATCTTCACGTCGTGCAGCGATTCGAAACCCTGTGCCAGGTGGTGCGCGACGATGCCGATGAAGCCCGGTGCCAGGCCGCATTGCGGCATGAAGGCAGTGTTGGCGCCCTGCGCCAGCTGCTGGATGGCGCGGGTGGCCGCCACGTCCTCGGTCAGGTCGAAGTAGTGGCAGCCGGCCTCGCGCGCCAGTGTGGCGGTGGCCACGGCCAGGTGGTACGGCAGCGCGTTGACCACGGCGTCGTGGCCGCCGCCGGCGCGCAGTGCGGCCAGCAGCGCGGGCTGGTCTTCGGTGTTGACCACCTGGGTGCTGATGGCGGGAAGCGCCGGGTGCACAACCTGGCGGGTGACACGCGCCAGCGCGGCGGCGTTCTGGTCGATCAGGGTGACCTGGTAGTCACCGCTGGCGGCCAGCAGGCGGGCGATGGTCTGGCCGATGTGGCCGGCGCCGAGCAGGGCGATCTTCATGGGGGGCTCCCGGGCAATCCCGTCAGGTGTGAAGGGTGAGGTTCAGTGTCCCGAGAGCCTCTGCCGAAAGAAAGCCATGGTTCGTCGACATCGACCAGAATGTCGACGAATCGGCGAGTCATTTCGTCGAATCAGATCGAGAGCGCCCGCCCATGCCCAAAGACGCGACCGACCGCAGCTTGATCGCGCTGCTGCAGGCCAACGCCCGCGAGAGCACCGCCAACCTGGCACGCCAACTGGGCATCGCGCGCACCACCGTCGTGGCCCGCCTGGCCCGGCTCGAGCGCGACGGCGTGGTGGTCGGCTACACCGCCCTGCTGGGGCAGGACGAGCAGCGCCCTGGCGTGATCGCGCATGTCGGCATCGCGGTCGAGCCCAAGCGCTCCCGAGAGGTGGTGCTGCGCCTGCAGGCCATCCCCGAACTACGCCAGCTCTACGCGGTCAGCGGCGAGGCCGACCTGATCGCCGTGCTGCGCGCGGCCAGCACGGCGCGGCTGGACGCGCTGCTCGACGAGATCGGCGAGACCGACGGCGTGCGCAAGACCACCACGTCGGTGGTGCTGGCGGTGCGGGTGGACCGGGGCGGTTGAACGACCGCGCACCCAGAGCCAGCCCCCCATTCGCCCGACCATCCACCCGACCACTCACCCAACCACCCGGCAAGGCCAGCGGCCCCGCCGCGCCCTGACATGCCGGACGTTGACGAACCGGCTCACCCGTGGGATACACCGGCGATGGACCCCACGCTCGCCACCATCGTCGATTTCCTCTCCACGATCGGCATCCCCGTGCAAACAGGCGAGTTGCCGGGCGAGACCTTCCTGCCCGCCATTCGCATCACCGGCGGTGGCCTGCTCTACGACGCGCAGCGCCTGCGCTGGCCGGGTGATCTGCTGCACGAGGCCGGCCACATCGCGATCACGCCCGCAGCTCAGCGCGCGGGCCTGAACGATGCGCTGGCTGGCCAAGATGCCGCACCGCATGCCGGCGAGGTCGAGGCCATCGCCTGGTCCTGGGCGGCGCTGGTGCACCTGGGATTGCCGCCCGAGTTGCTGTTCCACCCCGAGGGCTACAAGGGCCAGTCGGCCGGCCTGATGCTCACCTACACGATGGGCATTTACCCGGGCGCCGCCGGCCTGGCGCGGGCGGGCATGACTTCGGCCGACATGGTGGCTGCGGGTGAAAGGGTCGCCCAGTACCCGGCGATGCACCGATGGCTGCGGTAAACCCTGAGCTCCATTTGTCGGATTATTTGACATCGCATGCGCCTTCGCCACCGGCGCGGCGTGCAAGTCCTTGATCGTCAACAACATCGTGAACTTGGCACGAGCGTTGCTATCGAATCTGCGCAATAAGTCGCGCCGCGGCTGCCTTCGTCAAACACCCAGGAGCTGAAGTGATGCCTTGTCTTGCGAACTATTCCCGGCGCGCCCGTCGGGTGGCTCAGGCCAGCTTGCTGGCCCTGTGCGGCCTGGGCGCTTCGGCGCACGCCGCCCTCATCGGATTGACGGGTGACGCGATCAACGTGGAGCTTTACTCCGATGCCACCACCGT
This sequence comes from Burkholderiales bacterium, assembly GCA_038211805.1. GTDB lineage: Bacteria > Pseudomonadota > Gammaproteobacteria > Burkholderiales > Burkholderiaceae_C > Pseudaquabacterium. The sequence goes on along the minus strand of JBBQVF010000023.1, from coordinate 12,641 downwards.
TGCGGCTGCGGATACCGGGTTGAGCGTCAGCGCATTGACGGAGATTTCGTCGTCGAACGTGCCGACATCCAATATCGGCAGCAGCGGCAACCTCCTGCCCGGTCTCGGCGGTGCCGACGGCGAATCAGTCGACCTGCGTGGCTTCAGCTTCGTGCTGCGCCTGCTGGCCGGCGGCGGCACTGGCAACCCCAACGACCCGCTGGTCACCGGATGGGGGGCTGGCGCGCGCTACGTGTTCTCGGACCTGGATCTGAACGCGGCCGACAACCTCGAAATCTACGGCGTCAGCGCCACCAGCACCGCCGGCACGATCTCGAACTTCAGCACCAGCTGGGCCCACTTCATCAGCCCCACCGAAGTCTCGTTCGACATCGATGCGATCGAGTTCGGCCAGGCCACCGCCGGCACGACTTTCGGTGAAGTCACGCTCACGCTGCTGACCCGCACCCCCGTGATCGTGGTGCCGCCGACGCCGGGTGTGCCCGAGCCCGGCACGATGGTGCTCAGCGGCCTGGCCCTGGTGGCGCTGCTGGCCAGCCGTCGCCGCGCGGCCCAGCGCTGAGCTGCGGCCCGCAGGCCAGGCCCGACACGCCCGCAGATGCGTGAGCCGCTCGTGCTGGACGACTTCCTGCCCTGGCTCGGGCAGTCGTTCACCACCGCCGCCGCCGATGGCCAGGCACTGGATCTGGCGCTCACGCAGGCCACGCCCTTGCCCGGTGGCGCCGCAAGCACACGCCAAGGCTTCGTTCTGGTCTTCGAAGGCCCGGCGCTGCTCGGCCAGGGCCTGCACACACTTCACAACCCGGCCCTCGGGCCGCACGACATCTTCCTCGTACCCGTGGGCGCCTGCCCGCTGGGCCTGCAGTACGAAGCGGTCTTCAACTGACCCCCACTCCCCGGGAGTTTGCGCATGTCTGATCCTTTCATCGGCGAAATCCGCCCCTTCGGTTTCAACTTCCCACCGGTAGGCTGGGCCCTCTGCAACGGCCAAGTCATGTCGATCGCCGAGTACAGCGCCTTGTTCTCGATCATCGGCACCCTCTACGGCGGTGACGGCCAGGTGACCTTTGGCCTGCCCGACCTGCGTGGCCGCATGCCGGTGCACATCGGGCCCACGATTCAGCTCGGCCAGCAGGCCGGCGTCGAGTCGGTCACCTTGCTGACCAGCCAGCTGCCACCGCACAGCCACGGCGTGATGGCCTCGGCCGACCTGGCCGGCGCCACCACGCCAGCCGCCAACGTGCCGGGTGCCAAGCCGCGCGGCGGTGTCGACGCCTACGCGGCGGCCACCGGCCTGACGCCGCTGGCCGCAGGCGGCGTGTCGGCCAGCGGGTCGTCGCAAGCCCACGACAACCTGCAACCGAGCCTGGTGCTGAACTTCTGCATCGCGCTCTATGGCATCTTCCCGTCCCGCAGCTGAATCCCGGAGCACACCATGGCAGAAGCATTTATCGGTGAAATCCGCATGTTCGCGGGCAACTTCCCACCCCGGGGCTGGGCGTTCTGCAACGGCCAGCTGTTGCCCATCAGCCAGAACACGGCGCTGTTCTCGCTGCTGGGCACCCAGTACGGCGGCAACGGCCAAAGCACCTTCGGCTTGCCCGATCTGCAAGGCCGGGTGCCGGTCGGCCAGCAACAGGGGCCTGGCCTGAGCGACCGAACCATGGGCGAACAGTTCGGCAGCGAGACGGTGACCTTGACCGCCGCGCAGATGCCCTTGCACGGCCATGCCGAGCAGGCGTCGACCAACCCGGCCAGCACGGCGGCTGGGCCCAGCGGGGCATTGGCAAAGGCCAGTGTGTCGCTGTACGGCGAGGTGCCCAACGTCGACCGGGCGGCCGCAGCGGTCACCCCCGCCGGTGGCAACCAGCCGCACAACAACATGGCGCCGTACCTCGCGCTCAACTTCATCATTGCGCTGCAGGGCATCTTCCCTTCGCGCGGCTAGGAGCTCACGATGTCGGAACCATTCATCGCCGAAGTCAAGATCTTCTCCGGCAATTTCGCACCGCGCGGCTGGGCGGCTTGTAACGGGCAATTGCTGCCGATCAACCAGAACCAGGCGCTGTTCTCGATTTTGGGCACCACCTACGGCGGCAACGGGGTCAACAACTTCGCCCTGCCCAACCTGCGTGACCGTGTGCCGATGCATGCTGGCAACGGCCCCGGGCTAGCCGGCCGCCAACTCGGCGAAATGGCAGGCGAGGCGGCGGTCACCCTGCAGGCCTCGCAGATGCCGGAGCACAGCCACACGCTACGCGGTGCCGGCGCTGTGAGCACCGGCACGCCGTCGGCCGCGGTGGTACCGGGCGCCGGCCCCAAGGTCTACCGGGCGGCCACCAACCTCACGCCCATGGGCGCCGGCCTCACCGCCGCAGGTGGCGGCCAGCCGCATGAAAACCGGCAACCCTACTTGGGCCTGATGTTCATCATTGCGCTGCAAGGCATCTTTCCTTCGCGCAACTGACCATGGCCGGCTGGACGCTTCACGCGGCCAGCGCGGCCGATGCCGATTTCCTCTACCGCGTCTACGCCAGCACGCGGTACGAAGAACTGGCGCCCACCGGCTGGAGCGCCGAGCAGCAAGAGGCTTTTCTGCGCTCGCAGTTCGCAGCGCTGGACGCGCACTACCGGCAGCATTACCCGGCGGCCCGGTTCGACATCGTGCAGGCGTGGGGCGCGCGGGTTGGGCGGCTTTACGTGGCGCGGCGGGCCGATGAGATCCGCGTTCTCGACATTGCGCTGTTCCCGGCGTTCCGCCGGCGCGGCCTGGGCCGGGCCCTGCTGGAGGCGCTGGTGGCAGAAGCCGACGCCCAGGGTCTTCGGATGTCGCTGCATGTCGAGCGCAACAACCCGGCGCTGGCGCTGTACCGGCAGCTGGGCTTTGTGCCGGTCGACGAAAACGGCGTCTACTGGGCGATGCAGCGTTTGCCCGCCGCAACCGCCGCAGCCGCAGCCGCCGCCACCGCCGTATGCGCTGGTGCCGAGAGACCGGCGCTGGCCGGGAGTTTGATTTCCTGATCCCTGCGGTGCGCCGCAACCCCTTTTGAGCCTGGAGTGAACGACATGAGCAACCGACGCAAATTCTTTGCCGCTGCCACCAGCGGCGTGGCCTTGGCCAGTATCGGCGCGCCGCTGTTGGCCGCAGCGCCTGCCGACACGCTGGCGCGCCGTCTGGGCGGCAGCCCGTCCCAGGGCGCCTTCGAGGCCCTACAAGGCCAGACCTTCAGCGTCGTGGCCGGCAACGGCCAGCGCGCCACCTTGCGTCTGGCTGCGGTCGAGGCGCGGCCCAGTGCCAAGCCGGTGGAGCAGTTCAGCTTGCGTTTCGAAGGTGCCGAGACGGCGGATCTGGCCAGCGGCTTGCATCGCCTGAATCATGCGCAGACTGGGCGCTTCAGCCTGCGCCTCGAACCCAGTGGCGGTAACGAAGCCGGCATCTACCGCGCCGACTGCTCGCTGCTGGTCTGATCCGGCACACGGTCGATCCAGCGGATCGACCGGATTCGCTGCACCCGGCGCAGCGATGGCAGGCCGCCATTCGCGACCTTGGCATACGGCGGGGCCGCGCGGGCCGCGATCCGGCATGACCGGCGAAACCGGCGAACGGCGGCGCTGCGTTCAGCCCTGCTGCCGCCGCGGCTCGAATATCAGCCCCTCGGCCGCCGCCCAACCGCGCAGCGCTTGCGCCGCCCCCCGCCGCGCCGCGTCGGACAGGAACGAGGCTCGCGCCGCGTCCAGCCCCATCTGCACCAGCTCATGCCAGCCGAAGCCGGCCTGCACCAGCCGCGCCGCCTCGGTGCTGTGGTCGACGCGTGACATCAGCCGGTTGTCGGTGTGGAACGACAGGCTGACGCCCGCGCGCCACAGCGCGTGGATCGGGTGCAGCGCCAGCGACGCCGCCGCACCGGTGTGCAGGTTGCTGGTCGGGCAGATCTCCAGGTGGGTGTGGCGGGCTTTCAACTCGGCCAGCAGTTCGGTAGTGGCTGGCGCGTTGGCCGTTACGTCGATCAGGTCGGCCAGCCGCACGCCGTGGCCGATGCGCTGCGCGCCCAGCCGCACGGCTTCCAGCACCCGTTCGCCGCCATCGGCCTCGCCGGCGTGCAGCGTCAGGCCCAGGCCGGCATCGCGCACCCGGGCCAGCAGGGCGGCGTGGCGGCTGGCCGGCCAGCCGGCCTCCGGCCCGGCCAGGTCGAAGCCGACCACCCGGACAGCGCCCCCCGGCCGCGGCTGCTGGTGGCAGGCGATCGCCAGGCCGGCAGCGCGGGCGATGTGGGCGTCGCTTTCGTGGCGCATCGCGCAGACGATCAGGCCGCTGGGCAGCGGGCTGCGCGACAGGCCGTCGAGCAGGGCCGCCACCGCCGCCTCGCCCGAGACGCCGTGAGCCTCGAACAGCAGCGGCGCGATGCGGAACTCGGCCAGCACGCAGCCTTCGGCGCGGGCGTCTTCGGCGGCTTCGAAGGCCACCCGTTCCAGGCCCTCGGGCGTGGCCATCGCGGCCACCGTCAGATCGAAGCCACGCAGGTATTCCAGCAACGATCCGGCGTGGGCGCGGGCGTCGAACCAGGCCGCCAGCAGGTCTTCATCTTCGGCCGGTGAGGCGATGCCGCGTTCGCGAAGCAGCGCCAGCAGGGTGGCCACCCGCAGGCCACCGTCCAGGTGCTCATGCAGCAGCACTTTGGGCAGTTGGCGAGCGCGGTGCAGCAGCGCGGAGTCGGGCGGGGCGAAGGCAGCGGTCGGCATCGGGCCATGCTAACCACCCGTTGTGGCCGGCCCGCGGCTTGCTATCCTGAAAGTCTGGTGGTGCGATCGATTCACTGCCTGACCGCCTGACCGCTCCATCGCCACCACCCTACCGGAATCCCGACGATGAAACACGCTGTACTGGCCGCCATCGGCCTGCTGACCGTTGCCACCGTGGCCGGGGCCCAGCCCGCCGTCATCTACGACATGGGCGGCAAGTTCGACAAGTCGTTCAACGAGGCAGCCCACAACGGTGCCGAGCGCTGGAAGAAGGAAACAGGCAAGCCCTACCTCGATTTCGAGATCGCCAACGAGGCCCAGCGCGAGCAGGCGATGCGCCGAATGGCCGACAAGGGCGCCTCGCCGGTCATCGGCGTGGGCTTCGGCCAGGGCTCGACGATGGAGAAGGTGGCGAAGGATTTCCCCAAGCTGCAATTCGCCATCATCGATGCGGTGGTCAAGCTGCCCAACGTCGAGTCGGTGGTCTTCAAGGAGCAGGAGGGCAGCTTCCTGGTCGGCATGATGGCCGCGCTGGCCAGCAAGACCGGCAAGGTCGGCTTCATCGGCGGCATGGACATCCCGCTGATCCGCCGCTTCCAGTGCGGCTACGAGCAGGGCGCCAAGTTCGCCAACCCCAAGGTCGAAGTCACCGCCAACATGACCGGCACCACCCCCGCCGCCTGGAACGACCCCAGCCGCGGCAGCGAGCTGGCCAAGGCGCAGTTTGCGAAGGGCGTGGATGTGGTGTTCGCCGCGGCCGGCGGCACCGGCGTGGGCGTCTACCAGGCGACCAAGGATGCGGGCAAGCTGGCCATCGGCGTCGACAGCAACCAGAACCACCTGCACCCCGGCACCATGCTCACCAGCATGGTCAAGCGGGTCGACGTGGCGGTCTACACCTTGGCCAGGAAGACCACGCCCGGGCTCACCGTGCTGGGCCTGAAGGAGGGCGGGGTCGACTACGCGATGGACCAGCACAACGCCAAGCTGGTCAACGCCGACATGAAGAAGAAGGTCGACGCGGCCAAGGCCGACATCATCGCCGGCAAGATCCGGGTGGCCGACTACATGGCCGACAACGCCTGCAAATACTGATGTCCAAGGCCGGGGCCACGGCGCCGGCCGTGTCGATGCAGGGCATCAACAAGCGCTTCGGCGCGGTGCAGGCCAACCGCGAGGTCACGCTCACGGTGGCGGCCGGCACGGTGCACGGCATCGTCGGCGAGAACGGCGCCGGCAAGAGCACGCTGATGGCGATCCTGTACGGCTTCTACCAGGCCGACAGCGGCCAGATCGAGATCGACGGCGCGGCGGTGCAGATTCCCGGCTCGCGCGAGGCGATTTCGCTGGGCATCGGCATGGTGCACCAGCACTTCATGCTGGTCGAAAACTTGTCGGCGCTGGACAACATCATGCTGGGCGCCGAGGCCCATTGGCGCCTGGCGCCGGCCCGCGCCGCGATGCGCCGCCAGCTCGACCGCCTGATGGCCGACAGCGGCCTGCAGGTGCGGCTGGATGCCGCCGTCGAAGACCTGCCGGTCGGCGAGCGCCAGCGGCTGGAGATCCTGAAAGCCCTGGTTCGCGGCGCCCGCATCCTGATCCTGGACGAGCCCACTGCCGTGCTGACGCCGCAGGAGACCGAGCAGCTCTTCGTCACCCTGCGCCGGCTGCGCGACGCCGGCTGCACGCTGCTGCTGATCACCCACAAGCTCAAGGAGATCATGGCGCTGTGCGACGCGGTGACGGTGATGCGCCAGGGCGCGGTGGTGTTCGACGGGCCGATCGGCGATTGCAGCCTCGACCAGCTGGCCGAGGCGATGGTGGGCCGGCGGGTGCAGCTGGGCCGCGTGACGGGTGGCAAGACCGGTGGCGCAAGCGGTGGCGCAACCGGTGGCGAGACGGGCGGCGACGCGGGCGGCGAGATGGGCGCTGTGGCGCGCGGCAAGACGGGCGGTGTGGCGGACGCCACTGCCGCCCGCCCTGGCGCCGCTCTGCTGACCGCCCAGGGCCTGCAATGGCGCGACGCGACGGGCGTGCAGCGGCTGGCCGATGTCTCGCTCAGCCTGCACGCCGGCGAGATCGTCGGCATCGCCGGCGTCTCGGGCAACGGCCAGGGCGAGTTGCTGGACATGCTGTCGGGCCTGGCCCGGCCGCAGGCCGGCACGCTCACGCTGGGGGCTGGCGCCTCGGCGCAACACTTCGACCCGGCGCGCTGGCTCGACCCCGCCACCGCCCGCCGTCTGCGGCTGGCCCACGTGCCCGAAGACCGCCACCGCCGCGGCCTGGTGCTGCCCTTCGCCGCCTGGGAAACGGCCGAGCTGGGCTACCAGCGCAGCCCGCGTTTTGCTGGCGCCTGGGGCTGGATGAAGCGCCAGGCCGCGCGCCAGGCCACCGCCCGGATGATGGACGCCTACGACGTGCGGCCGCGCAACGTCGACCTGGGCACGGCCAAGTTCTCGGGCGGCAACCAGCAGAAGCTGGTGCTGGCCCGCGAGGCGCTGGCGCCCGAGGCACCGCCCAGCGTGCTGCTGGTGGGCCAGCCCACCCGCGGCGTCGACATCGGCGCGATCGAGTTCATCCACGGCCGGCTGCGCGCCATGCGCGACGCGGGCGGGGCGGTGCTGCTGGTGTCGAGCGAGCTCGACGAGATCCTGGCGCTGGCCGACCGCGTGCTGGTGATGGACCGCGGCCGCATCGCCGGTGAGCTGGCGATCGCCGACTGCACCGAGGCCGCGTTGGGCCGGCTGATGGCGGGGGCCGATGCTGTTGAGTTGCCCCTTGGGCTGCGGAGTGCGTGTTGACGCACGCTGACGACCGCACAACCCGGGATCGCCGTGCATGTCAAGTCCGGCAGAGGCTCAGCCGCGCTGGCCAAATGCACAACGGAACGGGAAAACCGGGGGTAGATGACCAGTACCGGTCGTCACTGGAGCGGGCAGTAGATGGTTGATCTACCCGTTCCTCAGTCCGCCACCCGCCTCTCGGCGCTGCTGCAATCCCCCGAATCAAAGACGCTGGACTTCAAGCGCCTGGGCGGCGGCAAGGTGGCCAAGACGCTGGAAACCGTCTGCGCCTTCGCCAACACCGAGGGCGGCTGGCTGGTGATCGGCGTCGCCGACCCGAAAGACGCCCCGGCCGGCAGCCCGCCGCAGCAGCGGCTGTGGGGTGTGCAGGAGAACCCCGAGGCCTTCGACGAACTGCAGCGCAAGTGCCGCACGCACTTCAACCCGCCAGTGGGCACGATCACTTTCTACCGCCTGCCCTGCACGCTGCGCGACGGCAGCGCCGGCCATGTGGCGCTGCTGCGGGTAGGCAAGAGCGAGCATGTGCATTCGGTGGTGGACGGTGGCACCTGGACGCGTGGCGACGCCAGCAACCGGCAATTGGGCGCCGGTGAGATCACCGATTTGTCGTACCGGCGCGGTGAGCGCAGCGCCGAGAGCGAGCCGGTGGCCGTGCCGCTGGCCTTGCTGGACACGCCGGTCTGGCGCAGCTTTGTTGGCCACCGCGGGCTGCGCGCCGGCAGCATGGCCGAGCAGTTGCAACGCATCGGCCTGGCAGAGGTGGTGACAGGGCCCGCGGGGAACGAATTGACGCCACGCCGCGCGGCGGTATTGCTGTTTGCTGAGGAGCCGGGCAGCCTGCTGGCGGCGTTTGGCTCGCGCGCCGACATCCGGCTGATGGTGTATGCCGGCAAAGAGGTGGGCAGCGGCGCCACGCCCAACCTGCGCAAGCCGCCCAAGACCAGCCGCGGCCCGCTGATCGAGCAGATCGACATGGCCGTGCGCGCCGTGCTGGACGAGTTGGCGCAAGGGCTCACCCTGGCCAGCAGCGGCTTCAAGACGCGGCACAAGTACCCCGAGCGGGTGGTGAAAGAGGCGATCGTCAACGCGGTGATCCACCGCGATTACCGGCTCAGACCGCCTGACGCCATCTCAGTGGATTGACGCCAATAGTCCGGCGCCCTGGAAAATGAACCTGATGATGCCAAAAAGTCGAGCATCTTCCATCTACCGCCGCCTGCGGATAATGAGTGGGACAGGCGCTGAAAAATCACTCATATCAAGCACTTGGGAGAATTTTCATTATCCGCAACCCGGCAGTGCCAGCAGCAGCTTGGGCGGTCGAGCGAACAGGCCTGTTGCTGAGCGGCCTGGGCGCTGCCGACCTGTTGCAAGGTACGCTGACCGCCTTCTTCGCCTCTCGGCAGTGCCCCGGCAGTGCCATCCGTGCCGCCACCACGTGGGTGCTGCAGCAGGTTCGAGACCATCCCAGGTTGGTAGGCGGGTTTCATTCGCCGTTGGAGCAATCGGTGTTGCGGCTCCTGTTGGAAGCCGGCGGAACCGCCGTGCTGGTGCTGGCGCGTCCGGTGGCTGGCGCCGCATTGCGAAGCGCTTGGCGCAGCGCGCTCGATGCCGGCAGGATGGCGGTGGTCAGCCAGTCAACCTGTTCACGCCGACTGACCGAGCAAGCGGCGGATGACCGCAATGATCTTGCGGCCCGGCTTGCAGATGAAATCGTCGTCGCACACGCCAGCTCGAGTGGGCGCTTGAGCCAGCAGTGTGTGCTTTGGCTCGCCGAAGGCCGGAACGTGCGCCAACTTTCATGACGCATCCCGTCGAGCTGCCGCGCTGGATCGACGTCGGCCTGCTGCCGCTGGTCAACCTGGCCGTGGCGCTGGCGGTCTGTGCCGTCGTCGTGGCGGTGGTCGGGCTCGACCCGCTGCAGGTCATCACGCTGCTGGTCAAGGGCGCATTCGGCAGCCGCGCCGGCATCGGCTACACGCTGTACTACGCCACCACCTTCGTCTTCACCGGGCTGGCGGTGGCGGTGGCCTTTCACGGCGGCTTGTTCAACATCGGCGGCGAAGGGCAGGCGATGATGGGCGGGCTGGGCGCGGGGGTGGCCGCACTGGCGCTGTCGCACCTGCTGCCGGCCTGGCTGATGCTGCCGGTGATGATTGCCGCGGCGATGCTGTTCGGCGGCGTGTGGGCCGCCATCCCGGGGGCGCTGCAGGCCTGGCGTGGCAGCCACACCGTCATCACCACCATCATGTTCAACTTCATCGCCGCGGCGCTGCTGGGCTACCTGCTGGTGAACACGCTGAAGGAACCCGGCAACATGACGCCCGAGAGCCGGGCCTTCGGCGAATCGGCGCTGATGCCGGGTGTGCACACGCTGCTGCAGGCCATCGGCATCGACTGGCCGGCGACGCCGCTGAACCTGACGGTGTTCATCGCCCTGCTGGCCGCCGGCGCCGTATGGCTGGCGCTGTGGAAGACACGCCCGGGTTATGCGCTGCGCGCGGTCGGCTTTTCGGCCGACGCCTCGGCCTATGCCGGCATCCGGCCCAAGACCCTGATCGTGGCCTCGATGGCGGCATCGGGCGCGCTGGCCGGGCTGGTGGGCATCAACGAGATCGCCGGTGTGCACGGCCGGCTGCTGCCGGACTTCGTCGCCGGGGCGGGCTTCGCCGGCATCGCCGTCAGCCTGATCGGCCGCAACCACCCGGTGGGCATCCTGCTGGCCTCGTTGCTGTTCGGCGCGCTGTACCAGGGCGGGTCTGAACTGTCCTTCGAGGTGCCGGGCTTCAGCCGCGACAGGGTGGTGTTGCTGCAGGGCCTGTTCGTGCTGTTCGCCGGTGCCATGGCCTATGTGGCCGCACCGGCGCTGGCCCGGCTGGCGCGGCTGTTCGTGCGGGCGCCCCGGCCGGCTGCAGGGGCCGCCCGTGGATGAAGTCCTGATCGGCACCATCCTGGCCAGCACCTTGCGCGTGTCGGCCCCGCTGATCCTGTGCGCGCTGGCCGGAGTGCTGTGTGAACGCGCCGGCATCATCGACCTGGGCCTGGAAGGCAAGATGCTGATGACGGCCTTCACCGCGGCAGCGGTGGGCACGGTGACGCACAGCCTGCCGCTGGCGCTGGCCGCGGCCATCGCCGTGGGGGTGGCGCTGTCGATGCTGCACGGCTATGCCTGCGTCAGCCACCGCGGCGACCAGGTGGTGCTGGGCATCGCCATCACGATGACGGCCTCGGGCCTGACCGTCGTGCTGGGCATTGCCTGGTTCGCGCAGGGCGGGCAGACGCCGCCGCTGCCCGACAGCGTGCGCCTGGACGGCTGGTTCACCGGCGCGGGCGAGGTGGTGGCGCAGGTGCCGGTGGTCGGCCGCGTGCTGTCGATCGCGCTGTTCGGCCACAACCTGATGGTCTATGGCGCGCTGGTGCTGGTGGCTGCGGTGTGGTGGCTGCTGTACCGCACCCGCTTCGGCCTGCGGCTGAGGGCGGCGGGCGAGAACCCGGCCATGGTCGACGCCGCCGGGGTCAGCGTGAAGGCATTGCGCTACCAGGCGCTGGCGTTGAATGGCGTTTTGGCGTCACTGGCCGGCAGCTGCCTGGTGCTGGCGCAGAACCCCAGCTTCATCCCCAACATGACCGCCGGCCGCGGCTACATGGCGCTGGCGGCGCTGATCTTCGGCAAGTGGCACCCGGTGGGCGCGATGCTGGCTTGCCTGCTGTTCGGCTTTCTCGACGCCATCAGCATCCGCCTGCAGGGCGCCGTTCTGCCCGACTGGCTGTTCGGCGGCGGCGAGGTACCGGTGCAGGCCATCCAGGCCCTGCCCTATGTGCTGACCGTCGTGCTGCTGGCCGGCTTCATCGGCAAATCCATCGCGCCCAAGGCACTGGGGCGGCCTTACTTGAAAGAACGCTGAAGGAGCGCTGAAGGAGCGTTGACACGATGGCCGCAGCCCACCCGCAGCAAGCCCTGATCGACGCCGCGCGCGCCGTGCGGCACCACGCCCACGCGCCGTATTCGCGCTTTGCCGTCGGCGCGGCGGTGCTGGACGAGCAGGGCCGCATCCACGCCGGCTGCAACGTCGAGAATGCGGCCTATCCGCAGGGCTGGTGCGCCGAGACCTCGGCCCTGGCGGCGATGGTGGCGGCCGGCGGCAAGCGCGTGATGGCGGTGGCCGTGGTGGCTGTGGTGACCGGGGTGGAGGGCGCGGCTCAAAGCCCCGTCACCCCTTGCGGCGGTTGCCGACAGAAGTTGCGCGAGTTTGCGGCCGACGATGTGGCCGTGATCTGCGCTGACGAGGCCGATGTGCGTGCCACCTTCACCCTGGGCCAGTTGTTGCCCGCCAGCTTCGGCCCTGAACATCTGCAAAACACTTGAACCAGCCCGAGCCCCGCATGACCCATACCCTCGCGTCCATTGAGACCATTGCCGCCAGCGCCGCCACCCTGCGCCAGCGCCTGAGCGGTCGCCAACCGCGCATCGCCGTCCTGCTGGGCAGCGGCTGGGGGCCCACCGCCGACGCGGTGGCAGACGCCATCGACGTGCCTTATGCCGACCTGCCCGCCTTCCCGACGCTGGCCGTGGGCGGCCACAAGGGCCTGGTGCGCAGCGGGCGCATCGGCGAGCGCGAAGTGCTGGTGCTGGCCGGTCGCAAGCACCCGTACGAGACCGGCGACGCCGACGGCATGAAGGGCGTCATCCGCACCCTGGCGGCCCTGGGCGTGCAGGTGCTGGTGCAGACCAATGCCGCCGGCAGCCTGGACCCGAAGATGCGCCCGGGCTCGCTGATGCTGCTGGCCGACCACCTGAACATCGTGCAGCACTCGCCCCTGTTCGGCGAGAGCGGCGACCACCGCTTCGTCGACATGGGCGCGGCCTACGACGCCGCGCTGCGCGAACAGGCTCGCGCCGTGGCATCGGCGCAGGGCCGGGAACTGCACGAGGGCGTCTACGCCTGGGTGATGGGCCCGCAGTTCGAGACCCCGGCCGAGATCCGCATGCTGCGCGGCTTCGGCGCCGACGCGGTGGGCATGAGCACGGTGCCCGAGACCATCCTGGCGCGCCATGCCGGGCTGCGCGTGCTGGCGCTGTCGATGATGACCAACATG
>JBBQVF010000022.1:0-44496 GCA_038211805.1 Burkholderiales bacterium | reverse complement strand
GCTGGCAATAGCAGGGGCCTGAGGACCTGTATCCGCCAGCGCCGCCCAACAGGCCCGACAGGCCCAGCCGCCTACTCCGCCGCCCGCCGCAGCGTGTCCATCACCGGCCGGCGCAGCACCTCGCGCAGGCCCCACCAGCCTGCGGCCCAGGCCAGCAGCGCGCCCAAGACCGTGCCGGCCAGCGGCACCCAGGGTGACGGCGCCCAGGCGAACTCGAACACTTGGCGCGCCAACACGCCGCCCAGCAGCACCGCGGCCAGCGCCGCCAGCAGGCCGGCCAGCGCGCCCACGCCCAGCAGCTCGGCGCGCTGCACCTGGCGCAGCAGGCGGCTGCTGGCGCCCACCGCGCGCATCACCGCGTATTCACGCGCCCGGTTCTCGCGGGTCGCGCTGACGGCGGCGAACAGCACCACCAGGCCGGCCGCCAGCGTGAAGCCGAACAGGAACTCGACCGCCCGGATCACCTGGTCCAGCACCTTCTGCACCTGGGCCAGCGAGGCCGACAGGTCGACGTTGGTCAGGTTGGGAAACTGCCGCGTCAGGTCGCGGTCGAAGCCGGGCCGGTCAACGGGTGCGCGGAACGCGCTGATGTAGCTGACCGGCACGTCGGCCATCGCCGCCTGCGGGAACATGACGAAGAAGTTCACCCGCATCGAGCCCCAGTCGACCTTGCGCAGGCTGGTGATGCGGCCTTCCTTGGGCATGCCGGCGATGTCGAAGCGCAATCGGTCGCCCAGCTTCAGGCCGAGGGTCTGGGCCAGACCGTCCTCGACGCTCAGGCCGTCGGCCTCGTCGGGCGTCCAGCGGCCACCGACCAGCTCGTTGTGGGCCGGCATCTGCGCGGCGTGGCTGAGGTTGAACTCGCGTTCGACCAGCCGTTGCGCGCGTCCGTCGGGGTACTGGTCGGGCGCCACGTCGCGGCCGTTGATGGCCAACAACCGGCCGCGGATCATCGGATACCAGTCGTAGCGCTGCACGCCCGCGCCCTTGAGCGCCGCCTGGAACGCGTCGCCCTGCTCGGGCTGCAGGTTGATGATGAATCGGTTGGGCGCATCGGCCGGCGTGGCCGCGCGCCAAGCCGAGATCAGGTCGGTGCGCAGCAGCACCAGCAGCATCAGCGCCAGCAAGCCCACGCTCAGCGCCGAGACCTGCAACACCACCAGCGCCGGCCGCGCCGACAACTGCCGCGTGGCCAGGGCCAGCCAGCGCGGGCCACCGACCTGCGGCACCAGCACCCGCAACAACTTCACCGCCAACCAGGCCAGGATCGCGAAGACCACGATGGCCGCGGCAAAACCACCGACCGCGATCAGGCCCATTCGCAAATCGGACGACGCGGCCACCAGCAGCGCGGCAAAACCCGCCGTGCCGGCCAGCAGCACGCCGGCCGAGGCCGCGCGCGGCTGGCCCAAATCGCGGCGGATCACCCGCAGCGGCGGCACCCGGGCCAGCTGCAGCACCGGCGGCAGGCCGAAAGCCACCAGCAGCGTCATGCCCACGCCCAGGCCGAACAGCGCCGGCGACCAGGTGGCCGGCGGCAGGCGGGCATCGAGCAGGCCGGCCAGCAGGCTGACGAAGACGAAATGCACCGCGAAACCCAGCGCAGTGCCCGCCACGCTGGCGATCAGGCCGACCACGCCGAATTCCAGCGCGTAGGCGCCGGCCATCGCCCGCTGCGGCGTGCCCAGCACCCGCAGCATGGCGCAGTCGTCGAGGTGGCGCTGGGCGAAGTCGCGCGCTGCGATGGCCACCGCCACCGCCGACAGCAACGCCGCCAGCAGCGCCACCAGGTTGAGGAAGCGACCGGCGCGGTCGAGCGTCTGGCGCATCTCGGGCCGGCCCGATTCCAGCGATTCGACCCGCAGGCCGCGCAGTTTGTCGGTGGCGGCGCGGGCCTCGGTCCAGCGCAGGAACTCCCGCACGCCGGTGTCGGCCGCACCTTTGCCGCTGCTGGCCGGCGCAGCCACCATCAACCGGTAGGTCACCCGGCTGCCCGCCTGCACCAGGCCGGTGGCGGCCAGGTCGTCGGCATGCAGCATCACCCGTGGCGCGAAGTTCATGAAGCCGGCGCCGCGGTCGGGCTCCTGCATGATCAGACGGGCGATGGTCAGCACCTGGTCGCCCAGCAGCAACGGGTCGCCGGGCGCCAGTTGCAGGGCGTCGAGCACGGCCGGGTCGACCCACACCGTGCCACGCGCCGGCGCGCTGGCCACCGATTGCTCGGGCCCGTCGGCGCGCTCGCGCAGGCGCAGGCTGCCGCGCAGCGGGTAACCGTCGCTCACCGCCTTGACGGCCACCAGCCGGGCCGCACCGCCCTTGTCATCGGGCGCCCGCGCCATGCTGGGGAAGCCGATGCTGCTGGCCTGCTGCAGGCCCAGTGCCTTGGCACGCTCGGTAAAGTCGCGCGGCGCCGGCTGGTCGCTGGCCACCACCGCGTCGCCACCCAGCAGGGTGCCGGCGTCGCGGGCCAGGGCGGCTTCGAGCCGGGTGGCGAAAAAGCCCACCGCCGACAGCGCCGCCACCGCCAGCATCACCGCCACCATCAGCAGGCGCAGTTCACCGGCGCGGAAATCGCGCCAGCCCTGGCGCCAGGCCAGGCCAAGGACATCGACGGACAGGGTGTGCTTGCTCAAGGGCGAACCTCCGGGCTGCGCTGCGCAGCGCGCCCGGTGCGGGCGGCCGCGCGCGGCGTTCGGGCGGAACGGTACACCAGCACCGCGGACGGCCGTGCGGCGGGGGCTTGTGGCCCGGCCGATGCAGGGGCCGCGCCGGCGCCTGTGGCGCGCTTTGAACCCTGCGTGCAGCCGCGTCGAACCCCGCCCCCGCGCGCGGTTGCTTTAATGCCGCATGAGCACCACCCTGGCCCCCCTGTTCCTGTCCCACGGCTCGCCGATGACCGCGTTGGAGCCCCGCGAAGCCGGTGCCTTCTGGCAGCAACTGGGCCCGGCGGTGGCCGCGGTGGCGGCGCGGCCGCGCGCAATCCTGGCGATCTCGGCCCATTCGCTGGCCCGTGAGCCGATGCTGATGGCGGCGGCGCAGCACACCACCGTGCATGACTTTTCAGGCTTCCCGGCGCCGCTGTACCGGCTGCGCTACGACGCGGCCGGCGCGCCAGACCTGGCGCCGCGCGTGGCCGCGCTGGTCGCTGCGGCCGGCCTGCCGATCCACACGGTGAGCGACGGCGGGCTCGACCACGGCATCTGGGCGCCGCTGCGCTTTGTCTGGCCCGCAGCCGACATCCCGGTGCTGCCGCTGGCCTTTCCGCCTGATTGGAGCCCGGCCCGGCTGTTCGCGCTGGGTCAGGCGCTGGCGCCAATGGCCGACGAGGGCGTGCTGGTTTACGGCAGCGGCAGCCTCACCCACAACCTGCGGCTGGTCTTCGGCAGCGACCGCCCCGCCATCGACGCGCTCGAGCGCCCTGAGAGCGCCGCGTTCCGCGCCTGGTTCGCCGAGCGCAGCGCGGCGGCCGACTGGCCAGCGCTGCTGGACTACCGCCGCCAGGCGCCGCATGGCGTGCTGATGCACCCGACCGATGAGCACCTGCTGCCGTTCTACGTCGCCGCCGGTGCCGGCGGCGGGGCCTCGCCGGCCGCGCAACGCCTGCACGCCAGCCTGACCTACGGCTGCCTGGCGATGGATGCCTACGCCTTCGGGCCTGCCGCCAACGCGCTGGCAGCGGCCCTGGCCGGCCCGACGCCGGCCAGGGTCTGACGCTGACCGCTGAACACTGCGCGCTGCGCTAGATTGCGGCCATGGCCATCGGCACCCTGCCCCGCACCCGCCTTTTCACCGCGCGCCTGCAATTGCGGGCGCCCGACCCCGATCCGGCGCTGGGCCTGGCCCGTGCGATCGCCGACTTCTTGGCCCGCAACCATGCGCACTTGGCGCCCTGGGATCCGCCTCGAGCGGCTGACGAGGACAGCCCCGAAGCCGTCCAAGGCCGGCTGACCACCGGCGCGGCGGCCTTCAGTGCGGGCCAGGGCTGGCGCTGGTGGCTGGCGCTGGCCGACGCGCCGCGGCGCGTCGTCGGCCAGGTCAGCCTGAGCAACCTGTCGCGCGGGCCGTTCCAGAACTGCAGCCTGGGCTATGCGCTGGACGCCGGCTGCCAGGGCCGCGGCCTGATGCACGAGGCGCTGCAGGCCGTTGTCGCCGAGGCGTTTTCACCGGTCATCAACCTGCACCGGCTGCAGGCCGCGGTGCGGCCGGAAAACAGCCGCAGCCTGGCGGTGCTGGCCCGGCTGGGCTTTGCCGACGAAGGCCTGGCCCGCGACTACCTCTACATCGACGGGGCCTGGCGCGACCACCGGCTGTTGGCGATCACCAACCCGGCGTTCATCCCGCCCGCGCATTGGTAGACCCCGGGCTGGCCGGCGCGGGCGGTCAGCGGCTCGGCACGCTGCCCGTCACGCCTTGCACCAGCCAGTCCATGCCGGCGATGGCGGCATCGTCCAGCGCGCCGGTGGCCAGCCGGCTGCGCCCGGTGTTGTCGACCAGCGGCGCGGCAAACGGCTTGAATCTGCCGTCGACGATTGCCTGCTGGCGTTGCGCCAACCCGGCCCGCGTGGCGGCCGGCAGGCTGGCGCTGACGGCCGACAACTGCACCAGCCCGTCCTTCATGCCGCCCCACACCGGCTGCGGCTTCCAGCGGCCGGCGATCACCGCCCGCGCCACCTGGCCGTAGTAACCGCCCCAGTGGTGGGTGACGGCGGCCAGCTGCGCCTTGGGCGCAAAGTGCGCCATGTCGCTTTGGTAGGCCAGCAGCAGCACGCCCTTTTCCTCGGCCGCCTGCGCTACCGCCGGTGAGCCGCTGTGGTTGCTCAGCACGTCGGCGCCCTGGCCGATCAGGGTCAGCGCGGCCTCGCGCTCACGGGTAGGGTCGAACCAGGCGTTCAGCCACACCAGCTTGACCTCTGCCCTGGGATTGGCCGCACGCATGCCCAGTGTGAAGGCGTTGATGCCTTGCACCACCTCGGGCACCGGAAAACCTGCCACGTAGCCCGCCACGCCGGTCTTGCTCTGCATGCCGGCCAGCCAGCCGGCCAGCCAGCGGGCTTCGTAGTAACGGGCGTTGTAGGTGTTCAGGTTGGCAGCGGTCTTGTAGCCGCCGGCATGCTCGAACTTGACCGCCGGGAACTCGGCCGCCACCCGCAACGCCGCCTCCAGATAACCGAAGCTGGTGGCAAAGACAAGGCCGCAGCCCTGGCCCGCCAGGTCGCGCATCACGCGCTCGCTGTCGGCACCCTCGGCCACGCCCTCGACGAAACGGGTCGTCACCTGATCGCCCAGCGCACGGGCCATCAACTGGCGGCCCTGGTCGTGCTGGTAGCTCCAGCCGGCCTGGCCTACCGGGCTGACGTAGACGAAACAAACCTGCAACGGCACAGCGCGTGCCACGGCAGGAAACAAGGGGGTTGCGGCGGCCGCAACACCGACAAGCACGCCGACGGCGCGCCTGAGGTTTTTGTGCATGGTTGTCCTCGACATGACCCCGTGGAATGGAAAACGCCGGTTTCGGGGGCACGAAACCGGCGCACACCCGGATTGTCGCTGACTGGCTGCGAACCCGGCTGCGCACCCGCCTGCGCACCCGCCTGCTGGGGCCCGTGCGGGTCGGTGCGGGTCGGTGCGGGTCCGCGCCGTGCCGCCGGGGGCATCGCCGCGGGATGGTCGAGTCAGGCGCTGTCGGCGGCCGGCTCGGCAGTGACAGCCTGTACAGCCATCAGCGGTGCTGCGGGCAGCAAGGTGATGCGCACGCCGGTCATGCTCACCACCTGGCCGGCGCGCAACTTGGCTGTCTTGCGCAACTCGTCGCGGCCATCCACCTGCAACCGGCCTTCGGCCACCATCAGCTTGGCCGCGCCCCCGCTGTGGGCGAGGCCGGTGGCTTTCAGCAGCCGGTCCAGCGTGATGAACTCACCACGCAGTTCGAAGGGAATGCTTTGCATGCGGGCGCCTTTCTCGGCAAACGGCCTTCATTGTGGCCGGTGAACGGCCAAAACAGCCAGCGCGAGGACGGCCAGCACCGTGGCAGACTGGCCGGCATGACCCCACGCCCCACCCTGCGCCACAGCCCTGCCGCCGAGCGCAACCAGGCACCGATCCTGGCCGAGTTGCAGCGCTTGCTGCCGGCCCGCGGCCGGTTGCTGGAGATCGCCGCAGGCACCGGCCAGCATGCGGCGCACTGCGCGGCCGGCCTGCCCGGCTGGACCTGGCAGCCCACCGATCCGTCCCCCGAGGCCCTGCAATCCATTGCGGCCTGGGCAGCGCAGTGCCCTTCGCCCGGCCTGCTTGCGCCGCTGCAGTTGGATGTGCTGGCCGATCCCTGGCCGCTCGCCGTCGGCGGCGTCGGCGGCATCGGCGGCATCGGCGGCGTCGGCCACTGGGACGCGGTGTACTGCGCCAACCTGCTGCACATCGCGCCCTGGGCCTGCTGCGCGGCGCTGATGCAAGGTGCGGCGCACAGGCTCGGCCGCGACGGATCACTGATCACCTATGGCCCCTGCCTCGTGGCAGGCGTCACCACCTCACCCGGCAACCTGGCCTTCGACGCCGACCTGCGCGGGCGCGACCCGCGATGGGGCTTGCGCTGGCTGCACGACATGGTGGCGCAAGCCGGGGCGGCCGGCCTGCAGTTGCAGGCGCAGGTGGCGATGCCGGCGCACAACCAGTTGCTGGTCTTCCGTCACGCGCCGGCGCAGGCCTGAGGTCGCGCGATGTCGACGACACCGACTCCCCCGGCCTGCGCTGCCGAGGCAGGCGGCACCGGCGTACCGGCCCACCTGCTGACGGTGCAACCCGGTGGCTGGCAGGCGCCGGCAGCGCCGCATCAAAGCCTGTTGCAAGCCGCTCGCGCCGCGGGTCTGAGCCTGCCCAGCGCTTGCCGCAACGGCACCTGCCGCGCCTGCCTGTGCCGCCTGCTCAGCGGCTCGATCCGCTACCAGGTCGAGTGGCCCGGCCTGCTGGCCGAAGAGAAGGCCGACGGCTGGATCCTGCCCTGCGTGGCCTGCGCCACGTCCGACGTGGTCATCGCCGCCCCGGCCGCGATCCGGCTCTCAGGCGGTTGAGTGACGACCGCCCGGCCAGCAGGCCGACCCGGGGGTCGATCTGCCCAACCGTCAGCGCGTCGGCTTGCGCTTGCCCGCCGGCTGCAAGGCCGCGTGCAGCGCCAGGTATTCCAGCGTCAGCTTGTGCCGGGGGTCCATGTGCACCATCGGCAACGCCCGCTCGTGCGATTCCTTGATCTTCACGCTGGCGCTCAGGTAGGGCTGCAGCACGGGCAGGCCCTCGTCGATCAGCTCCTGCACCAGGCGCTGCGGCAGGTTGGCGCGCGGCTGGAACTGGTTGACCACGATGCCCGCCACGGTCAACTCGCGGTTGTGGTCCACCTGCATCTCCTGCACATGCTCCAGCAGCGAATACAGCGCACGGCGCGAAAAATCGTCGCAGTCGAAAGGGATCAGGCAGGCGTGGGCCGCAATCAGCGCCGAGCGGGTGTAGAAGTTCAGCGCCGGCGGGGTGTCGATGTAGATGCGGTCATAACGGCCTTCCAACGCCGCCAGCGCATCGCGCAGCTTGTAGATCTTGTAGCGCGATTCCAGCTTGCTGTGCAATTCGTCGAGTTGCGGGCTCGACGGCAGCAGGTCGAGCAGTTCGAACGGCGTCGTGGTGATGAACTCCTCGGTCGCCTGCAGGCGCAGCATGAACTTCAGCGTCTGGTCGAAGAACTCGGCCGCGGTGTCGCGTGCCTCGTCGGCGCCATCGCCCAGCAGGTAGCGGGTGCTGTTGCCCTGCGGATCCAGGTCGACGACCAAGGTGCGCAGGCCCTGCGATGCGCTGATGGCGGCCAGGTTGCAGGCGATGGTGGACTTGCCCACCCCGCCTTTCTGGTTGAAGACGACATAACGCATCAAGCGGTCACTCCCCGAATCTGTTGAACGGTCTGCAAAACAAATATTGTGCATCGCAGCAAACGCAGCGCGGAACGCCAGCCCCGAAACTGGCGTGCCGAAACCTGGCTTCTCGTCATCACGCTGTCACCGGGCCTGAGAGACACTGGGCTGGTTGAAGCGACAACCGACCGCACCAATGGGCGGAATACCGGAACCCGTACCCGGCGCCGACACCCGGTCTTGGCAGTCTTGCTGCCTTGTCCGTGAGCACCAAGGGCCACTTTTCCGGTGGCCCTTTGCTTTTGTGCCACGCCTGCGTCAGCGACCGGACGGGCATGCGGAGGATTGGCTTATGCTGCGGGACCGCTTCGACGCGCGACCGGTGCGCGTCAGCGATCCAAAGGAGCACCGCCTTGGCGACCCCGAATTACGGCTACGAGAAACGCCAGCGCGAACTGGCCAAGAAGCGCAAGAACGAAGAAAAAAAGCAGAAAAAGCAGCAGGGGCCGGACAGTGGTGGCCCCGACGACGGTGCGCCGGCCGACGGCGTTGCCGGCAATCCCTCCAACCCAGTATCCCCGCCGCTCCCGGCATCGCGCTGAAATTTGGACAGCCGGCCCGCTGGGGCCGGCCCGGCCGGCCGGTGACCGGGCGCAGAACCAAAAGTGCCTGGCGAAAAAAAACCGCGATCCGAAGGTCGCGGTTTTTTCATGCCTGAGCGCCTGAGCGCTCAGGTGGCCGACTGATTACAGCGGGCGAATGTTCGCAGCTTGCAGGCCCTTCGGGCCTTGCTTCACTTCAAACTCGACGCGCTGGTTTTCAGCCAGGCTGCGGAAGCCGCCGTTGTTGCGGATTTCGCTGAAGTGGGCAAACAGGTCCTTGCTGCCGTCTTCTGGCGTGATGAAGCCGAAGCCCTTGCCATCGTTGAACCACTTGACGACGCCGGTTTGGGTAGTGTTGCTCATGGAGATGTTCCTTTTAGAGTCTGTTGATGAAGAAAACACGCACCAGCTTTCGCCAGCGCGGACAGAGACACTCAAGAAACGTCGAACCGGGAGTTCAAACCTGGGCCGGCCTTTTGAATCCACCCTGCTTTCGCTTGGCAGTGACATCAGGCGGTACGGGGATAAGACCTTGTGGAAACGGCCTCGTGCATGTCTGTACCCGCACTATACCAGCTATTGCCGTCGCCGCCGTTATTCGCCGTGTCGACAGGGCGCGGTGATCTAGAGGCAGGACTCCAGACTACGGCGGCCCGTGCTGCGTGGCTATGATGAATTTGACGGTTCAAGCGTGACCGGCCATGACAGACGGAGACTCCAGGCATGTACGACTATGTGGTGATCGGTGGTGGCTCAGCGGGTTGTGTGCTGGCGGCGCGGCTCAGTGAAGACCCGACCGTGCGCGTGGTGCTGCTGGAGGCTGGCGGCGTCGACAGCAGCGTGCTGATCCATTGCCCGGCCGGCCTGGCGCTGATGGCCAAGACCAAGGGCATCAACTGGGCCTTCGAGACCGTGCCCCAACCCGGCTTGGCCGGCCGCCGCGGCTACCAGCCGCGCGGCAAGGTGCTGGGCGGTTCGAGTTCGATCAACGCGATGATCTACATCCGCGGTCAGCACAGCGACTACGAGCGCTGGGCGGCCGCCGGCAATCCGGGCTGGTCCTTCGACGAGGTGCTGCCGTACTTCAAACGGGCCGAAGGCAATCTGCGCGGTGCCGACGGGCTGCGCGGCGCCGACGGGCCGCTGACGGTGCAGGATTTGGGCAGTCCCAATCCGATCGCCAAGCGCTTCATCGACGCCGGGCAACAAGCCGGGCTGCCACTGAACGCCGATTTCAACGGGCCGGAGCAGGACGGCGTCGGCTGGTACCAAGTCACCCATCGGCAAGGCGAACGGTGCAGCGCGGCCAAGGCCTACCTCGCGCCCGCGTTGGGCCGGCCCAACCTGGAGGTGATCACCCAGGCGCAGGTGACCCGCATCGTGATGGAGGGCCGCCGCGCCACCGGCGTCGAGGTGTTGCGCAACGGCAGCCGCAGCACGCTGCAGGCGCGCCGCGAAGTGCTGCTGTGCGCGGGTGCGCTGCAGTCGCCGCAGATCCTGATGACCAGCGGCATCGGCCCCGGCGCGCACTTGCAGCAACACGGCATCGCGGTGGAGCACGACCTGCCCGGTGTCGGCCAGCACCTGCATGACCATGTCGACGTGGTGCAGGTGGTGGACACACCGCACTCGAACGAATCCTTCGGCCTGTCGCTGGCAGGCGCCTGGCGCACGTTGGGCGACATCCGTGAATGGCGCGAGCACCGCACCGGCCGCCTGACGACCAACTTTGCCGAGGCCGGCGCGTTCTTCCGCAGCCAGCCCGGCCTGGACGCACCCGACCTGCAACTGCACTTCGTCATCGGCAAACTGGTTGACCACGGCCGCAAGACAGTCTTCGGCCACGGCTACAGCTGTCATGTCTGCCTGCTGCATCCGAAGAGCCGCGGCAGCGTGCAACTGGCCAGTGCCGACCCGCTGGCCGCGCCGCTGATCGACCCGGCCTTCTTCACCGACCCCGACGACCTGGCGCGGCTGATCGGCGGCTTCAAGCGCATGCGCGAGGTGCTGGCGCAGCCCGCGCTGGCCGCCCTGGGGGGGCGCGAACTGGCTTTGTCGGCCGCGGCACAAACCGACGCGCAGATCGAGGCCTTCATCCGCGGCCATGCCGACACCATCTACCACCCGGTGGGCAGTTGCCGCATGGGTCCGGGCACCGACGACGTGGTCGACGCCGAATTGCGGGTGCACGGCATCGCCGGCCTGCGGGTGGTGGACGCCTCGATCATGCCCAGCATCGTGGGCGGCAACACCAACGCGCCGACGATCATGATTGCTGAAAAAGCGGCCGACCTGGTGCGCGCCGCCGCTGCCCAGCCCGAACGCCTGGCGGCTTGACTTGGCGAGCACCACGATCTGCCCTGGTTGTTCTGGCCGCTCTGGTTGTTCTGGCCGCTCTGGTTGTTCTGGCCGCACGGGCCCGGCGCTGCGTACAAACCCCAGCACGGCCTGGCAATCTCTGCCATAATCGTGGGCTGGCTTGGGTTCATACCCCGGCTTTTCGTTCATCGACTCTGACCCTCTACGAGCCGGGCCTTGCACCCTCACCGCAAGGACTACACCGCGTCCCGTGTCCTGGTTGGCGGCGATGCCGTCGCTTCAGGACGTTTTGGGCAAAGCAGCCGCCAATCCACTGCACCGCAGCAGGGTTGCCGAGCCGCGATACAGGCCAGGCGCAATGTGTCGCCTTCCACGCCCCACCCTTCCACCGAAGTGCGATCCCTGCGGCTGCCCGCTTTTCGGCGGCGCCGTGGCTGGACCTGTTGTGGCCACAAGCCACCGGGCACAGCCTTGCCTGACTGAAAGTTACCCATGAGTTTTGACCTCGACCTCGTTCACGACACCGCCCCCGAAGCCGACGACACTGGCGCCGAGCCGGTTCAACAACCCACCCAAGCACAACCACATGTCGCCATCGGCGCCGAATTTGCGGCGCTCGGCCTGGCCCCGGAGATCGTCAAGGCGATCACCCACGCCGGCTACACCAGCCCGACCGACGTGCAGATGCGCACCGTGCCCACGGCCCTGACCGGCCGCGACCTGATGGTCTCGTCGCAGACCGGCAGCGGCAAGACCGCGGCCTTCGTCTGGCCGGCGCTGCAACGCATCCTCGATGCCCGCAACGACCTCGCCAAGCGCCGCGAGAAGGGCAAGACCTTCGGCCCGCGCATCCTGGTGCTGGCCCCCACCCGTGAACTGGCGCAGCAAGTTTCGCGCGCCTGCTCGGTGTACGGCTACGGCGTGTCCGGCCTGCGCGTCGCGCACATCGTCGGCGGCGTGCCTTACCAGGCCCAGCTGAAGGCGCTGCGTGGCCCGCTCGACGTGCTGATCGCCACCCCGGGCCGCCTGCTCGACCTGATGAACTCGGGCGCGGCGATCCTGTCGAGCGTCGAACTGCTGATCCTCGACGAAGCCGATCGCATGCTCGACATGGGCTTCATCGACGACATCAAGCTGGTGGCGCAAGCCCTGCCGGCCGAGCGCCAGACGATGATGTTCTCGGCCACCTTCGACGGCAACGTCGGCCACCTGGCCCAGCAGCTCACCCGCGAGCCACAACGCATTGCGGTCGACAAGCACACCGATGCGCACGCCTCGATCGAGCAGCGCCTGCACTGGGCCGACAGCATGCACCACAAGCATGCCCTGCTGGAGCAACTGCTGACCGACAAGGACATGGACCAGTGCGTGGTCTTCACCAGCACCCAGCGTGATGCCGACGAAGTGGCCTACAAGCTGGGCCAGATCGGCCACGCCGTGGCTGCGCTGCACGGTGGCATGCCGCAAGGCCGCCGCAACCGCGTGCTGCAAGACCTGCGCAGCCGCCATTTGCGCGTGCTGGTGGCCACCGACGTCGCCGCCCGCGGCATCGACGTGCCGACCATCAGCCACGTCATCAACCACGGCCTGCCGATGAAGGCCGAGGATTATGTGCACCGCATCGGCCGCACCGGCCGCGCCGGCCGCAATGGCCTGGCGATCACGCTGGCCGAGCGCCGCGATGTCGGCATGATCCGCCGCATCGAGCGCTTCACCACCCAGCCGATCGCGGTGGCCGTGGTGCCGGGCCTCGAGCCCAAGTACACCGCGCCGACGATGAGCGGCCCGTCCTTCGGCGGCAAGCCGTCGTTTGGCGGCCGCGGCAAGCCCAGCTTCGGCGGCCCGCGTGGCGACTCGCGGCCCTCTGGCGGCGGCTTCGGCGGTGGCTTTGGCGGCGATCGTCGCCCGGCCGGTGGTGGTGGCAGTGGCGGTTTTGCCGGCGGTTTCCGTCAGGATGGTCCGCGCCAGGACGGCCCGCCGCAAGGTGGTTTCCGCGACGCTGGCCGTCCGCAAGGTGGCTTCCGTGATGCGGCGCCCCAAGGTGGCTTCCGTGACGGCGGCAACCGTGACGGTGGCAACCGCGACGGCGCGCCCCAGGGCGGTTTCCGCGAAGGCGGTTTCCGCAATGACAGCCGCACCGCCGCCCCGCGTGGTGAAGGTTTCGGCGGCGGCGACCGTGCCGAGCGTCCGGCACGTGCCGGCTTCGGCGGCGGCAAGCCGTTCGGCGGCCCGCGTCGCACCAAATAAGGTCTAGGCGCTTGCCGGCAAGCATGCCGGCAGAGCCTTCGCCCGGCATCGCGAACCCACTGGCGTTCGCTCAGTCCGGGCTCAGCAGACCAGCTGGGCCGCCTGCAACGGGGCCCCGGTGACCGCATCGGTCACCACCACCAGAAGGCGGACCTTGCGTCCGCCTTCGCCGTTGTGGGCCACGGTCAGCTGCTGCGCTCGTTGCACTCCCACGCTGGCGGCCCAGGCCGGCAGGCGGCCGTATCGCCGCACCACATGGTCGTGCTGCAGCGTCACGCCGACGTTCTCGCCGGCTTTCACCTGCGACAGATGGCCGTCTTCCAGCACGGCCCACCACAGCGCCAGCCGGGTCGGTGCACCACGCAGCGGGGTGACCTGAAGGTCCACCCGCTGGCCCTCGCCACGTGCCATGGCCAGTTGCACCACGGCAGGCGCCGCCATGATCGGCAACGTCGGCCAGCCGCGCCAATCACGCCCGTTGACCAGCACCTGCGGGGTGTAGCTGAACCGGGCACCGCCCTGGCGCGCGAGCTCGGCCTGGCGCTCGGTGTGGCGGGCATCGCCGAAGCGGTCGGCCCACCCCAGCCGGTCCCAGTAGTCGACATGGAACGCCGCCGCCAGCACCTGCGGCCGGCTCTTGAGCGTCGACAACCAGCGGTCGGCCGGCGGGCAGGAATTGCATCCCTCCGAGGTGTACAGCTCGACCAGCAGCACCTGCTGGTCGGCTGAGCGGGCCA
This sequence comes from Burkholderiales bacterium, assembly GCA_038211805.1. GTDB lineage: Bacteria > Pseudomonadota > Gammaproteobacteria > Burkholderiales > Burkholderiaceae_C > Pseudaquabacterium. The sequence continues at coordinate 30,702 of JBBQVF010000022.1, read as the reverse complement.
GGCAGGTCTGCGCGACAGCGGGCTCCGCCAGCATCGCAGCGCTGAGACCGGCCAGCCATGCCGGCAGGAGCGCGCCGCGCAACAGGCGGTCGAGCGTGGATCGAGTCATGGCACACCGCCTGTCAAGGAACATGGCCTTTGGTCGTGCCGCAGCAGTGCGGCTTACAACGGGGGTCTTCCCGGTGAGGCGCCGGCACGCCCTCTGGCCGGCACGCCGTGGGCTGGCACGGCCGGCCTCGCGGCACGCCGGGCTGCCGGCCGGCAAGCGCCGCAGCCCACCGCACGCGGGTCGAAGCGCTACGGTGGTGTGGCCGTGCCGTTGCCGCCGGCTGTTGCCGCGGCATCGGCCGCCAGTTCGACCTTGCGCCGCGCGGTCTCGATCACCGCCAGTTGTTGCAGGTGGATCTCGACGTTGGCGCGGCGGAACTCGCTCATGGCCACCACATCGGCCCGCAAGCCCTTGGCCTTCAGACGGTCCGACAGCTTCAGACCCACCGACGGGTCGCCGCCCATCGCCAGCACCACCTCGTTGGCAAACAGGTCGGCGCCGCCCACCAGGCCGTCGACCTGCAGCGTGCGCTGGGTCTGGGATTCGACCGCCGCCAGCACCGTGCTGGCCCCCGGCACTGCCAGCGCCAGCACCTTGCCGACCAGAAAGGCATTGCCGACCTGGTCGGACGAGCGCTGCCGCACGATCGACTGCTCGCTGGCCAGGAAGTAGGTGCCGAAGGCCGCCAGCCAGCGCCGCTCGTCGCGGCTGCGCGCCTCCATCAGCGCGTGGCCGGGGATCTTGCTGCGCCGGCCCTCCTGGCGCTGAAAGTTGCCGGGCTCGTCGTCGAAGGCGCTGGCCGTCACCGTGCCTGCACAGCCGGTCTGCGTGCCGACGGCGACCTGGGCGCCGCCGTCCAGCGTCAGCGTCATCGACGAGCCGGCATTGGCCTCCTCGCGGGCGCGGTGCATCACGCTCCAGAAGGCCTGGTCGTCGACCGACACCGTGGTGCCGCCCCGGAAGACCGCCGCCACCTCGATCCGCCCGCTCGGTGCCGGCAAGCTGCGGCCATTGACCGCCAGCACGCGCTGGCCCAGCCGCAACGCGTCGGGCACCGATTCATCCATCCAGACGATGCGCCAATGTTCGTCCATGCCGGTGGCCTGGTGGAACAAGCGTTCCTGGTAGGCCGACAGCCCGGTCTTGACACCCCGCACCGACCAGAGCACGAACGGTTCGATCTCGGTGGTGTCGTCGCACAGCGGCTCGGCGCTCCAGGCGACGTGGATCGCGGCCTCGCGGAAGGCCACCTCGTGCTGCAGCGCGTCCTTGAAGCGCTGGCGGTCGAATTCGTCGCTGAATTCGCCCGCCTGTACGGCCTGCGCGGTCAGCAGCCACAGGCCCAGCAGCATCGCGCCTGTCCAGGCGGCAGGCTGCGGCGGTGACCGACGACTCAACCTCGAACAAGACCTCATGGGCAAAGTATGCACCGCCCGTGCCGGCGCCCATGCCGGCCCCCGTACCGGCGCCCGTACCGGCGCCAAGATGCGCCAAGCGCTATGCTCTGCGCCCCTTGCCGGTTCGGCCCGCAAGTGAATCCGCCGCCGGCCCCCGCCGGCCCTGGTCCACCGCCCTGCACCCTGCCCGACACTCCTGCGCCCATGGCCGGCCTCCACATCACCGACATCGAAGCCGCCATCAACTGGTGGCGTGCGCGCTCCCCGTCACCCGACGGCATCACCGCCTGCCGCGAGGTGCTGGCGCTGGCCGAGGTCTATGCGCTGCTGGTGTACTACCACGAAGCGCTGGCCGACGAGGCCACGATGCCGGCCGCCGCCCACGCCGCCTGGCTGGCCTGGTACGCACAGACCCCCGATGCGCCGTGCATCGCGATCTGCTCCACCGCCCAGGGCGATGCGCTGTGCAAGGGCTGCGGCCGCACCGAGGACGAGGTGCAGCATTGGCCCGCACTGAGCCCGGGCGAGAAGCGCACGGTCTGGCGCCGCATCACGATGGAGGGCACGGCCTGGCGCTTCAACCGCTATGCCGAGCGGGTGCGGGCGAGCCCCGGCGCGGCCTTGCCGCCCGCGCAGCATCCCGTTGCCCCGGCCCGCCCGATCGCACCGTGACCGTGTCCGCCACCGTGACCGCCACCGTGACCATGATCACCACCGCCCCCCCCAGCCTGCGCGGCAGCGTGCGGCGCATCGTGCCGCTGGCCTGGCCGGTGTTCATCGGCCAGGTGGCGGTGCTGGGCTTCGGCACGGTCGACACCGTCTTGGTGGCCCGCCATTCACCGACCGACCTGGCCGCGCTGGCGGTGGGCGGCGCCACCTACATCACCATCTTCATCGGCCTGATGGGCGTGGTGCTGGCGGTCAGCCCGATCGTCGGCCAGCTCTACGGTGCGCAGCGCCTGCGCGAGGCCGGCCACCAGGCCTGGCAGGCGCTGTGGCTGGCACTGGCGCTGACGATCGTGGGCTGCGTGCTGCTGGTGTTTCCGGCACCGTTCCTGGCACTCGCCAAGGCCGGGCCCGACGTGGCCGACAAGGTGCGCGGCTACCTGCTGGGGCTGGCCTGTGCGCTGCCGGCGGCGCTGATGTTCACCGTCTACCGCGGCTTCAATACCGCGGTGTCGCGGCCGAAGGCGGTGATGGCGCTGCAGCTGGGCGGGCTGGCGCTGAAGGTGCCGCTGTCGATCGCACTGGTCTCGGGCGTGCCGGCGCTGGGCCTGCCGGCGATGGGCGTGGTCGGCTGCGGCATCGCCACCGCGGTGGCGATGTGGATCCAGGCGCTGCTGGCGCTGGCGCTGCTGCGGCGCGACCCGTTCTACCGCCGCTTCGAGCTGACGGCGCCCGGCCAGCGCGCACCGCACGGCCCGTCGCTGCGCGCCTTGCTGCGGCTGGGCGTGCCGATGGGCCTGGGCATCGCCGTCGAAGTGACCGGCTTCGCCTTCATGGCGATCTTCATCTCGCGGCTGGGCGAAACCGCGGTGGCCGGCCACCAGATCGCCGCCAACCTGGTGTCGCTGCTGTTCATGATGCCGCTGGGCCTGAGCAACGCCACCAGCACCCTGGTGGCCCAGCGCATCGGCGCGGGCGACCTGCGCGACGCCCGGCGCCTGGGCTGGCACGGCCTGCAGTTCACCGCGAGTGTGGCGCTGGTGGTGGGCGGGCTGGTCTACATGGCCCGCGAGCCGGTGCTGCGCCTCTACACCGACAACCCCACGGTGCTGGCCGCGGCGCTGCCGCTGCTGGCCTGGGTGGCGCTGTTCCATGCCGCCGACGCGGTGCAGACGGTGGCCGCCTTCGTGCTGCGGGCCTGGCGCATCGCCACACTGCCCACGCTGATCTACGTCGGCGCGCTGTGGGGCGTTGGCTTGGGCGGCGGCTACGCGCTGGCCTTCGACACCGGCGGCGTGGTGCCACAGGCCTTGCACGGCGCACCCGGCTTCTGGATCGCGTCGACTGTCGGCCTGACGCTGGCTGCGCTGGCGCTGGCCAGCCTGCTGGCCTGGGTTCTGGCGCGGCAACGCGCCACGGCCCCGGTCAGCCCCGCGTCGGCAACGGCCTGACAGCCGCGCCGGGCGCCAGGCCCGGCGGCAGTTGGATGACAAAACAACTGCCGCCGCCTTCCCGGGCCTCGCAGACGACCTGGCCACCATGGGCCTGCACGATCTGCCGCACTAGGCTCAGGCCCAGGCCCACGCCACCTTCGCGCTCGGCATGGCCGGGCAGCCGGAAGAAGGGCTCGAAGATGCGCTCGCGCAAGTCGGCTGGCACACCCGGACCACGGTCGCAGACGCTGATGCGCGCCGCGCCGCCGGCATCGGCGGCCACCAGGGTGGTGATCTCGCCACCGCCGTAGCGGCGGGCGTTTTCCAGCAGATTGCGCAGCGCGCGGCGCAGCAAGCGCTCGTTGCCGCTGATCTGCAAGGCTGCGGTGTCACCCACCGCCTCGACCTCGGCGTCGACCCGCGCCGCCTCCTCGGCTGCGATGCCCAACAGGTCGACCGGGTCGCTGCGGTCCAGCGGCGCGCGGGCGTCCAGCCGGCTGGCCAGCAGCACCTCTTCGACCAGCGCGTCCAGTTCGGCCACGTTGGTGTCGATCTCGCGCTTGAGGCCGGCGCGCTGCGCCTCGGGCAGTTCGCCGTACATCGCCACCGCCATCTTCAACCGCGCCAGCGGCGAGCGCAGCTCATGGCTGGCGTTGGCCAGCAGGGTCTGGTGGCTGTGCACCAGCGCCTCGATGCGCTCGGCCGCCTGGTTGAAAGTGGCGGCGACCTCGGCCACCTCGTCGTGGCCCGAGGCATCCACCCGCAAGGCCAGGTCGCCCCGTCCGAAGGCGCGCACGCCCTGCTTCAAGGCTTCGAGTCGACGGGTCAGGCGCCGCACCACCGGGTAAGCACCGGCGGCCACCGCGATGAACAGCACGGCCACCAGCGCCAGCGGGCCGAGCGCCTGCGGCAGGCCGAAGGGCAATGGCGGCAGCGGCGCCAGGGCGCTGGGACGCTCGCCCAGCGCCGGGCCGGGGGGGTGGTCGCCCAGCATCGGCCCACGGGGGCCACGCGGCATCGTCAAGGCCCCGACGCCGCCCCGCTCGGCATCGGCGCCGCGCCACCCCGGCACCTCCTCGCGAGGCGGTCCATAGGCCATGGCGGCGTCAGCGGAATCGCCGTCCGCCACCTCGCCCGGCAGCCCCCGGCGCATCACGCGGCGGGCCAGCCACAACGTGCGGCCGTCGTCCAGCACCACCGCATTCGCACGCGGCGCACCGCCGGCTTCGCGGCGCAAAAAACTGTCGGATGCCGCGATGCGAAGGCCGCGCCGGTCGTCCAGCGCCATCGGCACGCGCAGCCGGCCCGACCATTCCTGCAGCGCGGCGGCCTGTGCCGCCGCCGGCGCGTCGGCGCCGGGCAGCGCGCGCTGCACCAGTTCGGCCCAGGCCGCCAGCCGTTCACTGGCCGCGGTCTCGAAACGCAGCCGTTCCTGTTCGACATGGCGCTGCCACATCCAGCCCGAGACCAGCGCAAACAGCGCCAGCGCGGCCACCACCGTCAGCCAGATGCGCAGGTAGAGCGAACGCACCTGGCGCCCTACTCCTGCGCGTCCTGCTTGCGCGCGAACACGTAGCCCGACCCACGCACCGTGAGCACGCGGCGCGGCATCTTCGGGTCGTCCTCGATGCAGGCGCGGATGCGCGAGACATGCACATCGATGCTGCGGTCGAAGGCTTCGATCGGGTGACCCTTGAGCGCGTCCATGATCTGGTCGCGGGTCATCACCCGGCCGGCGCTCTGCGCCAGCACCACCAGCAGGTCGAACTGGTGGCCGGTCAGGTCGGCGGGCTTGCCGTCGATGCGGGCCTGGCGCGCCGCCAGGTCGATCTCGAGCCGGCCGAAGCGCAGCAGGTCGGCGTCGACGGGCTCGGGGCTGGCGCGGCGCAACAGCGCCTTGACACGGGCCAGCAATTCGCGCGGCTCGAAGGGCTTGGCCAGGTAGTCGTCGGCCCCCAGTTCCAGGCCCAGCACCCGGTCAAGCGGCTCGCCGCGGGCGGTCAGCATCAACAACGGCAGGCGCTTGAGGCGGACATCGGCGCGCAACTCGCGGGTCAGGTCGAGGCCGTCGCCGTCGGGCAGCATCAGGTCGAGCACCAAGGCGTCGTAGGGGCCGGCCCGCAACCGTTCGCGACCGCTGGCCAGCGTGCCGGCGGTGTCGACTTCGTAGCCGTTGGCGCGCAGGTAGTCGCCCACCATCGCGGTCAGGCGGATGTCGTCGTCGATCAGCAGCAGCTTGGCATTCATCGCAGCATGGCTCCATGACAAAAGGCCGCACCGGCGCCCGAAAGCGCCCGCGCGGCCAGGGCAGGCAGTGCCCGGTCGGTCAACTGCGCGGCGCCTGCGGCGGCGCTGACTGGCGTTCGCGCTGGTGACGACCCATCATGTCTTGCCGAGCCTTCATCTGCTCGGCCATCTTGGCGCGCTGTTCGGGCGTCAGCACAGCCTGCACGTCGAGCATGGCCTGCAGCCTGCGCTTGCTGACGGCGTCGTGGCGTACCTGCTGCTGCTGGCGCAGCGCCTCGGCGGCGGCGGCGTCGATCTGCGGCGCGGCCATCAACTGCATCATCTGCTGCTGCAGCGCCTGGCCGCCCTCGCGCTGGGCCCGCTGCTCGTCCTGCGCGGTCTTCAGGATGTCGCGCACGCGGGTCTTTTGCTCGGTGCTGGCGCCCACCGAGTCGAGCATGCGCTCGGACATCATCATCCGGCCGCCAGGGCCTCCCTGCGGGTGGTGGGCGGCGTGCCGCGGTCCGTGTTGCATGGCCATGCCATCCTTGCCGGCCATTCCGGCCATGCCACCCATTCCGCCCATGCCGCCCGCGGGCTGGGCCTGGGCCAGGCTGGCGGTGGCACCGGCCACCGCCATCACCAGCGTGAAAGCGGTGGCGTGCCGCAGCACGCTGCACTGGTTGCGTTGCGGGGTCTTGGCAATCTGGCGCATCGTGGTCACCGGTGGTTGAAGGGATGAAACAGATTCTGCGCAGCCCCCTTGTCCGGGCCTTGTTCACACCGTAAAGATCGGTAAACCGGCGAATCGGCACTGACCACCGACCGGCGGTCAGCGGCCAGAACCCGCACTGGCGCGTCAGCGCGCAGCCGGCTCGATGCGCAGCAGACGGCGGCGCACCGCGAAATCGGCGTTGCTGCTGCGAACCTCCAGCCGCAGCAACAGGCCGCTGGACCGGTCGACCGCCATCACGCCATCGAGCCGGGCGCTGGCCTGGCTGATGTCATCGGCGAAGCCGCGGCTGTTGGTCGTCTCGCCGAACAGCTCGATCACCGCCACGTCGAAACGGCGGCCCGCCACGGTCTGTTCGCCGGTGGCCACCACCTGGCCGCGCACCCGCGCACTGGCCACGTTCTCCTCGGCGGCGGCCAGTTCGCCCGACAGCACCTGACCCAGCACCAGGTCGGGCTTGAGCAGCGCGCGCCAGCCGATCAGCGGTGCACGGGCGTCGAGCAGCACATTGCCGGCCCGGTCCTGGCGCCAGCCCGCGTCGAAGGCCCGCCCGTCCAGGTCGACACGGTACTCGATCTGGTCGCGCCGCAAGGCCGTGACTAGCAGGCCCAGTTGGCGTGCGTTGCTGCCCTGGCCGAGACGCTCCTCGTAGACCAGACGGTCGCCCACGGCCACCGGCAGGGCCGCCGCTCGCCGCGCCGGCATGGCATCGGACGGCGGCCCGCAGGTGCGCCGCGTCGAGACCACGTTCAAGGCCTCGTAACGGCCCTTCAGTTCGGCCAGCTCTTCCGATTCCGGGCCATCGGGCCGCATCGCCAGCAGCGCCGGCCAGAACACCGTGACGCCCAGGCCCAGGGCGATCAAGTTGTTGCCGGCGCGTGCATCCACCGCGTAGGCGACATCGACCGCCCGGAACTGCACGGCGTCGATCTCGTGGTGCAGGCGCTCGCAGTCCCAGGTGACATAGGCCTCGGGATCGGTGGGCCTGGGGGCCACCTCGACCGACCGCGACGCACAACCGGCCAGCAGCGACACCATGCTGGCCGTCAACAGGGCGAGCCGACCGATGCGGGCTGCACGAGCAGTTGCGGGACGGCTGGGGCTGGTCATGGCTTGCGATTGTGCCCGCTGGCGCTGGCCCACAGCGCATCGGCCTGGGTGGCAAACCTTGACGGCGGGCAGGGCCTGGGCTGTCGTCCGCCCAGCCAGCCGGCCGGCCGGCCGGTCCGGCCGCCCCTCTCCACCCCCCCCAAGCAGGCGCCGACAGGCTGCGCGGCGCCCGACCCGTGTCCCGGGCGCGCGTCAGTCGCTGCCCTGGCATCGCTGCTCAGCGGCTGTAAAGCACCGACGGCAGCCAGAGCCCGATCGCCGGGAACTGGTAGAGCAGGATGATGGCGATCACCTGGATGCCCATGAAAGGCAGCATGCCGGCGAAGATCTGGTTCAGCGTGACATGCGGCGGGCTCACTCCCTTGAGGTAGAACGCCGCCATCGCCACCGGTGGACTCAGGAACGCGGTCTGCAGGTTCAGCGCCACCAACAGGCCGAAGAACAGCGGATCGACGCCGAAGTTGTCGAGCAGCGGAATGAAGATCGGCATGAAGATGACGATGATCTCGGTCCACTCCAGCGGCCAGCCGAGCACGAAGATGATGACCTGGCTGAGCACCAGGAACTCGGTCTTGCTCAGGTTCATCGACATGACCCAGCGCTCGACCAGTTCCTGCCCGCCCAGCAGCGCAAAGGCAGCCGAGAAGATCGCCGAGCCGACGAACAGCCAGCACACCATCGCACTGGTCTTGGCAGTGAGGAACACGCTCTCCTTGAGCACCGACATGTTGAACTGCCGGTAGGCCACCGCCAGCAGGAAACCGCCGAAGGCACCCACTGCCGCCGCCTCGGTCGGCGTGGCCAGGCCCATCACGATCGAGCCCAGCACCGCCAGGATCAGCATCAGCAGCGGGAAGAAGCTGGAGAGCAGCATCTTGAAGATCTCCAGCCGCTGGAAGCTGAGGATCGCGTAGAACGCCAGCAAGGCCACTGCGCCGATGCCGGTGCCGATCCACCAGCCACGGGTGGCTGGCGTGCGCTCGGCGGCTGCCGCAGGCGCGCTGCCGGTGGCGGCGCTGCCCGGCGGTTCCTGGACGCCGGACTGGGCGCCGGACTGGGCGCCAGGCGGCTCCTTCACGCTGGTATCGGCGCCCGGGGGCTCCTTGACGTCAGAGCCGGCGCCGGGCGGCTCCTTGACATCGTCGGCACCCGGCGGCTCGGCCAAGCCGCCGGCCGACCCCCCAGGCTCGGCCAGCCCGCCGCTGTCGGGTTGGGGCTCGGCCAGGCCGGCTTGGGGCGCGCCGGGCGGTTCGCTCACGCTGCCAGGAGGCGCCTGCAGGCCGCCGCCCGAGGCGTCCGATTTCACGGTGGCTGTCGCCTGCGCCGCCGCGGCACGCGCGTCGTCATCGGGCGGCGCAGTGTTGCTGCGCCAGCTCATGCCCGCGGCCAGCGCGAACAGCAGGGCCGGCACCAGCGCGATGCCCAGCTGGCGAAGGATGTAGCCGCTGGGCACATCCAGGTTGCGGCCACCCTTGAGGGCGCGCAACAACGCCGGCAGTGCGGTGTTGGAGAACGCCTGCGCGATCGACTGCATGGGCGCGGGCAGCGGCACGAAACGGTCCGCCGCCGACAGCGGCGGCATCAAGTGCGGCTTGATCTTGGCCAGCAAGACCACATACAAGACGTACAGCCCGGCCAACATGATGCCGGGGAAAAACGCGCCGGCGTACAGCTGAACCACCGACACGCCCGCGGTGGCACCGTAGACGATCAGCATCACCGAGGGTGGTATCAGGATGCCCAGGCAGCCGCCGGCGGTGATGACGCCAGCCGACACCCGCACGTCGTAACCGCCGCGCAGCATCTGCGGCAGCGCCAGCAGGCCCATCAGCGTGACCACCGCACCGACGATGCCGGTGGCGGTGGCGAACACCGCGCAAGTGAACAGCGTGGCCACCGCCAGCGAGCCCGGCACCCGGGCCATCGCCAGGTGCAGGCTCTTGAACAGTTTTTCGATCAGGTTGGCGCGCTCGACCAGGTAACCCATGAAGACGAACAACGGGATCGAAATCAGCACGTCGTTGCCCATGACCTTGAAGGCGCTCTGCACCATCAGCGTCAGGGTCTTGCCGGTGTCTTCGTCGTAGGCGATCCAGGTAAAGATCATGCCCATGCCCATCAGCGTGAAGGCGGTGGGAAAGCCCAGCATGATGGCCACCACCACCAGCGACAGCATCATCAAGCCCAGGTGGCCGGTGGTGATCTTGGGCGCCATCACCAGCATCAGCGCCGTGCCGGCGATGATGATCGCCATCAGGATGAAGCCGAACCAGAGCTCCTTGCGGATCTTCATGGCTTGCTCCCGTGCGGCACGACGAACTGGTCGAGGGCCTCGATGTCCTCGTCCTTCACGTGGACCATCGCCTTGAGCTTCTCGACATCCACCTCTTCGACGTCGCGCTCGCGCGAGGGCCAGACGCCGTCACGGATGCACTGCACGCAGCGGATGATTTCGACGACGCCCTGCAGCAGCAGCATGCCACCGGCCAGCGGGATCATGAACTTGAACGGGTACAGCGGCAGCGGCGTCGCGCTGAAGGTGCTCTCGCGGATCGCGATCGAATCGCTGGCGAAGATCCAGCCGGCCCAGGTCAGCGCCACGATGCCGGGCATGAAAAAGATGAAGTAGAGAAGCAGGTCCAGCGTGGCCTGCGTGCGCGGCGTGAAGAAACCGTAGAGCACGTCGCCGCGCACATGGCCGTTCTTGGCCAGTGTGTAGGCGCCGGCCATCATGAACAGCGTGCCATACATCATCACCTGGGCGTCCAGTGCCCAGTCATGTGGGCTGTTCAACGCATAGCGCGAGAAGACCTCCCAGCTGATCATCAGGGTCAGGCCGACGATGAGCCAGGCGAAGAACTGCCCCATCCAGGTCGACAGTCGGTCCACTCGCAGCATCAGGCTTTGCATGGGGGTGCTCTGGTGAGCTTGCAGTTGAGGGGGAGGTAAACAAAACGGGCCGCCGACTCTCGCAAGGCGGCGACCCGGGACGGCGCAAGAGATCAGGCTTTCTTGACGGGCCGGAAGTAGTGGTTCCAGGCCATCTTGAAGTCGACCATGTAGTCGTTCTGCCACTGGCCGGCGCGTTCGGCGAAGGCGCGCTGGCTGTCCATCACTTTCTTGAACAGCGGGTTCTCGGCCGATTTCGCCGCCGTCACCTTGTCCCAGGCGGCCAGTTGGGCGCGCAGGATGGCATCGGGCGTCTTGTAGAAATTGACCTTGTCCTTGGTCTTGAGCTCGATGTAATCCTGGCTGTTGCGCTGAATCGCCTTCCAGGTCATGTCGGCACTGGCGGCCTGGACCGCGTAGTCGATGATGGACCGCAATTCAGCCGGCAGCGCGTCGAGCTTGGCTTTGTTGAACAGGATCTCGAACTGCTCACCGCTCTGGTGGAAGCTCTGCAGCATGCAGTTCTTGACCACGTCGGGAAAGCCCAGGATGCGGTCCGAGGTGGCGTTGTTGAACTCGGCGGCGTCGATCAGGCCGCGGTCGAGCGCCGGCACGATCTCGCCACCCGGCAGCGGGTTCACCGCCATGCCAAGCTCCTTGAACACGTCGATCGACAAACCCACGGTGCGGTACTTCAGGCCCTTCATGTCGTCGACCTTGGCGATCGGCTTCTTGAACCAGCCCAGCGGCTGGGTGGGCATCGGGCCGTAGACGAAGGACACCACGTCGATGTTCAGGCTCTTGTAGATCTCCTCGAGGATCGCCTTGCCGCCACCGTAGTAGTGCCAGCTCAGCACCATGTTCGGGTCCATGCCGAAGGCCGGGCCCGAGCCCCACAGCGCCAGCGCGTTGCTCTTGCCGTAATGGTAGGCCAGCACGCCGTGTCCGCCGTCGAGCGTGCCCTTGTTGACCGCGTCGAGCAACTGGAACGCCGGCACCACCGAGCCCGAGGGCAGCACTTCGATCTTCAACCGGCCGCCGGCCATGTCGTTCACTTTCTTGGCGAAGTCGTTGGCGTATTCGTGGAAGATGTCCTTGGCCGGCCAGGTCGACTGGAAGCGAAGGCTCACGGTCTGCGCTGTCGAGATCGCCGGCGCGGCCAGGCCGCCGACTCCCACGGTGCCGACAGCGGCCTTCTGCAGAAAACGGCGGCGCGGCGCGCCGGACTTAGTGGAATCGGTCATGGAGGTCTCCGTCTTGTGAATTGGGGATGGCGCGCTCTGCACCAAGGCTGTACGACCGCGCGAAGTATTGGCACGCCCAGCCCAGCCGGCAATGGGGTGTTCCCTGCAGGCCGCAGGCAGCGCCGCGACAGCTTGTCAGCGCGCTGGGTTCCACGCCGACGGCTTGCGTGGCGGTGTCCAGCGAGACAAGCGCCCGGTGGGGCCGTGCGCCCACGCATCGAAGGCGTGGTCGCCATCCCGCGACCTGCCAGAGCGCAGGGCACCACCCTTTCGCAATGGGGGGGTCGGATGGCGGTATCGAACCTGGTGGCCGGCGCTGAACGAAAAAAACCCAAGCGAACCAGTCGCTTGGGTTGTTCTTGGAGGAGAGGGAGGGATTCGAACCCTCGGAACCTTGCGGTTCGCCTGATTTCGAGTCAGGTACATTCGACCACTCTGCCACCTCTCCTGAAATCGGTGCACCCGTGGCCACTGGGTGAAGCCTAAGATTCTAGCCTGAAAACCCAGGCTCCCAGGTCAGGGATGGTCGTCAGGGTGTCAGCCATTCGGCGCCGCGCAGGTAGGGCCGCAAGGCCGCCGGTATGCGGATGTTGCCGTCAGCCTGCTGGTGGTTCTCCAACACCGCCACCAGCGCACGGCCCACCGCCAACCCCGAGCCATTCAGGGTGTGCACGTACTCGGTCTTGCCCTGGGCATTGCGAAACCTGGCCTGCATGCGCCGCGCCTGGAAGGCGCCGCAGTTGCTGCAAGAGCTGATCTCGCGGTAGGTGTCCTGCGCCGGCAGCCACACCTCCAGGTCGTAGGTCTTGCTGGCCCCAAAGCCCATGTCGCCGGTCGACAGCAGCACCACTCGGTAGGGCAGCTCCAGCTTCTGCAGGATGGCCTCGGCGTGGCCGACCATCGCCTCCAACGCGGCCTCGCTGTGCTCGGGCGCCACCACCTGCACCATCTCGACCTTGTCGAACTGGTGCTGGCGGATCATGCCGCGGGTGTCGCGTCCGGCCGAGCCGGCCTCCGAGCGGAAGCACGGGCTGTGCGCGGTCAGCTTCACCGGCAGGTCTTCGAGCTTCAGGATCTGCTCGCGTACTGTGTTGGTCAGCGTGATCTCCGAGGTCGAGATCAGGTACTGCTCGGGCTGGCTCTCGTCGCCGCCACGCAGCACCCAGAACATGTCGTCCTTGAACTTGGGCAACTGGCCGGTGCCTTCCAGCACCTCGCGGTTGACGATGTAGGGCGTGTAGCACTCGATGTACCCATGCTCGAGGGTCTGCACGTCCAGCATGAACTGGGCCAGCGCACGGTGCAGCCGGGCGATCGGGCCTTTCAGGAAGCTGAAGCGCGCGCCGCTCAGCTTGACGCCGGTCTCGAAATCCAGCCCGAGCGGCGCACCCAGGTCGACATGGTCCTTGACCGCGAATCCGTAGACACCCGGCGTGCCCCAGCGCCGCACCTCGACATTGGCAGCCTCGTCGATGCCCAGCGGCACACGGTCGTCGGGCAGGTTCGGCACCGACATCAGCATCGCGGTCAGCTCGGCCTGGATCGCTTCCAGCCGCTCGCCGCCGGCTTTCATCTCGTCGGCGATGCCGGCCACCTCGACCATCAGCAGGGCGCTGTCGTCACCGCGGCCCTTGGCCTGGCCGATCTGCTTGGACAGGCTGTTGCGCCGCGCCTGCAACGCCTCGGTACGGGTCTGCACAGTCTTGCGCTCGGTTTCCAGGCTGGTGAAACGCGACACGTCCAGGAAGGGCTGCGGGCTCTTGCGCGCTTCTAGCCGGGCCACCACCGCGGGCAGGTCGCGACGCAGTTGGTTGATATCGAGCATGGAGGGGTCTTTCGTTGGGATTCGCAGCAGTCCGTGTGCAAACGGCACCGCGCGGGTGCCGTTCTGCGTGGAGGTGACGCGTGAACGGCAAATCAGGATCGCGAAGCCTGGAACTCGCTCATCGACTTGTCCCCCAGCCCTTTGGGCAGCGGGAAGTGCACCGTCTCTTCGACGCCGGCCATGCGGCGCACGCTGAGTGCACCCAGCGCCTTCAGGCGGGTGATCACCGCCTGCACCAGCACGTCGGGCGCCGAGGCGCCGGCGGTCAGGCCCACCCGGGGTCGACCCTCGAACCACGCCGGCTGCAGGTCTTCTGCGGCGTCGACCATGTACGAGGGCGTGCCCAGCCGTTCGGCCAGCTCACGCAGGCGGTTGCTGTTGCTGCTGGTGGGGCTGCCGACCACGATCACGATGTCGACCTGCGGCGCCATGACCTTCACCGCGTCCTGCCGGTTCTGGGTCGCGTAGCAGATGTCCTGCTTCTTGGGCTCGCGCACGTGCGGGAACACCCGCTTGACCTCGGCCAGGATGGCGGCGGCGTCGTCCACACTCAGCGTGGTCTGCGTCACCACCGCCAACTGGCGGCCGCGCGGCTGCACACGGGCCACGTCGGCAACGTCTTCAACCAGGTAAATGCCCTCGGTCAACTGGCCCATCGTGCCCTCGACCTCGGGGTGGCCCTTGTGCCCGATCATGATGAACTCGAAGCCCTCTTTCGACAACTTGGCCACCTCGACGTGGACCTTGGTGACCAGCGGGCAGGTGGCATCGAAGACCTGGAAACCCCGCGCATCGGCCTCGACCCGCACCGCGCGGCTGACGCCATGGGCACTGAACACCAGCGTGGCACCGGGCGGCACGTCGGCCAGGTCTTCGATGAAGATCGCACCCTTGGCCTTGAGATCGGCCACCACGTAGGTGTTGTGCACGATCTCGTGGCGCACGTAGATCGGCGCGCCGAAGCGTGTCAGGGCGCGTTCGACGATCTCGATGGCGCGGTCGACACCGGCGCAGAAACCCCGCGGCTCGGCCAGCAGCACCTCGTGAACCAGATCGTTCGGGGCCGTTGTCATGTCACAGTACCCCGATGACCTGGACTTCGAAGGTGACCGGCTGGCCGGCCAGCGGGTGGTTGAAGTCGAACAGCAGCCAGCCCTCGGCTTCTTCGCGCACCACGCCGGCGTACTGACCGCTGCCGTCGGGCGTGGGGAACTGCACCACGTCACCGACGCGGTAGTCGGCGTTGCGGTCGCCCAAGTCAGCCAGCAGGCTGCGCTTGACACGCTGCAACATCTGCGGATTGCGGTCGCCGAAGGCCTCGCCGGCGGCCAGCGAGAAAACCTGCCGCGACCCTTCAGCCAGGCCGACCAGTCGGCGCTCCATCGCTGGCGCCAACTGGCCTGCGCCGAGCGACAGCGTGGCGGGCTTGTCGGCGAAGGTGTTGATCACGTCCGCGCCGTCGGGGCCCGCAAGCCGGTAGTGCAGGGTCAGGAACGACCCCTCCTGAATGGTGTTCACGCCAATGGGGGATGTGAAGAGGGAAGCGGAGGGCGAAATGCCCGCATAGACTGAGCCCCATTCTACGGGGCACGGCCGCCGACGCCGTACCTGGCGGCCGCCGGGCCAGGGCCCGCTGACACGGCCGAACGCCAATAGACCGCTTCCCCACCGCTTCCCCACCGCCAACCCACCGCCAACCCACCGCCAACCCACCGCCCTCTGCAGCCAACCCATGTCGATCAAGGCCCTGCCCGCCGAAGCCCGCCCGCGCGAGAAGCTGCTGAAGTTCGGTGCGGCCACGCTGTCCGACGCCGAACTGCTGGCCCTGCTGCTGCGCACCGGCCTGAAGGGCCAGGGTGTGTTGAAGCTGGCCGAATCCGTGCTGGGCCACTTCGGCGGTTATGCCGGCCTGCTGCACGCCGAGGCCGCCGACTTGAAACCCATCAAGGGCCTCGGTCCGGCCAAGCGCGCCGAGGTGGCCGCAGTGATCGAGATGGCGCGCCGCGCGCTGGCCCAGAAGCTGGAAGCCGCACCGGTGTTCGACTCGCCGCAGTCGGTCAAGGACTACCTGCAACTGCACCTGGGCGCGCTGCCGCACGAGGTGTTCGCGGTGCTGTTTCTCGACAGCCAGCACCGGCTGCTGGGGCTGGAGAAACTGTTCACCGGCACGCTGGGCCAGACCAGTGTGTACCCGCGCGAAGTGGTCAAGCGCGCACTGGCCCGCAATGCCGGCGCGGTGATCCTGGCGCACAACCACCCGTCGGGCGTGGCCGAACCGTCGCGTGCCGACGAGTACCTGACGCAGACGCTCAAGAGCGCGCTGGCGTTGGTCGACGTGCGGGTGATCGACCACTTGGTGGTCGGCCGCGGCCAGGTGGTCAGCTTCGCCGAGCGGGGGCTGCTGTGATCGCGCGTGGCCGCTCCAAAGCGATCACACCGCAGCGCGCAGCGC
Organism: Burkholderiales bacterium; assembly: GCA_038211805.1. Classification (GTDB taxonomy): domain Bacteria; phylum Pseudomonadota; class Gammaproteobacteria; order Burkholderiales; family Burkholderiaceae_C; genus Pseudaquabacterium. The sequence goes on along the minus strand of JBBQVF010000022.1, from coordinate 14,678 downwards.
GCAGGGTAGTCAAGTGATCGCGCGTGGCCGCTCCAAAGCGATCACACCGCAGCGCGCAGCGCGCAGGGTTGTCAAGTGAGCGCGCCAGGCAAGCCGCCGCGCCGTCGGCCGCCGCGACCGTCGCCCATCCCCACGCCGACGGCCGCCACGACGATCAAGACCCTGGCCGAACTGGGCGCCCTGCGCAAGGCCCTGCAGCGCAGCGCACGCGAAGCCGCCGAACGAGCCGCTCGCGAAGCCGTCTGCGTCCAGGCGGCCGATCTCGGCCTGGCCCGGGCACTGGCCCGGGCGCTGGCAGGGACGCCAGCGGCCCAGCACGACCTGTTCACCCGCACCGTCGGCCCCGTGCACCGCTTGCCCGACAGCGGCCTGGCCGACATCGACCTGCCGCGCCCGGCTCCCTACCCGCGCCAGCGCGAACTGGACGAGGCCGCCGCGCTGGCCGAATCGCTGTCGGACGAGGTCAACCTCGAATCGCTGCTGCTGACCGACGATGGCCTGAGCTTTCGCCGGCCCGGCATCGGCCCCGACGTCGTTACCCGGCTGCGGCGCGGCCAGTGGACGCTGCAGGGCGAGATCGACCTGCACGGCCACACCCGCGACCAGGCGCGCGACGCGCTGGCCAGCTACCTCAACGAATGCCACCGCCGCGGCATGCGCTGCCTGCGGGTGGTGCACGGCAAGGGCCATGGCTCGCCGGGCCGCCAGCCGGTGCTCAAGGCCCGCGTGCAGCGCTGGCTGGCGCAGCGCATCGAGGTCATCGCCTTCGCCCAGGCCAGCGGGCCGCAGGGCGGCGCTGGCGCGCTGGTGGTGTTGCTGGCCGCGCAGTAGATCGTCCGGCGGGCGCCCCCCCCTTCAGCCACGGGGCGCAGCGTTGCAGCTTCATGTTCCGTTCAGGCAAGCCATGTCCACTGACTGGTTGACCTGACCTGCACACCGATGAACCTGCTGCTGCTGGAAGATGACGAAGACTTGGGCCGGGCCGTGCTCGACCACCTGGTCGCGGCCGGCCACCAGCTGCAATGGTGCCGGTGCCTCGCCGATGCCGAAGCCGCTGCGCCCTGGGCCATGGCCTTGCTGGACCTCCAACTGGGCGATGGCGACGGCCTCGATCGGCTGCGCCGCTGGCGCCAGGCCGGGCAGCGGCAGCCGGTGATCGTGCTGACCGCCCGCGACCAGGTCAGCGACCGCATCCGCGGCCTGCAGGCCGGCGCCGACGACTACCTGGTCAAACCCTTCGACCTGGACGAACTGCTGGCCCGCATCGACGCCGTGGCCCGGCGCACCGCACCGGTGCCGGTGCCGACCGCGGCCGCGGTCGAGGCGCCACCGGCCGCGGCCGCTGCGCTGCGGCTGGACGGGCCCGCCCATGCGCTGTGGCGCGGCGACCAGCGCATCGACCTGACCCAGATGGAATGGGCGGTGCTGGACTGCCTGGCGCAGCATGCGGGTCGCATCTACAGCCGCGGCGAGATCGAGGACCGGCTGCACCGCCAGGGCCTGGCCGATGCATCGAGCAATTCGCTGGAAGTGATCGTCAGCCGACTGCGCAAGAAACTGGGCGCCGACACCATCAGCACCCACCGCGGCCTGGGGTACCGGCTTGAGGCCTGACGCACCGTCCGTCGGCGGGCCGCGCGGCGAGGACGCCGACACGCACCTGACGCCACCCGACCCCGAGCCCCTGGCCGCGCGGCGACACCCGCTGGGCGAACACTTGCCCCGCCACCGCGGCCGGCGGCAGGCCGCGGCATCGACAGCGGGACCGGTGATCGTGACAGGGACAGGGACAGGGGCAGGAACCACGGCAGCGACCTGGAGCCTGCAGGCACGGCTGCGTCGCCAGTTGCTCTGGCTGCTGGGCGGCCTGTGGCTGCTGGCCTCGCTGGCCGCCGGTCTGGGGCTCTGGCACGAGACCGACGAGGTGCTGGACAGCGCGCTGGCCGAAACCGCGCAACGGCTGCTGCTGCTGCCCGAGTCGGCCCTGGCCCAGGCCGACACCGCCGAGCACCTGGCCAGCCTGGGTGCCCACGAGGAGTTCGTGGTCTACCAGGTGCATGGCGCCGACGGGCGGCTGGTGCTGCGCTCGCACGATGCACCCGTGCTGCCGCTGGACCCCAACCCCGACAACGGCCTGCGCCGCGCCGGCCCCTGGCTGGTGCTCACGCTCAACGCGGCCGATGGCCGGCGCCGCGCCCAGGTGGCGGAAACCGTGGCCCACCGCGCCGAGGTGCTGTGGGCTCCCCTCAGCTGGCTGATCGGCATGCTGCTGGCCCTGCTGCCACTGGCCGCGGCCGGTCTGGACTGGGTGTTGCGGCGGGCCTTTGCCAGCCTGGAACCGATCCGCCACGAGCTGGCCCAGCGGCCGCCCCACGACCTGCGGCCGTTGCTGGCAGGCGACGCACCGGTCGAGTTGCAGGCCTGGCTGGCCACCGTCAACAGCCTGCTGACTCGGGTGACCGATCTGGTCGAGGCGGAGCGCAGTTTTGCCGCCACCACCGCGCACGAATTGCGCACGCCGCTGGCCGCAGCCCGGGCCCAGGCCCAGCGCCTGGTGGCGCTGAGCACCGAGGCGGCCGCCCGCGATGCTGCGCAGGCCCTGCTGCGCCAGCTCGACCGGCTGACCCACCTGGCCACCCGGCTGCTGCAGCTGGCGCGCATCGAGGCCGGCGTGGCCCTGCAGCGCGAGCCGGTCGACCTGGTGCAGCTGGCGGTGCTGGTGGCCGACGACTATGCCGAGGCCCAGCGCAGCGGCCAGCTGCAGTTGCGGGTGTTGGGACCGTGCCCGCCGGTGCACGGCGACATCGACGCGCTGGGCATCGCCCTGCGCAACCTGATCGACAACGCGCTCAAGCATGGCGGGGAGGACTGCACCGTGACCATGCGGGTCAGCGGCCAATGCCTGCGGGTGGTCGACGACGGCCCGGGCGTGCCCGCCACGCGGGTGGCGGGCCTGGCGCGCAAGTTCGACCGCGGCGGCAGCCGGCAGGCGGCGCCGGGCTTGGGGCTCGGGCTGGCGATGGTCGACACCGTGGCGCGGCAAAGCGGCGGGCGGCTGCTGCTGCAGTCGCCGGTGGCCGACGGCCGCGGCTTCGCGGCCGAACTGCGCTTCGACATCGACGTCAAACCCGCCGCTACCCCGACCGGCGACGACGGCGTGCCACCGATGACCTGAGCGCCCGGACCGGCCAACGTCGTTCAGCCTGCGTTCATCCTGCTGTGGATCATGCAAGCGCACGCAGCCTGTGCTGCTGGAGAAACACCATGCCCCGACAACTTGCCCGCCGTCCCCGGTTCAGTGGCCACCCCGGCTTGGCCGGCACCGCCGCGGCCGTTTTGCTGGTCGTCGTTTTGCCGGCGTCGGCCAGCACGTTCGGCAGCCTGGCCAATTTCGACGTCGTCAACGACACCGGACACAACGCCTACGGCTTCGAGATCGAGATCGAGGACCTGCGCTACGACCATGCCGGCACGATTTCCAGCGTGTTCGGCCTCGACCGGGTGTTCAGCTTCATCTCGCCCGACCCCGGCGCGGTGGTCCGCTTCGGCAAGCCGACCGTCGAGTACGTCAGCGGCTTTGGCGCCCGCATCACCTACGGCGGCAGCCTCGGCGGCATGGCCACGCCGTCGGCGCCGTTCGTCACCAATGGCGAAAGCTGCTGGCCCGGCGCCAATCTCAACTGGAAGGCGACGTCCTGCGACCACTTCGGCGTCAGCACCTACGGCTCGCCGGCCAAGACCACCTACAGCTGGCTCATCGATGCCGGGGCCGGCGCGCTGAGCAGGCAGGTGGTCGGCGTGCCGGCCGTCAACATCGCCTACACCCCGCCAGTGGCCAACCAACCGCCGCCACCGCCACCGGTGATCCAGTTGCAGGCGCAAGACCTGGGTCGCGGCGCCGACGCCGTGGCGCAGAACAAGAACAACGCGTTCTGGGTCAAGATCATCAAGACCGAACTGGACCAGAACGTCGACCTCAACGATTTGCTGGGCGGCCAGCACCCCGGCGCCCGGCCCGAGATCGCCGGGCTGGACGGCGCCGAAGTCGAAGTCGAATGGCAGCCGCTGCAGTTGGGCATGGTCGATGAAGTGAGCAAGTCGCTGGACTCGCCCAAGCCGTCGGTGGTCTACAAGTTCCAGTTCTTCAACTACCGGGGCGGCTACGACGACGACGGCTTCGTCGACCCGCAGTCGGGCAACAAACCCGGGCAGCCCGAAGACCAGCGGCCGTCGGTCGACGCCCAGGGCATCGCCTTCGTGACGATCGACGGCCAGCGCCACGAGCTCAACTTCATAGGCCAGCAGATCGCCGGTTTCAACGTCAACGAGGTGGCCGCCGTGCCCGAGCCGCAGACCTGGGCGCTGATGCTGGCCGGGTTGGTGGGCATCGGCTCGCTGGCCCGGCGCCGCAGCCGCAACCGCAGCCACAGCGGCTGAGCGCCAGGCGCAGCATCGCGCCCCGTACCCAGTTGCACGCCGGCGCGGCCGACCGGCCGACCCGCCGACAGGCCCGGCCTCAGCCGCCCTGGTTGCGCATCCAGTCGGCGGTGCCGAAAAAGCTTTCGGCCAGGCGCTGGGCCAGCGCCGGCTCGACCGACAACTCGGCCATCGCCTGCACCATGCAACCCAGCCACTGATCGCGCTCGGCGATGCCGATGGCGTAGGGCAGGTGGCGCGCCCGCAGCCGCGGGTGGCCGAAGCGCTCGGTGTAGTGGTCGGGCCCGCCCAGCCAGCCGCAGAGAAACCAGAACAGCTTGTCGCGCGAGGTGTTTAGCGCCGGCGGGTGCAGTGAACGGATGCCGGCGGCCGCCGGTTCGAGGTCCATCAGGTCGTAGAAACGGTCGACCAAGGCCCGCACGCCGTGCTCGCCGCCCAGGCGCTCGAACGGGGTCGCCTCGGGCAGCGGGGTATCGGTTTGGTCGCCGGTGTCGGGGCTGCTGCCGGGAACTTCGGTCATGGTGGCAGCAGCCTGCCCGCCGCCGCCACCAGGGCCACTGCTGCAGCACTGCCGGGCAGGGCTTCCATCAGCAGTTGGCGCTGCTGCACCGACGCGCGCACCGCTGCGTCCAGCGGCACTTCACCGATCAGCAACAGCTTCAGCGGCGTGGCCAGTTCGGGGTTGACGAAACGGTCCAGCACCTGCTGCAGCTGGTTGTGCACCGCCCGGGCCTCGCCCTTGCGCTGCACCTGGTTGACCAGCAGGCGCATCGGCCGCGCCGCCTGGGTCGACGCCAGCACCTTGATGGTGGCGTAGGCATCGGTCAGCGAGGTGGGCTCGGGTGTGGCCACCACCAGCACCTCGTCGGCCAGCGAGACGGTGAACAGCACCACGTCGGAGATGCCGGCACCGGTGTCGAGCAGCACCTGGTCGAAGCGCGGGCGCACCTGGGCGATCACGTCGAGCAGCTTGTCGCGTACTTCGGGCGTCATGCGCGAGTACTCGACCAGGCCCGATCCGGCAAGCAGCACGGTGAACCCGCCCGGTGCGGGCTGCAACGCCTCGTCCAGCGTGGCGCGGCCGGTGAACACGTCGTGCAGCGTGACGCGGGCAGCGAGGTTGAGCACCACGTCGAGGTTGGCCAGCCCGAGGTCGGCATCAAGCACCAGCACGCGCTGGCCGGCGCGGGCCAGTGCGGCGGCCAGATTGGCAGCGACGAAGGTCTTGCCCACGCCGCCCTTGCCGCTGGTCACCGCGGTGATCCGTGCCCCGGTGCGGGGGATGGGGTGGATGACATCGCTCATTCGGAATCCTGGATCTGGGCGCTGCCCAGCAGCATGTCGCGCTCTTGCGTGCTGACTTCATGGGCGGCCGAGTGCTCGAGGCAGACGCGGTCGCGTCCCTCGGCCTTCGCGCGGTAGAGCTGCAGGTCGGCGCGCTGCAACCAGATGCCGGGGGTGGAACGCACCCACTGCGGCGCAAACGCCCCGCCCACGCTGACCGTGACCGCCAACTGCGGCCCGTCGGGCAACACCACCGTGCTGCGCGCCACCTTCTGCCGCACCCGCCGGGCCACCTGCGGGCCGAAGGCGGCCGGGCAGTTGGGCAACAGCACGGCGTACTCCTCGCCGCCGATGCGCGCCACCAGGTCCATCGGCCGCACGCTGTCGGTCAGGGCCTGGCCCACGGCGCGGATCACCAGGTCACCCGCGGCATGGCCGTGGCTGTCGTTGACGCGCTTGAAGTGGTCGATGTCGACCATCAGCACCAGCGCCGATTCACCCGACCGGGCGACCCGGTCGACCTCGCGGGCCAGTGCCAGTTCGAAGCTGCGGCGGTTGGCCAACCCGGTCAGCGCGTCGCGGCTGGACAGATCGACCAACTGGTCGATCAGCGCCTGCAGAAATGCCGGCGACCCGGACGGCGCCGTGGGCGCGACCTGGCCGGCCTGCTGCAACAGGGCCAGCGCCGACTCGAGGCGCAGCGCCGGAACGTGCGGTTCGGCGGGATGGGCAGGCGTCGCGGGCAAAAGGGGACCGATGGGTGGGTAGCGTGAACGCGGTTCAGTCTAGCAGCGGCCCACCGCTGACCAGACCCTGGAAATGGCCGCCCTTGGCCCGCCTCTTCCGCGACTGGTGCGGCCCCGCAGCGGCCAGACTGGCGAGCACCCTCGCCAGACCTGCCTCCACGCCGCCCAGCGGCGGGCGGCAAGCCCTGGCAAGGACCGTGAACGCCCCCACGGGCTCCCAGCACGCTCCCACACGCCCCCACGCGCCGCCGCCATGAACGAGCTTCTGTCCATTTCCCGCGCCGGGTCCGCGCCGCCCCTCCCGGACCAAGAGTTCGCATTCTCGGCCGCCGACTTCGACCGCGTGCGCGAGCTGATCTACCAGCGCGCCGGCATCAGCCTGCATGCGGGCAAGCAAGCGATGGTCTACAGCCGGTTGTCGCGGCGACTGCGCGACACCACGCACCGATCATTTGCCGCCTACCTGCAGTGGCTGCAGGCCAATACCGGGCCTGCTGGCGAAGCCGAGTGGCAGGAGTTCATCAACTGCCTGACCACCAACCTGACCTCGTTCTTCCGCGAGGACCACCACTTCCACGCCCTGGTCGACGACCTGAAGGCCCGCGCCGGCAAGCCCCTGCGCATCTGGTGCAGCGCGGCGTCCACCGGCGAGGAGCCCTATTCGATCGCGATGACGGCGGTCGAGGCGCTGGGCCACAGCGCGCCGTTGCGCATCGTCGCCAGCGACATCGACACCAAGGTGCTGACCACCGCCCAGCGCGGCGTCTACGACGTCGATTCGCGCGGGCTGTCGCCCGAACGGCTGCAGCGCCACTTCTTGCGCGGCAAGGCTGGCAACGCCGGCTTCATCCGCGTCAAGCCCGAGCTGGCCAAACTGATCGAGTTCAGGCCGTTCAACCTGATGAGCCGCAACTGGTCGCTGGGCGAGCCCTTCGACATCATCTTCTGCCGCAACGTGATGATCTATTTCGACAACCCCACCCAGCGCCAGGTGCTGCAGCAGATGCACGCCGTGCTCAAGCCGCAGGGCCTGCTGTATGTGGGGCATTCGGAGAACTTCACCGACGCACGCGACCTGCTGCACCTGCGCGGCAAGACGATCTACCAGAGGGTGTGAGCTTGCCCGATTGAAGTTCGTAGGCGGCTGGTCGATAACCCGGCGAGCGAGGACTCCCAGCCCATGATGCCCACACCCCTGACAGCGCGCACGCCCGCCGCCCTGCCGCCCAAGTCCGCCAGCCTGTCGGTGCTGGGCGGCTCGGCGCGGCTCGACCGCTTGAAGGCCGCGCCGCGCAAGCCCGGCGAGGCCTCGTTCTTTTTCTGGGACGCCCACTTTCGCAACGACGCGGTGAAAGTGCTGCCCGGCGAGTACTTCGTGTACGACGAAGATCTGCTGATCACCACCACGCTGGGATCGTGCATCGCCGCCTGCCTGTGGGACCGCGAGCGTCGCATCGGCGGCATGAACCACTTCATGCTGCCCGAGGGCGCGGGTGAATCGGGTCGCTACGGCAGTTACGCGATGGAATTGCTGATCAACGAACTGATGAAACGCGGCGCCTCGCGCTCGACGCTGGAGGCCAAGGTGTTCGGCGGCGGTGCGGTGATCGCCGGCATGAACAGCATCAACGTCGGTGAGCGCAACACCAGGTTCGTGATCGACTACCTGCAGACCGAACGCATCCCGATCGTCAGCCGCGACGTGATGGAGATCTACCCGCGCAAGGTGTGCTTCCTGCCGGCCAGCGGCAAGGCCATGGTCAAGCGGCTGGCGCCCACCCATGCCGACGCCTTCGTGGCGCAAGACCGCATGGCGGCCCAGAAGGCCCTGCCCACCGCCACCAGCGGCGGCTCGGTCGATTTGTTCTGACAATCCGAGAGCGAGCTGTAGATGGCAAAGACCCGCGTGTTGGTGGTGGACGACTCGGCGCTGGTGCGCGGCCTGCTGGCCGAGATCATCAACCGCCAGAACGACATGGAATGCGTCGGCGCGGCCAGCGATCCGATCGTCGCGCGCGAGATGATCCGCAACCTCAATCCCGACGTGATCACGCTGGACATCGAAATGCCGCGCATGGACGGCATCGATTTCCTGAGCAAGCTGATGCGGCTGCGACCGATGCCGGTGGTGATGGTCAGCACGCTGACCGAGCGTGGCGCCGAGGTGACGCTGCGCGCGCTGGAACTGGGCGCGGTCGACTTCGTCGCCAAGCCCAAGATCGGCGTCGCCGACGGCCTGCGCCAGCTGGCCGAGGACATCACCGACAAGGTTCGCACCGCCGCCCGCGCCCATGTGCGCCGGCTGCCGCCCTCGGCCGGCCAGCCGGCTGCCGCCACGGCCCCCGGCGCGCCGGCCGGCATTGCCGCACCCGGTGTGCGGGCCGCCGCGCCGGTGGCCAACCTGGGCCGGCTGTCAACCGAGAAGATCATCTTCATCGGCGCGTCAACCGGCGGCACCGAGGCCACCAAGGAGGTGCTGATGAACCTGCCGCCCGATGCACCGGCGGTGGTCATCACCCAGCACATGCCACCGGGTTTCACCAAGAGCTACGCGGCGCGGCTGGACAGCCTGTGCCGCATCCGGGTGAAGGAGGCGGTGGACGGCGACCGCGTGCTGCCCGGCCATGCCTACATCGCGCCGGGCGGCTTCCACCTGTCGGTGGAACGGTCGGGCGCCAACTACGTGGCCCGCGTGCGCGACGGTGAGCCCGTCAACCGCCACAAACCCAGCGTCGAGGTGCTGTTCGACTCGGCTGCCAAGGTGGTCGGCCCGAACGCACTGGCGGTCATGTTGACCGGCATGGGCGCCGACGGCGCACGCGCGATGAAGTCCATGCGAGACGCCGGCAGCTGGAACGTCTGCCAGGACGAAGCCAGCTGCGTCGTCTTCGGCATGCCGCGCGAGGCCATCGCCCACGGCGCGGCGCACGAGGTGCTGCCGCTGCAGCGCATCGCGCCGGCGTTGATCGAGCGGCTGCGCAGCACCGTGGGCGCCCTGACCCACCGCGTCTGACCGGCAGGCCCGTGTTCAGTCCGGCGGCAGGAACAGCGACTGCAGGTCGGACAGGAAGTCGAAGCCGCGCGCGGTCGGCCAGGCGCGCACGAAGTCGCGCTCCAGCAGACCGCGGGCCTCGGCTTGCGCCAGCGGCTGCGCGATGGCGCTGATCGGCAGCCCGGTGCGGGCTGAAAAGTCCGCCAGCGCGAAGCCTTCACGCAGCCGCAGCGCGTTCAGCATGTACTCGAACGGCAGCTGCGCGCGCGGCACCTCGTCGTCGTTGCTCATCGCCTGGCCGGCCAGCGCCTGGTCCATGTAAGCCCGAGGCTCGCGCCAGCGCACCTGGCGGATCACCCGGTGCGGGTAGCTCAGCTTGCCGTGCGCGCCAGCGCCGATGCCGAGGTAATCACCAAATTGCCAATAGTTCAGGTTGTGCGCGCAGCGGTGCCCAGGCCGTGCGAAGGCCGAAACCTCGTAGCGCTGCAGGCCTGCTTGTGCCGTGTGCCCGGTGATCAGGTCCAGCATGTCGCTGGCCAGGTCGTCGTCGGGCAGACCGGGCGGCGGCGCCAGCGCAAACCGGGTGTTGGGCTCCACCGTCAGGTGGTAGATCGACAGGTGCGGTGGCTTGAACGACAACGCGGTGTCCAGGTCGGCCTGCAGGTCGGCGAGCGACTGGCCGGGCAGCGCGTACATCAGGTCGAGGTTGAAGGTGTCGAAAGCCGACGCGGCCTCGGTCAGCGCCGCCCGGGCCTGCGCGCCGTCGTGCACCCGGCCCAGCTTGGCCAGCATCGCGTCGTCGAAACTCTGCACCCCCACCGACAGGCGGGTCACGCCCGCGGCGCGGAAGGCCTTGAAGCGCTCGCGCTCGAAGCTGCCGGGGTTGGCCTCCAGCGTGATCTCGCAGCCCGGCAGCAACGGCAGGCGGGCACGGATGTCGGCCAGCAAGCGCGCGATGCCGTCGGGCGAAAACAGGCTGGGCGTGCCACCACCGATGAAGACACTGAGCACCGGCCGACCCCAGACCTGCGGCAACGCGGCTTCGAGGTCGGCCACCAGGGCATCGAGGTAGCGTGCCTCGGGCAGGACACCGTCGATGGCGCCGGGCCGCCAGGCGACGGGCCGCCCCGAGCCTGGCGCGCCCCCTTGGGGGGACGACGCCAAGGGCGTGTTGGGGGCCAGTCGCCAGGCGACGGGCCGCCCCGAGCCTGGCGCTCCCCCTTGGGGGGACGACGCCAAAGGCGTGTTGGGGGCCAGTTCATGGGAATTGAAGTCACAGTACGGGCACTTGGCGATGCACCAAGGCAGGTGCACGTACAGCGACAACGGCAGCGATTCACCCAACCGCAGCGTGCCGGGGCGCAGGTAACGCGAGACGATGTCCACAGGGCTCAGATGCTATCAACGGCCAAGATGCCACACCACGGCCAGCATGGCACGCAGCAAGGCCGCAGATTGGGCGCGGTGGCTGTGGCGGTTCTTGGTCGCGGCGTCCAGCTCGGCCACAGTGAGGCCCAATTCGGGAATGAATATCAGCGGGTCGTAGCCAAAGCCCTGCGCGCCGCGCGGCGCGGCGAGCACCTCGCCCGACCAGCGGCCCACGGCCACCAGCGGCTCGGGATCGTCGGCATGGCGGATGGCCACCAGCGTGCTGATGAAATGCGCACGCCGGTCGGCGCGGCCTTCAGCCGCACGCTCGTCCAGCGCGGCCAGCAAGGCCTCGTTGTTGGCCGCATCCTGGCGGCGGCGGCGGGCCTCGCGGGCCTCGCCGACGACCGCCGCCACCTCGCCCGCATAGTGCGCCGAGACCACTCCCGGCGCGCCGCCCAGCACGCCCACGCACAGGCCCGAGTCGTCGGCAATGGCCGCACAGCCGCTGGCCAGTGCGGCGTGGCGGGCCTTGGCCAGCGCGTTTTCGACGAAGGTGTGGTGGGGCTCGTCGGCTTCGTCGATGCCCAGCGCGGTCTGCGACACGATGTCCAGCGGCAGGCCGGCCAGCAGCGCGCGCAGCTCGGCCAGCTTCTTGGCGTTGTTCGACGCGAGGATCAGCTTCATGGCGTGCGGTGCAGTGGCTTGATCATCGGACCAACGGCGCGGCCAGCGCCGCAGCCTGCAGCGCCACCAGTTCGCGGATGCCCTTGCCGGCCAGCGCCAGCAGCGCATTCATCTCGGCCTGGGTGAAGGCCGCGCCTTCGGCCGTGCCTTGCAGCTCGACGAAACCGCCGGCGCCGGTCATCACCACGTTCATGTCGGTGTCGCAGGCCGAATCCTCGGTGTACTCCAGGTCGAGCAGCGGCACGCCTTGCACGATGCCGACCGATATCGCCGCCACCGCGTCGCGGATCGGGCTCTTGGCCAGCTTGCCCTGGGCCAGCAGGCCGGCCACCGCGTCGGCCGCAGCCACGTAGGCGCCGGTGATGGCGGCGGTACGGGTGCCACCATCGGCCTGGATCACGTCGCAGTCGAGCAGGATGCTGCGCTCGCCCAGCGCCTTCAGGTCGAACACGCAGCGCAGCGAGCGGCCGATCAGGCGCTGGATCTCCTGCGTGCGCCCGCTCTGCTTGCCGCGTGCGGCCTCGCGGTCGCCACGGGTGTGGGTGGCACGAGGCAGCATGCCGTATTCGGCCGTCACCCAGCCCTCGCCCGAACCGCGCTTGTGCGCAGGCACCTTCTCTTCGACCGACGCGGTGCACAGCACCTTGGTGTGGCCGAAACTCACCAGCACCGAGCCCTCGGCATGGCGGGTGAAGCCACGCTCGATGGTGATCGGGCGCAGCGCATCGTGGGCGCGGCCATCGCCGCGCAAAAATTCAGTCATGGCAACCTCAGGTCTTCTTTTGGGATGAGCGCTTGATCGCCTCGTTGATCTCGCGGATCGAACGGTCGATCTCGGCTTCGTCCAGGTCGTCGGCCGGCACGTCGTTGCCGGCCAGGCTGGCCTGGATGGTGGAGGCAAACACCTCGTCGCCCAGCGATCGGGTGGAGATGGCGGGCGGGCTGGCAGCCTCTTCGGCGCCCTCCCATTCCACCGCCAGCACGGTGACGTTGTCGCTGCGCGCGCCGCCGTTGCGCAGCGCCTGTTCGGCCAGGTCGGGCACCGCGTCTGCAATCGGCCGCTGGCCCAGCGACTGGGTGATGACACCGTCGCTGACGCTGCCCCACAGACCGTCGCTGCACAGCATCACCCGGTCACCGGGCTGCAGCGGCACCGGTCCGCTGGTGTCGACCACCGGCTTGCCGGGGCTGCCCAGGCAGGTGAACAGCACGTTGCGGTTGAAGCGCTGGCTGTCGTTGGGCACCGGCTGGCCCGCCTGCAGCATGGCGCCATGCAACTCGGCATAGGAGTGGTCACGGGTGCGCGTCACCAACTTGTCGCCGCGCAGCAGGTACAGGCGTGAGTCGCCGCAATGGGCCCAGTACGCCGCCCCGCCCTGCAGCACGCAAGCCACGACGGTGGTGCGAGGCGTGTCCATCAGGCCACGGTCGGTGGCGTAGCGCAGCAACTGCTGGTGGCCGGCGATCACGGCTTCTTGCAGGAAGCGCAGCGGGTCCTTCAGCAGCGGCTTGGCATCGCGCTGGAACAGTGCCGACAAGGTTTGCAGCGCCAGCTGCGAGGCCACCTCGCCCTCCGGGTGGCCGCCCATGCCGTCGGCCAGTGCGAACAAGCCCGACGAGCGGGTGTAGCAATAGCCCATGCGGTCTTCGTTCTTCGGTCGTCCGCCCTTGCGGCTGACCTGGTAGACATTGAATCTCATTGGCCGGCAGCCCCAGGCGACGGGCACAAGCGGCGCATCACGCGCTGCATCAGGCCTTGGCCCCCGACTTGAGGCTCTCGATCTGCAGCTTCAGGCGCTCGGAGAAGCTCAGCTTGGTGTAGCGGCGCTCGGTCTCGCGGGACAGTTCCTTCTGCAGCGCGAACACGCTCTGCGGCCGGCTCAACGGGTCGAGCGCCATGCACCATTCGGTGACCTCGATCAGGTTGTCGGAGTAGACATTGCGCAGCCGCGACAGGCTCAGCGCGAGGCGGTCTTTTTCCAACCGCTGCGGCGCGTCGTTGGGCGGGTAGCCCTGCATGCAGGCGTAGATGCAGGCGCCAATGGCGTAGATGTCGGTCCAGGGGCCCAGCGTGCCGTCACGGCGGTACATCTCGGGCGCGGCAAAGCCGGGGGTGTACATCGGGCGGATGAAGTTGCCCTCTTTCGACAGCACCTCGCGCGCGGCGCCGAAGTCGAGCATCACGGCCTTGTTCTCGTTGGTGACGAAGACGTTGGCCGGCTTGATGTCGAGGTGCGGCATCTTGTGCTGGTGCACGATGCGCAGGCCGCGCAGGATCTCGTCGAACAGGCTGCGGATGGTGCTTTCGCGGAACACCTTGTCGCGCTTCAGGTCGCGTGCGGTGACGATGAAGTCCTGCAGGGTGTCGCCCTGCAGGTAGTTCATCACCATGTACACGGTTTCGTTCTCGCGAAAGAAATTCAGCACGCTGACTACGCTGGGGTGGCTGATCTGGGCGAGACTGCGGCCTTCCTCGAAGAAGCTCTTCAGGCCCAGCCGGTACAACGGCTGCTTGTCGGGCTTGACGCGGGGCGTCAGTTCACCCGGCGAGCGTTCGGCCAGCGAGGCCGGCAGATATTCCTTGATGGCCACCAGATGCTGGTTCTCGCCTTCGGCCAGATACACCACCCCAAAGCCGCCGGCGGCCAGCTTCTTGACGATCTGATAGCCCCCGACCACGGTGCCCGAGGGCAACGGCGCGGGCTTGGGCTTTGACATAATCGAATGCAGAAAACGAGGCGCGAACGCAATGGCTGTTTATAGCATGACGGGTTACGCCAACGCCTCGACCGAGGCCTTGGCAAACACCCCGCAGATCACGGTCGAGGCGCGGTCGGTGAATGGTCGTTTTCTGGATCTGGCCTTGCGTCTGCCCGACGAGTTCAGGGGCCTGGAGCCGGCCCTACGCGAACTGCTCACGGGCGCCTTCAAGCGCGGCAAGATCGAGTTGCGCGTGGCCAGCGGACGCGAGGGCGACAACGCCTGGCCGCAACCCAGCCACGAGCAGCTGAACCGCCTGTCGCGGCTGGAGGGCAGCGTGCAGGCCTGGCTGCCGCAGGCACGCGGGCTGTCGGTCAACGAAGCCCTGAACTGGTGCAAAGGCGGCGGCGTCGCCGAGAACCTGAACGACACCCTGCTGGCCGCCGCTGCGCGCTGCATCGCGG
>JBBQVF010000021.1:0-44515 GCA_038211805.1 Burkholderiales bacterium | reverse complement strand
GCACGCCCATCGCCTGGAAATCGAGCATGGCCTGCACATGCACGGCGCAGCTGCGTGCCGCGGCCTCGCGCAGCCCGGCGTGCGCGCTGTGGTCGGCCTGCGCGGCGCGCCAGCGCTCGACGCTCCAGCTGATGGGCAGGTAGCCGTTGACGAGGTCGTGCGCGCTGGTCTGGTCGGTGACGAGGTCGGGCCTGACGCCGCGCCTGACGAGTTCGGGCAGGATCTCGGCGGCGTTGCCGAGCAGTCCGACCGAGACCACGCGTTTCGCTGCGGTGTGCGCGGCGATGCGCGCCAGCGCGTCGTCCAGGTCGACCGCCTGCTCGTCAAGGTAGCGGCTGCGCAGCCGGAAGTCGATGCGGCTCTGCTGGCACTCGATGTTCAGCGAACAGGCGCCGGCGAAGCTGGCCGCCAGCGGCTGCGCGCCGCCCATGCCGCCGAGGCCGGCGGTGAGGATCCACCGTCCCGCCCATTCGACCCCTCGGCCGCCGGCTACGTCGTCCGATCCCCCGAGGGCATGCGGCCCGCCTTGGGGCGGCCCGGCGCCGGGCCGATTCCCGCCGTAGTGCTGCACCCCGGCTTCGACGAAAGTCTCATAGGTGCCCTGGACGATGCCCTGGCTGCCGATGTAGATCCACGACCCGGCCGTCATCTGCCCGTACATCATCAGACCCTTGCGGTCGAGTTCGTCGAAGTGCTCCCAGGTCGCCCACTTCGGCACCAGGTTCGAGTTGGCGATCAGCACCCGGGGTGCATCGACATGGGTGCGGAACACGCCCACCGGCTTGCCCGACTGCACCAGCAGGGTTTCATCGGGCTTGAGCTCGCGCAGCGACTGCAGGATGGCCTCGAAACAATCCCAGTTGCGGGCCGCCTTGCCGATGCCGCCGTAGACCACCAGTGCGTCGGGGTTCTCGGCGACCTCGGGGTCGAGGTTGTTCTGCACCATGCGGTAGGCGGCTTCGATCAGCCAGTTGGCGCAGCTGATCTCGGTGCCGCGCGGCGAGCGCACCGGACGGGGTTGGGCGTGGCCGGTGGGGTGCTGGGCAAGCGCGTGGATGCTGGACAGGTCGGTCATGTCGGGCCCCGTGGGTTGAATCGAATGGGGCGCATGCTACTTGTCTAGACAAGCCGGCGCAAGTAGCATTCCCCGATGGTTTACACCCCCCCCGCCGCTGCGCTGGCGCCTGCCGTGGCGCGTGCCATTGCGCCCGCCATGGCGCCGGCTTTGGCGCCCTATGCCCGGGTCAAGCAGTGCCTGAAGGACGGTCTGGCCGATGGCCGCTGGCCACCCGGCGCGCTGATGCCGTCGGAGGCCGAGCTGGTGTCGCAGTTCGGCGTCAGCCGCATGACGGTGAACCGCGCCATCCGCGAATTGCAGGCCGAGGGGCTGGTCGAGCGCAGCCAGGGTGTGGGCACTTTCGCGGCGCGGCTGCACCGGGTGTCGTCGTCGCTGACGATCCGCGACCTGCACGACGAGATCGAAGCCCGCGGCCACCGCCACCATGCCGTAGTGCACCTGCAGCGCCGCGAAAAGGCACCCGCCGCACTGGCCGCGCAACTGGGCCTGGCCACCGGCACGCCGGTGTTCCACACGCTGATCGTGCACCACGAGAACGGCGTGCCGCTGCAGTACGAAGACCGCTACGTCAACCCGGCCTGCTCGCCGCACTACCTGGCGGCCGATTTCACGCAGACCACGCCGACCCAGGTGCTGTTCGACACCACCGCGCTGTGGCGCGCCCAGTACGCCATCGAGTCGGCACCGGCCGGCGCCGACGAAGCCCGGCTGCTGGCCATCGCGCCGCGCGACCCCTGCCTGGTGATCACCCGCAGCACCTACACCCGCGACGCCACCATCACGCTGGCGCGGCTGGTGCACCCGGGCACCCGCTACCTCGTCCAGGGGGAATTCCAGCCGTGATCCCCCTGCCCGCCCGGCCCGCCAGCGTGCACCTCGTCGCGCTGGCCGACTGCCCTGCCCGGCCCTGGCGCAACGGCGGCGGCATCACCCACGACCTGCTGACCTGGCCGCCGGGCGACACCCCCGGCCCTGCCTGGCAACTGCGGGTGAGCGTGGCCAGCATCGATCGTGACGGGCCGTTTTCACGCTTCGACGGCGTGCAGCGCTGGTTTGCCGTGTTGTCGGGGGCGGGCGTCCGGCTGCAATGGCCGGGTGCCGACGTGGCCTTGCAACCGGGTGATCCGCCGCTGGCCTTCGACGGTGCCGACGCCCCTGCTTGCACCTTGCTGGACGGCCCCACCGAAGACCTGAACCTGATGGCGCTGCAACGCGCCGGCCGCGCCAGCATGCGGCGCGCCGACGCCGGTCAGCCGCTCACCGGCGCCCACCGCTGGCGCGGCCTCTACACCGCCGCGCCGGCGGTGCTGCAGGCTGCCGGCGTGCGCTACCCGCTCGCGGCCCACAGCCTGGCCTGGAGCGATGGCGCCGAGACCGGCGGCACCGGCAGCACACCCGACGTCGGCGCCTGGACCTTGACCAACGCCACCGGCCCCGCCTGGTGGCTGACCCTGGAGGCCTGATGGCACACACCACTTTGCTGCGCCACGGCGCGCTGGCCACGCTGCACGGCGACACGCCCTGGGGCTGGATCGCCGATGGCGCGCTGCTGATCGTAGGCGACCGCCTGGCCTGGGTCGGCGCCGACCACGATCTGCCCGCGGCCACCAGCGCCAATGCCGAGATCGAGATCGACCTGCAGGGCGCGCTGGTCACGCCCGGCCTGGTCGACTGCCACACCCACCTGGTCTACGGCGGCAGCCGAGCGCGTGAATTCGAGCTGCGGCTGCAAGGCGTCAGCTACGAGGCCATCGCCCAGGCCGGCGGCGGTATCCGCAGCACGGTGGCGGCGACGCGGGCCGCCACCGACGACGACTTGTTCGCAGCAGCCCGCGGCCGGGCACTGGCGCTGATGGCCGAGGGCGTGACCACATTGGAGATCAAATCCGGATATGGCTTGTCTGCCGAGCACGAAGCGCGCTGCCTGCGGGTGGCGCGCCGGCTGGGCCGCGACCTGCCGCTGACCGTGCGCACCACCGCCCTGTCGGCGCATGCGGTGCCGCCCGAGTTCGATGGCCGCGCCGACGACTACATCGATGCCGTCATCGCCTGGCTGCCGGCGCTGCAGGCCGAGGGCCTGGTCGACGCGGTCGACGCCTTCTGCGAGCGCATCGCCTTCAGCCCGGCGCAGACACGGCGGGTGTTCGAGGCCGCCCGCCGCCTGGGCCTGCCGGTCAAGCTGCATGCCGAGCAGATGAGCGACCAGGGCGGCGCGGTGCTGGCGGCCGAGTTCGACGCACTGTCCTGCGACCACCTCGAACACCTGTCGGATGCCGGCATCGCCGCGATGGCCCGGGCCGGCACGGTGGCCGTGCTGCTGCCGGGCGCCTACTACTTTCTGCGCGAAACCCAGCTGCCGCCGATCGCCGCGTTGCGCGAGGCCGGCGTGCCCATCGCCATCGCCACCGACCACAACCCGGGCTCGTCGCCCACGCTGTCGCCGCTGCTGATGCTGAACATGGCCTGCACGCTGTTCCGCCTCACGCCCGAAGAAGCACTGCGCGGCTTCACCCACCACGCCGCGCGTGCGCTGGGCCTGGCCGACCGCGGCCGGCTGGCCGCCGGCCAGCGTGCCGACCTGGTGGTCTGGGCGCTCGACCATCCCAACCAGTTGGCCTATCCCTTCGGCCAGCGCCCCGCAACCCGCGTCTTCATCGCCGGCCAGGCGTTCACCCCATGACCGACCCCCTCTTCACATTGCACCGCGGCCATTCGCCGCTGCTGATCAGCTTGCCGCATGTCGGCACCCACATCCCCGACGACCTGAAACCGGCCTTGGTCGAGCGCGCGCTGGCGGTTGAAGACACCGACTGGCACCTGGCCGCGCTCTACGACTTCGCACGCGACCTGGGCGCCAGCCTGCTGGTGCCGCTGCATTCACGCTACGTCGTCGACCTGAACCGCCCGCCCGAGAACGCGCCGATGTACGCCGGCGCCAACAACACCGAACTGGTGCCGACCCACTTCTTCAGCGGCGAGCCGCTGTACCGCGACGGCCAGGTGCCCGGCGACGCCCAGGAGCAGCAGCGCTTGCAGACCTACTGGCAGCCCTACCACGACGCCCTGGCCGACGAACTGGCGCGCCTGAAGGCCGCCCACGGCCATGCGGTGCTGTGGGACGGCCACAGCATCCGGTCGCAGCTGCCCTGGCTGTTCGACGGCCGGTTGCCCGACCTGAACCTGGGCACCGCACAGGCCCGCAGTTGCGCGCCCGGCCTGCGCGCGGCCCTGATGGCGGTGCTCGACGGCCAACGCGACTTCAGCCATGTCACCGACGGCCGTTTCAAGGGCGGCCACATCACCCGCCACTACGGCCGGCCGGCCCAAGGCATCCACGCCGTGCAACTGGAGATGTGCTGGTCGACCTACATGGCCGAAGACCCGCCCTGGGTGCTGGACCCGGCGCGTGTGCAGCGCCTGCAGCCGCTGCTGCAAGCGCTGCTGCAGACCTGCCTGCGCTGGACGCCCGGCGCTTGATGCCTGACGCCGGATGACTGACCCCACGCCACGATCGATCTGGGCGCCCAGGGCCTGGCTGCCCACCGCAGCGGCCAAAGCCCGCCAGCCGGGCGGCGGCTGGCAGACCGACGTGCTGCTGCAGATCGGCAGCGACGGCCGCTGGGCCGCCCTCACGCCCGGTGTGGCCCAGCCACCGGCCGGCGCGCAAGTGCTGCCCGGCCCGCTGCTGCCGGGCCTGGTCAACGCGCACAGCCACGCTTTCCAGCGGGCGTTTGCCGGGCTGGCCGAGCGGCGCGAGACCGAGGCCGACGACTTCTGGTCGTGGCGCGACCGCATGTACCGCGTGGCCTTGCGCATCACCCCCGGCCAGTTGACGGCGATTGCAGCGCAGCTGTACCTCGAACTGCTGCTAGGCGGCTACACCCAGGTCTGCGAATTTCACTACCTGCAGCACGATGTGGATGGCCGACCCTACGCCGACCCGCTGGCGCTGGGCTGGGCGCTGGCCGACGCCGCCACCGAGGCCGGCATGGGCCTGACGCTGATGCCCGCGCTGTACGAACGCGCCGGTTTCAGCCAGCCCACTCTGCGCGACGAGCAACGCCGCTTTGCCAGCAGCGCCGACAGCGTGTGGGCCGCCGCGCAGCGCATTGCCGCCAGCGGCCGGCCGCTGCTGAGTGCCGGTTTGGTGCTGCATTCGCTGCGTGCCGCGGCACCCGCTTCAGTGCATCGGCTGCGCCAGTTGGCCGATGGGTTTGCCGGCCCCATCCACATCCATGTCGCCGAGCAGACCGCCGAGGTCGACGATTGCCTGCTCGCCACCGGCCAGCGTCCGATCGCCTGGCTGGCGCAGCAAGGCCTGCTCGACGCCCGCTGGCAACTGGTGCACGCCACCCACACCGTGCCGGCCGAGATCGACGCGGTGGCCCGGAGCGGCGCCGGCGTCGTCATCTGCCCCAGCACCGAAGCCAACCTCGGCGATGGCCTCTGCGACTTGCCCGGCTGGCTGGCCGCCAACGTACCGCTGGCCATCGGGTCGGACAGCCATGTCGGCCGCTGCTGGCGCGAAGAGTTGCGCTGGCTCGACCACGGCCAGCGCCTGGCACTGCGCCGCCGCAACGTGGGCGCCGCACCGGCAGAAGGCCAACCGGCCACCGCACAGCGGCTGTTCTCGCGCGCCCTGGCCGGCGGCGCCGCGGCCTGCGGCGAAGCCCGCTGGGGCCTGGTGGTCGGCGCACGGGCCGACGCCCTGCTGGCCGATCCGGCCGATCCGGCGCTGCTGGGCATCCCGGCTGACCGCTGGCTCGACGCGCAGGTCTTCTCCAGCCCGGTGCGGCCCTGGCAGGCCGTGATGGTGGCCGGGCGCTGGGTGATCCGCGACCAGCGGCATCCCCAGCAGCAAGCGATCGCCCAGCGGTTCGCAGCCGCGATGGCCGCACTGTGGCAGGCGGACTGAGGCGGCCCGCCCGGGCAGTCGGCCAGGCATTGCCGGCGCTGCCGCACCGCCTGACGCGTTGGGATGCACCGACCGCCCGCTCCGGTTTTGCATCCGGAGCAGGTTGACCTTGTTGTAGACGCGCTGTCTTCCACAAGGAACCTGTCGCTCGACATCTTCAGCACCCAGGCCGAACCCGAGTCCCCAAAGGCTTGGTGTCTGCGGGTCACGCCGGCACGGCCATCATCAGCAGGCGCTGACCGGGTTGAAAAGCCCGCGGCTTCTGCAGGCGCCATCGCCAATGAAAAGCGGCCTGGCGTTGCCGCCAGGCCGTTGATCTTCAACAAATGAGTCTTGGTGGGCCCTGACAGATTCGAACTGTCGACCAACGGATTAAGAGTCCGCTGCTCTACCAACTGAGCTAAGAGCCCGACACTCTGAGGTTTGCTTGCCTCGACTGGGCTTCACATGCGCCGGATCGCGGACAGGCTGGTGGGTCGTGCGTGACTCGAACACGCGACCAACGGATTAAAAGTCCGCTGCTCTACCGACTGAGCTAACGACCCCTCTCGTGTAGAGCCCACAATTCTAGCATGCGACCCGGCGTGTTTTCGCAGGCGGTTTCATGAGGCGATGCACCGGCGTATGGCCTCACCGGCCGCGACCAGGCCGAAGGTGGCCGTGACGGTCACCGACGAGCCGTAGCCGCTGCAGTTCAGGGTGCCGTCGGTGGGGACATCAGTCGCGCCATCAGTCGCACCCTGAGCGGGGCCGGCAATGGAGTCGCCCGTGGCTGCTTCGCTCAAGACGTCAGTGGCGCCGTTGGCGCCGTTGGCGCCGTTGGCGATGGCGTCGGGCAAGAAGGCCGCCTGCGGCTGCGGCACCCCCACGTTCTCGCGCGAGAACACGCAGGCCAGGCCGATGCGGCCCTGGCGCGGCGCACCCTGCTTGCGCAGGCGCTGCCGCAAGGACGCAAGCAACGGGTCGTGCGTCACCTCGGCCAGGTCGGCCACCTCGACCCGCTGCGCGCTCTGTTTGCCGCCGGCCGCGCCCACGCACACCGCTGCGGTGCCGCTGCGCAAGGACCAGACGGCCAGCGCCAGCTTGGCGGCGCTTTGGTCGCAGGCGTCGATCAGCACGTCGACGTCGGCCGGCAAGAGGCCGGGCCAGTTGTCGGGGCCGGCGAATTCCTCGACCACATGCACCTCGCAACCCGGATGGATGTCGGCGATGCGCTGGCGCAGCGCTTCGGCCTTGGCCATGCCCAGCGTGGCGCCCAGCGCCTGCACCTGGCGGTTGATGTTGGATTCGGCGACGTGGTCCAGGTCGATCAGCACCAGCCGCGCCACGCCGCTGCGCGCCAAGGCCTCTACCGCCCACGAGCCCACGCCGCCCAGGCCCACCACGGCGACGCGGGCCGCCCGCAGACGCCGGTATCCGGTTTCGCCGTACAAGCGGCGCAGGCCCCCAAAACGCCGCTCCAGATCGGCGCTGTCCGCGACGCGGTCGGTACTGTCGATGCCGGCGATGCCGACGATGCCGGCGGTCATGCGCTGCGCTCGATGCGCCAGGTCTGCCAGCGCAACGCCACCCATGCGCCGACAACAATGCCGGCCACCGCGATGACGCTTCCCAGCGACAAGGTCGACAGACCCGACAGGCCTTGGCCGATGGTGCAGCCCATGGCCGTGACGCCGCCGATGCCCATCAGCGCGGCACCGACCAAGTGGTTGGCGGTGTCCTCGACCCCCCGGAAGCCCTCCCAGCGGAAGCTGCGCTCGGCCAGCGCCACGGCGGCGCTCCCGATCACCACCCCCCCCACCAGCACCATGCCCTGGGTGATGCGCCGGCTGGTGTCGCTGGCGAACATCAGGCCGTCGAGCACATAGGCCAGCGGTGCGACGAAGCTGAACGACTCCATGCGTTGAGAGTTGGTGGCCAGGAAGGCCTCCTCCAGCGTCTTGGGGTGCTCCGCCAGGTGACCCATCACGCCCGACACCCACCACAGCGCCACCACCAGTGCGCCGATGCCCAGGCCGCCCAGCAGCACGTCGGCGCTGCGGCCTTCGCGGCGGCTTAGCACCCAAACCACCAGCACCCCACCGAACAGGCCGCCCAGCAGCCCGGCGCGCTGGGCCAGGCTGCCGCCCAGGCCCGCTGCCAGCGACGGCAGGTCTTGCCCGCCGACCAGAGTCCACTGCAGTGAGTCGACCGTGGCCACCCGCAGCAACGCCGGTGCGCCGCGCATCGCGGCCAGCGCCGACACGGCCAACACGATGAAGACCACCAGCGACTTGAGGTTGCCGCCGCCGATGCGCACCAGCGTCTTGCTGCCACAGCCCGAGGCCAGCACCATGCCGATGCCGAACATCATCCCGCCCACCGCCATCGAAGCCCAGCGCAGCACCGGCACCGCATACAGGCTGTCGGCGGCCTTCACCCAGCCCAGCGCCACCATCGTGTTGAAACCGATCATCGCCACGCCGACCGCCAGCGCCCACATGCGCAGGCGAGACCAGTCACCGATGTTCAGCACATCGGCGATCGCGCCCATGGTGCAGAAATGCGTGCGCTGGGCGATGGCGCCGAAGGCCAGCCCCAGCGCCAGCGCGGCCCACAGCACTTGCTGCTCCAGCGCCAGCAAGGCGGCGTCACTGATGGTCATGAGGGCGTGGCGGGTACGGTGGCAGGAATGGCAGCGGGTGCGGGCACGAACTTCAGCTCGTCAGCCTTTCAGCCCGTCAGCCTTTCAGGCCGGCCAGACGTTCCTTGCCGGCCACCGCGGCTTCGCTGGACGGGTGCGCCTTGACGAGGTCGTCGATGGTCTTGCGAGCGCCGCGCACATCCTTCATCTCGACCTGGCAATTGGCGATCGCCAGCATCGCCTCGGGCACGCGGGGGTGCGCGGGCGCGCTGCTCACCAGGGTGCGGAACACCGCAATGGCTTCTTTGAAGTTCTTCTGCCCGTACTGCGCATTGCCCAACCAGAACCGCGCCGAATCGATGTAGCCGCTGGCCGGGTAGCGCTGCACGAAGGTCGCAAGCAACGCGGCAGCCTTGTCGAAGTCGCCGCTGCGCAGCGCGGCCATGGCCTGGTCGTGGCCACGACGCTCGTCGGGGTCGGCAGTGAAGTCCTTGCCATCCAGCGACACCTTCTGCGGCTCGACTTGCCGCAGGCGGTCGTCCAGGCTCTTGGCCGCCTCTTTCACGGTGCGCTGCAGGTCGGCCAGGTCGCGGGCGATCTGCTCCTGCGTGCCGCGCAGCTTGGCGTTGTCGGCACGCTGGGCTTCGAGCTGGGCATTCAGTTCAAGCAGGCTGCGGCGCAGCTGCTCGAAGACCAGGCCGTTGGCTTTCTCGAGCTCGACCACTCGGGCGCGACCGGCGTCGTCACCGGCCTGGATGCGGGTGCGCAGGTCGAGGATGGCCTTGCGGGCCTCCTCGTCGTCGAACAGGCCGGCCTGGGCAGCGGTGGCCGCCAGCAGCAGCAGCACCGCCAACGGGCCGCGCCAGCGTGCGCCGGCGGTTGCCTCCAAAGCGCGTAGCACCTTCACCGGTCCTTCACCTCGGCGCGGCGGTTGCGCGCCCAGGCTTCTTCATCCTGGCCATCGACTGCCGGGCGTTCCTTGCCGAAGCTCACCGCCTCGATCTGCGCCTCGGTGGCGCCCAGCAAGGCCAGCGACTTGCCCACCGCCTCGGCGCGCTTCTGGCCCAGCGCCAGGTTGTACTCGCGGCCACCGCGATCGTCGGTATGGCCTTCGATCACCACCCGCTTGCCGCGGTTGGCCGCCAGCACCTTGGCGTGGTTTTCGATCAGGCCGCGAAACTCGTCCTTGACGACGAAACTGTCGTAGTCGAAGTAGACCACCCGGCCCGCTGCACCCGCGCCGACGGCCGCGCCGGCACCGCCAGCACCCCCCGCAGCGGCCAGGTTGACGGTGGCGACCTGGCTTTGCGCCGCACCGCCCGTGGCGCCGCCCGCGCCAGCGGCCGACGCGCTGTTGCCGGCGCCCGCGCCATTCACGGCGGTCGGTGTGCGGCTTTCGACCGGCGTTTCATCGAGCTTGACGGCCGAGCCGCATCCGGCCAGCAACGCCGCGGCCAACACCCCTGTCAGCAGCCCTGCACGCGGTGACCGCAGCGTGCCCTTGCGAAGTTTGATCATCTTCATTGCTCCAAGATCGTGGGCGGCGTGTGGGCCGCCCGGGGCGCCGGCATCACACCGGCAAGAAAGCTGAGCGGCGACACGCGGGCCGGCCTCATCGGGCGAACGGCCCCCAGGCCGGTTCACGCACGTCCACGCCCGACGACAGCAGGCGCGTCCTGATCTTGCCATCCAGCGTGGTGGTCATCAGCACGTCGCGCCCGCCGCTGCGGGTGGCGTAGATCAGCAGGCGGCCGTTGGGCGCAAAGCTGGGGCTCTCATCGTCGTTGGTGTCCGACACCGCCAGCGGCGGCGCGCTGCCGTCGAGCGGCAGCAGCATCACGCGCAAGCCGCTGCCGCGGTTGACATAGGCCAGCAGCCGCCCGTCGGGGCTGATCGCCGGGCTGATGTTGTAGCTGCCGCTGAAGGTCACCCGCTCTGCCGACCCACCCGCCACCGGCATGCGGTAGACCTGCGGTCCGCCGCCGCGGTCGCTGACGAAGAACAGGCTCTGGCCGTCGGGCGAGAAGACGGCTTCGGTGTCGATGCTGGTGCTGGTGGCCAGGCGGCGCAGCGAATCGCCTTCGAGATCAAGCAGGTACAACTGTGCCGGGCCGTCGCGCGACAGCGTGACCGCCAGCCTGCGGCCGTCGGGGGCCCAGGCCGGCGCGCTGTTGCTGCCCTTGAAGGTGGCCACCGCACGGCGGACGCCGGTGCCCACGTCCTGCACCATCACCACCGCCTTGCCGGCCTCGAACGACACATAGGCCAGCTTGCGGCCATCGGGCGACCAGGCCGGCGAGATGATGGGCTGCGGGCTGGCCAGTGCCACCTGGCCGCCTTCGCCGTCGGCGTCGGTGATGCGCAGCGTGTAGCGGTTGGCGGCGCGGGTGACGTAGGCGATCCGCGTGGCGTTGACGCCGCGCTCGCCGGTGAGCTTTTCGTACACCGCGTCGGCGATGCGGTGGGCGGCCAGCCGCAGGTCGGCCGCAGGCACGGCCAGCGCTTGGCCAAGCAACTCGTCGCCTTTGACCACGTCCCACAGCTTGAAGCGCAGGTCGAAGCGGCCATCGGCCAATTTGCTGGCCGAACCCGAGACCAGCGCATCGGCACCGCGGGCGCGCCAGTCGGGATACTGCGGCAGGCTGCGCTCGTCGAGCGTGCCGCTCGAATCGACGATGCGGAAGGCACCGCTGCGTTCCAGGTCGGCCCGCACGATCGCCGAGATGGCCTGGCCGCTGCGGTCCTCATCACGAAAACGGGTGATAGCCAACGGCAACTGCGTGGCGCCTATGCCCGAGATCTCGACCCGGAACTGAGCCCGCGCGACGGTCGGCACGGCCAGCAATGTGCCGGCAGCGGAGGCGGCGAAAACCGCGTTGAAATGGCGTCGTTGGATCGGCATCAAGGGGGTGGAGTCGAGCGGCGGCGCAGGGGTTCCGCAAACTTGCAAGCCGGAAACTGCCCCTGGGGTGGCCCAAAGCAGCGCTGGGGCCGCATTGTAGGCAGCGGGCCAGGCCGGATTTCGCAGGGCGTCAGCCCAGCGATCGCCGCAGCGCCGCTGCGCACAGGCCCACCGCGGTGTGGGCCTCGTCGAGCAGGCCGCCCATCGTGATGAAGCCGTGGATCTGCCGCTCGAAACAGACGTACTGCGCCGGGCTGCCGGCGGCCGACAACGCGTCGGCGTACTGCCGGCCCTCGTCGCGCAGGGGGTCGAAGCCGGCGGTGATCACCAATGCCGGCGGCAGGCCGGACAGGTCGGCATGCAGCAGCGGCGACGCCCGCCAGTCGGCGTACTGCTCGGGGCTGAGGTAGTGACCGCGGAAATACCGGATGGTGTCGGCCGTCAGCAGGTAGCCCTGGCCATTGCTGGTGTGCGACGGCGCGGTCAGCCGCATGTCGGTGGCCGGGTAGATCAGCAACTGGAACTTCAGCGGCACCGCCTCGCCGGCGTCGCGCCAGGCCAGCGCCACCACCGCCGCCAGGTTGCCGCCGGCGCTGTCGCCGCCCACGGCGAAACGCGTGGCATCGAGCCCCAGCGTGTCGGCCTGGGCCTGCAGCCAGCGGGTGGCCGCCAGCACGTCGTCGACGGCGGCCGGGAAGCGGTGCTCTGGCCCCATGCGGTAGTCGACCGCCACCACCACGAAGCCCGACTCATCGGCCAGTTGGCGGCACAGCACGTCGTGGGTGTCGAGATCGCCCATGGTCCAGCCACCACCGTGGTAGTAGACCAGCGTGGGCGACCCAAGTGCGGCATTGGCCGGCCGGTACAGCCGCAGCGGGATGGCGCCGTGCGGGCCGCTGGCGCTGAGCTGCTGCACCTCGGCCACGTCGCGCGGCGCGGGCTGGGTGACGCCGCGGCGATCCAGGTAGAAGCGGCGGGCGTCCTGCGGATTCAGCGTGTGGGTGGGCGGCACGCCGCGCTCGACCATCAGGTCGAGCAAGGCCTTGGCTTGGGGGTCGAGCATGGTGTCTCCTGCGGCGATGTGGTCTTGTCGGGCCAGTGTAGCGGCGGGGTCCGGCGGCTCGCGCTGCGGCATCATGGCGGCCATGACCGCGCCCGCGCCTTGCCCTTGCGGCCAACCGACGCCCTACGCGGCCTGCTGCGGCCGCTGGCATGACGGCCCGTTGCAGGGGCAGGCCCCCGACGCCGGTGCGCTGATGCGATCGCGCTACAGCGCGTTCGTGCTGGAGCGCGCCGACTACCTGTTGGCCACCTGGCATCCGCGCACGCGGCCGGACCGGCTTGTCTTCGAACCCGGTTTGCGCTGGTTGGGGCTGACGGTGCAGCAGCACCTGCGCCAGGACGAGGACCACGCCACCGTGCGCTTCGTTGCCCTCAGCAAGCGGGGCGGTCGCGCGTCGCGCCTGGCGGAGACCAGCCGCTTCGTCCGCGAGGCCGGGCGCTGGTTCTATGTCGACGGCGACCTGGCGGCGCCGTGATGTCGACGGCGACCAGGCGGCGCCGTGATGTCGGCAGCGACCTGGCAACACCCTGAAGTCGATGCCGACATCGTGTTGCCTTGATCGCAACCGATCAGGCGAATTCCTGGCGGATCAGCGGCTGCGTCAGGCGCCAGGCGATCCAGCCGAGCCCGCCGCAGCCGATCAGCGTGACCAGCACCGCCATCGAGCGCGCAGCGACCACGAAGCCGCCGAACACCCCGGCCACCTGCGGTGGCAGCGCGCTGCGCTGCAGCGTGGCGTCGACCAGCGACAGCATCACCTCCTGCTGCAGCCACAGGCCGCCCAGGTTGGCGGCGATGGCCACCAGCAGCAGCGCGATGAAGATGCGGCGCGCCCATTCCAGGCGCAGCAGCAGGCCGCCCGCCGCCACCAGCGTGGCCACCGACACCACCAGCCCGATGCCCACCACCCACGGCAGGTAGGCCAACAGCCAGCCGGTGAGGCCTGGCTGCGGCAGCGGCGCGCCCGACAGCGCGATCTGGCCAGGCAGCGACGACACCACGGCGGTCTGCACCACCGCCGAGGCCGAGGCCAGCAGCGCCAGCACGATGAACACCCAGGCCGTGATGGTGACGAACAGTGAACGCGAGCCGACGTTGAAAGTCTGTGTCATGGTGATCCCTCCCAAGCAGGTGAGCAGGCCCCGAAGACCGCCTTGGGGCTGCATGATGCCGACGCTTCGTGACAGCCATTTTTCGGCAGCAAAAATCACTTCGCCTCCCCTGAATGGGGTGTGAATCCCCAAGCTTGTTGACAAACCTCAACGCACCGTGACGGGTCGCACGCCCAGGTCACCCCCCAGATGCCCGCACCGCTGACCCTGATCTACCAGGATACCTACTCGCTGGCGGTGCACAAGCCGGCTGGCCTGCTGGTGCACCGCACCGCGCTGGACGCCCATGCCGACGACGATGTGGTCAGCCGGCTGCGGGCCCAGACCGGCGCTCCGGTGTGGCCCGCACACCGGCTGGACAAGGGCACCTCGGGCGTGCTGCTGCTGGCCCGTGACGCCGCCACGGCGCGGCAACTGGGCGACACCTTTGCCGCTTCCAGCCAGGGCGAGGCACGGCGCATCGACACGCGCAATGACACGCGCACTGACACGCGCACTGACACGCGCAATGACACGCGCATTGACAAATGCATTGACAAACGCTACCTGGCGTTGGTGCGCGGCTGGCCGGCGGCGGCAGGCGAGATCGACCAGCCGCTGGCGCGCGATCCTGAACTGCCTTCCACCGGCCAGCCGCAGTTGCCGGCCCGCACCCGTTGGCAGGTGCTGCAAAGGCTGACGCTGCCGCTGGCGACTGCTCCAGGCCATGCCGACACCCGTCTGGCGCTGGTCGAGGTGCAGCCGCTGACCGGCCGCCGGCACCAGATCCGCCGCCACTTCAAGGCGCTGGCGCACCCGTTGATCGGCGACGCCACCCACGGCAAGGGGCCGCTGAACCGGGCACTGGCGGCGCACATCGGCCACAGCCGGCTGTGGCTGCATGCGTTGAAGTTGTCGCTGCCTCATCCGGTGACCGGCTTGCCGCTGGTCCTGCATGCCGCGCCCGGCATCGAATGGTCCCTCTGGTGGGCCTGGTCCACCGAGTCCGCCGAGGTGGTCTGATCGGCCGCTGACGCGCCACCCGAACAGGGCGCCCGCCAGGCCGAGCGCAGCGCACTGGCACGCCGCCCGGCACGGCGTCAATGCGGGCCCGCGCCGATCTGCGCAACGGCCCGCCTCGGGCGCCCCAGCCCGTCATGCCGCCCGCCCTGCAGTCCGCCCTGAAATCAGGCCCGCTCACGGCCGCCATCGCCTACGTCCTCTGGGGCCTGTTTCCGCTCTACATCAAGCAACTCGGCCAGGTACCGGCGATCGAGATCGTGCTGCACCGCTCGGCCTGGTCGCTGCTGTTCGTGGTCGGCTTGCTGGTGCTGCTGCGCCGCTTCGCATGGATCCTGCCGGTGCTGCGCCAACCCCGCACGCTGGCGCTGTTCGCGCTCAGCGCGTGGCTGCTGGCCGGCAACTGGCTGCTCTATGTCTGGGCGGTCAACACCGGGCGGGTGCTCGACGCCAGCCTGGGCTATTTCATCAACCCGCTGGTCAACGTGGTGCTGGGCTATGCCGTGCTGCACGAGCGGCCGCGCCCGGTGCAGTGGGCGGCGGTGGCACTGGCCGCTGCCGGGGTGCTGTGGCTGGCGGTGGGTGCCGGCCACCTGCCTTGGGTGTCGGTCGTGCTGGCGCTGAGCTTCGGCGTCTATGGCTTGCTGCGCAAGACCGCCACGCTGGGCGCGATCGAAGGCCTGGCGCTCGAGACCGCGCTGCTGTCGCCGCTGGCCGTCGGCGGCCTGGTCTGGCTGGCCTGGCAGGGCCAGGGTGTGTTCGGCCAGGGCGATGGGCGCACCGACTTGTGGCTGCTGCTGGCCGGCCCGTTCACCGCCGTGCCACTGCTGTTGTTTGCATCGGCCGCACGGCGGGTGTCGATGGCCACGCTGGGACTGATGCAGTACCTCAGTCCGTCGATCCAGTTCCTGCTGGGGATCTTTCTGTACCACGAGCCCTTCAGCACCGGCCGGGGCATCGGCTTCGTATTGATCTGGGCGGCCCTGGCGATCTACAGCCTCGACAGCTGGCGGGCGCTGCGGCGCCAGCGTGCGGCGGCAGCCGCTTCGGCTTCGGCTTCGGCTGCGGCGCTTTGAACCGACCTACTTCAAGTCGCCGGCCAGCGTGGCCAGCGTCTCGGGCGAAATGGTCATGTGCGCGGGGTAATGGGCATGGTCGCAGCCCAGCTTGACGGCTGCCCCGGCCCGCACCGCCTCGCGTGCCGCAGGTGCAAACTCGAACCGCACGAAGTGCACCGCCGAGGTCTTTTCGTCGTTCTCGCGGTCGAGGTCTTCGTCGGCGACGGCGTAAGCCCGCGCGTGGCCTTCGACCTCGACGAACATGCGGTCTTCGACCCCGATCAGGCGCGCCAGTTCGCGCTTGCGCTCGTTCGGGTCGGGGTACTCGATCAGCATCGTCGCCTTCCAGTTCGTGCCGTCGGGCACCAGCGGCGCGTAGGCTTCGATCTCGCCCAGGATGCCGCCTTCCTCGAAGATTTTCTCGATGAACAGCATTTCCTGGATCTGGCGGCGGATGGTCTGCTCATCCTCGAACTGCAGCGTGATGTGCTCGCCCAGATGCACGCTGCGCAGCCGACGATGGGCAATCACGGCGGGCTTGCTGCTCTTGCGGATCTTCGAATAGGCCTCCAGCGTCAGCAGGCTGGCCGGGGTGATGGTGGTGGGGGTGGGGGTGGTCATGATGGGGTCAGTCCAATCCGTAGGCGATGCGAACCAGGCTCAGCGGATGCTGCACGGCCTTGGCCGGCGTGCCGGCTTGCGCCATGCCCTGGGCGATGTGGTGGCCGGCCATCGGGCAGTCGCTGCTGATGACATCGGGCGCGTCCTTGGCCATCAGCTTGAACACCGGCTTGCCGATCTTCATGGCCACCGGGTGGGTGGCCGTCTTGACACCGTAGGTGCCGGCGTGGCCCGAGCAGCGCTCCACGGTGTTGAGCGTCACCGTCACCGACTGGCCGATCAGCTTGAACATGTCTTCGGTCTTGCGGCCGATCTTCTGCACCCGGCCGTGGCAGGGGATGTGGTAACTCACCTTGCCGAGATCGCGCTTGAAATCGGTCTTCAAAAGGCCGTCCTTGTGCCGCGCGACCAGGTACTCGAACGGGTCGAACATCGCATCCTTGACGAGCTGCACGTCGGCCTCGTCAGGGAACATCAGCGGCAGCTCCTGCTTGAACATCAGGGTGCAGCTGGGCACCGCGCTGAGGATGGCGTAGCCGTCCTTCGCGTACTTGGCCAGCACCGGGATGTTGGCGTTCTTGTGCTTCTCCACACCCTTCAGATCGCCCAGCTCCAGCTTGGGCATGCCGCAGCAAGATTCCTGCTCGACGATGACGTAGGGGATGTCGTTGTGCGCCAGCACCTTCAGCAGGTCGTGGCCGATGCCGGGTTCGTTGTAGTTGACGTAGCAGGTGGCGAAGATGGCCACCTTGCCGGGTGTGCGCTGGCCGTCGATGACCTGCGCGGCGCTGCCGGTCTTGGCAGCGCTCCAGCGGAAACGGTGCTCGGCCAGGCTGGGCATCCAGGCATCGGGGTGCACACCCAGCAAGCTGTCCATCGCGCCGCGCGCCAGCCGGGTCTTGTTCACCGCGTTGACTGTCTTGGCCACGATCGGGATGCCGGCAAAGCTGCCGTGCACGTCGGTCGATGCCAGGAACTTCTCGCCCTCGCCCACCAATCCGGCGCTGTACTTGATGGCCTTGGCGCGCAGCATCAGGTGCGGAAAGTCCAGCTGCCAGGGATGCGGCGGCGTGTACGGGCACTTGGTCATGTAGCACAGGTCGCACAGGTAGCACTGGTCGACGACCTTCCAGTAGGCTTGCTTCGGGACGCCGTGGACCTCGCCGTCCGCGGTCGCGTCGACCAAGTCGAACAGATTGGGGAACGACTGGCACAGGCTCACGCAGCGGCGGCAGCCATGACAGATGTCGAACACCCGCTCCATCTCGGTCAGGCAGGCATCCTTGTCGTAGAACGCGGGGTTCTTCCAGTCCAGCGGATGCCGGGTCGGAGCTTCGAGATTTCCTTCGCGGATGCTCATCGGGGTGCCTCTCGGGGATTCCGGGTGCTGGCTGGACAAACAGTGGCGATGCCGGGAAGCGGAACCCGCCGCACCAATGAACAAGGGGCCATTTCGGACCCCTTGGTTGGCTCAGGAAACAGGCCGGGCGAAGGTCAGTCGACCAGCGCGTCCAGGGCCTTCTGGTAGCGGTTGGCGTGTGAGCGCTCGGCCTTGGCGAGCGTCTCGAACCAATCGGCGATCTCGTCGAAGCCTTCGTCGCGCGCCGTCTTGGCCATGCCCGGGTACATGTCGGTGTACTCGTGGGTCTCTCCGGCCACGGCGGCGGCGAGGTTCAAGCGGCTGTTGCCGATCGGCAAACCGGTGGCCGGGTCACCCACCGCCTCGAGGAATTCGAGGTGGCCGTGGGCATGGCCGGTCTCGCCTTCGGCGGTGGAGCGGAACAACATCGCCACATCGTTCTGGCCTTCCACGTCGGCCTTGTTGGCGAAGTAGAGGTAACGGCGGTTGGCCTGAGATTCGCCGGCAAAGGCGTCCTTCAGGTTCTGCTCGGTCTTGGAACCCTTCAAGCTCATGGGAAGCTCCTTTCGGATGTGGATGTCAATCGACGGGTCTGTGTTCGCCCCGGCACCCGCGGCTGGAACCCACAAACCCTAACAGGCGAGGCACACCCGCGCCAATGCAAAGCCTCAATATCTGCAATAGCACTTGGCTATTTTATGGTAAACCCTGATAGTCAGTGCAGGGTCCGCGACAGGCCGGGTTCAAGCGGCGCGCAGGCCCAGCAACTGCAAGGCATGGCCGTGCGTGCGGCCCGCTGGATCGACCAGGTCGTGCAGCACCGTGAAGTGGTTCAGCCCGGGCAGCGCCTCGCAGACCGGCACGCTGTCCATGCCCCACTGCTCGCGGATCAGCTGGTTCTGCCGCAAAAACTCCTCACTCTCGAGGCCGCCCGCCAGCGCCACCAGAGGGCCCCGAGGCCGCCGAAAAAACGCCGGGCTCAGGCGGCGCACCGACGCCGGCGTCAAGCGGACATCGGCCTGCACGAACGGGGTCTGACGCACCGGCTCCAGGTCGTAGAGACCCGAGATCGACATCGCTCCGCGGACCAGGCGCTGCGGCAGATCGGCGCCGACCTGCTTCCAGTGACAGGCCAGCAGCATCGCCGCGAGGTGCCCCCCGGCCGAGTGGCCGACGACCACGATGCGTTTCGCATCGCCACCGTAGCGGCTGGCGTTGCGTGCCGCCCAGGCCAGCGCGCGGGTGGTCTGCAGCGCGATCTGCTCGATCGTCACCGCGGGACACAACGCGTAGTTGGGCACCACAACCATCGCCCCGGCCTGCACGAAAGCCGGCGCGACGAACGAGTGGTCGGCCTTGTCGAGCGCGCGCCAGTAACCGCCATGTATGAACACCAGCACCGGCGAGCCCGACGCGCGCGCCGGGAACACATCGAGCGTTTCACCGGGCTCGTCGCCATAGGCTTGATCGAGGGCGCAGGTCATGCGCGACCGGGCCAGCGCCGAGGCCTCGGCCCAGCGCGCCAACAACGCCGGTGCCTCCGGTACCCGGGCGCGGTTGTTGTACTGCGCGTCGAACCAGCCAGCATCGTGTCGGGCCATGCATGCTCCATCTGTAGTGGGTTGATCCGCATTCTCCATCGTCATCAGCAGCACGCCGGTGCCTGTGGCGGCCTGCTAGAATTTGCGCTGTCTGTGGGGGTGTAGCTCAGCTGGGAGAGCGCTGCGTTCGCAATGCAGAGGTCAGGAGTTCGATCCTCCTCATCTCCACCACAAGACCTGCGTCGGCTGATCAGCTTGTCGTCAATCATCAGGCCGGGGCGTCGACAGCAGGTCACAGGAGAGGACGCCATCACGTCCGTGACCTTGACGATCTCGACGCTGATCTCGAACTCGAACTCGAAGTCGACATCGATGCCTGCGGCCGCCGAGGATTCGCATGGCACCGATTTCAGCGTCTGAATATGCCCACCCCGGTCAGCGGCGCGTCAGACGGGGTCGTAGGCCGGGCCGATCCCCAGCAGGCGACGCATCTGCGCCTCTTCATCGGCGGTGGGCCAGCTGTCTTCGTCGCCTGCCGCCACCGCGCCGGCAGCTTGGGGATGCGCAGACGGTGACGCGGCCAGGTCGAAGCGGCCGCTGTCATTGACCCGCAGCAGGCTGTATTGCGCATTGACCAGTCGGTCGGGCGCGCCGTCTTTCAGTCGCACGTACCAGTCGGCCACCCGCAGCGTCTGCCCGGCCAGCATCGGCGCATCGGCCAGGCCCCGGGCCAGGGCCAGGTAAAGGGCATGCGGCACCGGGTGGACTGCGCCATCCGCGGCCAGCAAGAAGATGAAGCTGGCATGGTCCGGCGTGGCTTGGCTGCGGTGGCTTCCGTGCGGTGCCGTGCCCAGTGCGCCGGCGCTGCTGTAGACCGGTGCAAAGCCGCCGCCCGGGGTGCGGAAATTGGTCGTCTGGCCCTGGTACAGCCGCGCGGCCAGCCATTGCAGTTGCCCGGCATAGGCGTAGGCACGCAGATCGAACTTCAGGGTCCGGGTTTCGGGCTCAGCAGCGGGCTCAGCAGCGGGCTCAGCAACGGGCTCAGCAACGGGCCCGGCAACCGCCGTGGCGGCAACTGGAGCGGCTGCAGAGTCGTCGCCGGCGCGGCGGCAGGACTCGGCATCCGGGGCCCCGACGCGGGCATCGACGATGCGCTCGCCCGGCGCCAGCAGGGCCTGCGCCACGTAGTCACCGGCCAGGATCTCCTGCCAGACCCGCTTGGTCAGCTTGTCGCCGCGGTAGGCGGCGCGGCTGCCGAAGCCGGCCACCGGCTTGAAGAACAGGCCGCGGCGCGCCGCCCACAGCCGGTCGGCCTGGCTGGCATCCACCACCTCGGTGTGCGGCACATGGGCCAGCAGCACCTGCCGGGTCACCTCGGGCACGCCCAGCGCCTGCAGGCGCGCGGCATCGCTGAACAGCGCCAGATGGCGCTTGTCGGCGTACAGCGCGTGGCTCTGCGGGCTCGGCGTCAGCACCACGCCCTGCTGCACCCAGGCCTCGCGCAGCGCGGCACTGGCCGGCTGCTCGAGGTAGAAGTCGGTCAGCCGGTTGTAGACCAGGTCGATGCCCAGGTCGCCGTGCCAAAGCTGGCCGTCGCGCCAGGCGAGCGATGCCGGATCGGCAATCACCGCGCGCAGACCGTGGCGCTGGAACAGCTGCTGGAACAGCAGGAACTCGGGGTACAGGAACTGCTGCTCGGGCGCCTCGTCGACGATGGCGATGCTGGCCAGCGGCCGGTTGCGGCCCGACCGGCGCCACTCTTCGCGGAACATGTCGACGATGTTCTGCTCGAAGGCTTGCGCGCCGGCCTCGGTGGGCAGCATGGCCTCCACCGCCGCGCAGCAGGCCCGTTGCGCCCGGGCCAGCACCGCGTTGAGCATGGCGCCACCGGCGTTGGTGTTGACCTCGATCAGGCCGAGGTGGCCGTGGTCCAGGTGGAAGTCGTAGCCGAAGAACACCCCGCGGGGGCCGTCCAGCACCTCGGCGCCCACCCGCGCGATGGCCGGTGCGGCGGCCAGCACCTGCGTGCGGAAGGCCGGCAGGGCCACCACCGCCTCCACCGCCTGCACCACCTGGGCCATGCGCTGCACCTGCGGTGCCGCGACGAAGACCGGCTGGGCCGCAAAGACGGTGGGGCAACGCTCGCGCACCAGGGCCGACAGCCCCGGCTGGCCCAGTGCCACATCGAGCGCCCGGGCCAGTGCCGGCGGGTCGAGGCTGAGGCAGAAGCACTCGCGGTTCAGGGCGTCCAGGGCGGTCATGGGGATTCCAGTTCAAGGCGTTGCGGCCGACGTTACTCCGCGGCGGGCCAATGGCAGCGCCAGCGCGGCTCGCCAGGGCGCCACCGCCTCGTGGGCCTTGTGCACCTGGCGATCCCGCCACAGCGACTGGCAGGCATGGCGGGTGGCCGGCTTCACCCGGCTGGCGCCGACCCGGTCGCGGTGCGGCGGTGCCCAGGCCGGCTCAGGCCGGGCCATCGAGCCGCCGGGCACGCTGCAGCCGCCAGGCCTCGTCAGGATGGGCCGGGTCGAAGACCTGCTCGGCCGTGGTGGCGGTCTCCCGCAGGCCGGTGTCGAGCGCGATGCGCTTGTCGAAGACGAAGCACTCGCCCTGCCAGTCGAGGTGGGCGTCGCCGAGTTGCTGGAAGTAGTTCAGGATGCCGCCATCGAGCTGGTGCACCTCCAGCCCCAGGCTGCGCAACCAGGGCGCCGTCTTGTCGCAGCGGATGCCGCCGGTGCAGTACATCGCCACCGGCCGGCCGGCAGCGCGCCAGGCCGGTGCCTGGGCCTGCACACAGGCCACGAAGTCGCGGAAATGGTGCACAGCAGGGTCGACCGCGCCGCGGAAATGCCCCAGCCGGTACTCGAAGTGGTTGCGGTTGTCGAGCAGCACCACGTCGTCGCGGGCCAGCAGCGCGCGCCAGGCAACCGGCGACAGGTGGCTGGCATCAAGCTCATCGGGCGGCGGCAGGTCGGCACCGGCACCGGCTCCGGCGCCGGCACCGCTACCTGCACCACCCTCGTCGTCGCGGGGGCCGGCCGGGCCACCCGGCAGGCCCAGCGCCACGATCTCGCGCTTGGCGCTGACCTTCAGGCGGCCGAAGGGCTCGGTGCTGCAGGCGCTTCGCTTGAAGGCCATGCCGCGCAGCCCGCCGCCGAGCATCCCGTCCTGCTGCAAGGCCTGCTCGAAGGCGGCCACATCGGCGGGCGCGCCGGCCACCGTGCCGTTGATCCCTTCGGCGGCGACCACGATGCTGCCTTGCAGCCCCTGCGCCAGCGACCGCAACGCCCAGGCCGCCGCGGCGGGGTCGGCCAGTGGCACGAAGCGGTAGAAGGCGCTGTGCAGCAGCGGGGTCGGGTCGGTGGCGGGCATGGCCGGCGATTTTCGCAGGTGCCGCGCCGCCGGCTCCAGGGCGTTGCCGTTGAAGCGCCCGGCT
Organism: Burkholderiales bacterium; assembly: GCA_038211805.1. Classification (GTDB taxonomy): domain Bacteria; phylum Pseudomonadota; class Gammaproteobacteria; order Burkholderiales; family Burkholderiaceae_C; genus Pseudaquabacterium. Next base: position 21,807 of record JBBQVF010000021.1, on the reverse strand, counting down.
GGCTGGCCCGGGCGCGACAGCCGGCGGCGCTGGCGCCGGTGTAGTCTTGCCGACGATTTCACCTCCACTGCGCATCGCGTCCCATGCCCCTGCCCCCACCGGTCTGCCCCCGCACGGCCTCGCACCAACGATCGATCCAGGTCAGCGCCTACGCCCGCACCGACGGCCTGTGGGACATCGAAGGCCATCTCACCGACGCCTGGCCCGAGCCGATCCCCAAGGCCGGCGGCCTGCTGGCCCCCGGCGAGCCGATGCATTCGATGTGGCTGCGCCTGACGGTCGACCACACCGCCACCATCGTCGCCGTGCAGGCGGTCACCGATGCCGGGCCCTACGGTGCGGCCTGCGGCACGATCGCGCCCGACTACGGCCAGCTGGTCGGTGTGCAGGTGGCGCGCGGCTACCGCGACGCGATCCGCCGGCTGTTCGGCCGCACCGCCGGCTGCACCCACATGAACGAACTGGCCGGCGTGATGGGCAGCGCCGTGCTGCAGGCGATGTGGAACGTGCTGAGGCAGGACCCCGAGCAGCGGCCGTTCAGCATCGACGGCTGCCATGCGCTGAAGTCATCGGGGCCGCAGGTGGCCGAGTTCTTCCCGCGCTGGTACCGGCCCGAGCCCGGATGACGACTGACGGTCGCGCGCCGTGGCGCCGCGGGTGGCGACGGGCGGCCTGATCGCCGCACCCGCCAGCGCGGCGTGAGTCGGAAACAGGGCTGCCCCGCACCCAGCCACCCAGCCGCCGCCGTGGGCAACAGACGATCGACCGGCCGGGCGATCGGGCCGCCGGCACAGGGCAGAAACACCCCCGGCTTGCCGGGCAGGTTGGCGCCCATGCGCCAGGCACCCGATCCGCCGGATGCAGGTGTCGGACACCCGGTCAGCCGCAACCCGCGGTGCCGGCCCGCGTGAAATGCCGGCCCTGAAACCGGCGCGACGGGCCATCGCCGCGGACCAGGTGCAGCCCATCGCCCAGCAGCCGCAGCCGGATCGGCGCGGCAGCGGCCTCGGCGCCGGCGCCGGCGCCGGCGTGCAGATGATCGGCCTCCACCCGGCCGTCGAACACTGCCAGCGGCGTTGCTTCGCCGGTGGTCGACAAAATGGCCGAGAACGCCTGGAACCGCTGCGTGATGGTCAACGCTGCGCCCGCCGTGCACCACAGCCCCTGCACCGGCGCCGGCACCACCCAGAGGTAGACGGTCGACGTCTTGTCGCGTCCGATGGTCTTCTCCGGCACGTTCAGCGTGACGCGCCGGTCGGCCAGCCAGTCGCCCATGTCCCAATCGTGGCTGACGATGCGCGTGCCCGGTGCCAACGCCAGCAGCCGCGGGCGCAGTTGCAGGTTGACCTCGGGCAGCAGGTACAGGGTGACCACCTGGGCGACCGCCAGCTCGGTCTGGAAGAGATCCTGGAGCCGGAACTCGACCCGATCGGCGACGCCCGCAGTGCGGGCGTTGTCGATGCTGCGGGCAACCAGCGCCGGATCGATCTCGACCCCCAGGCCACGCGCGCCGAAGCGCCTGGCCGCGGTGATCACGATGCGACCGTCGCCCGAGCCCAGGTCGACGACGAAGTCGCTTGACGTCACGCCGGCCAGTTGCAGCATCGTCAGCGTGACGGGATCGGGTGTGGTGATGAAAGGCACCTCGTCCTGGGCGGGGCTGGCAACCGGCCAGCCGGCCGTCAAGCACAGCGCCGCCAGCCAGCCGCAGCACCGGCGCGTGGCCTGCCCGGCGTGGGGGGCAGAACCGGCGGACGGGGCGGTCGGGGCGGTCGGGGCGGACGGTCGGGCCATTTGACGGTGGGTCATGCAGTGTGCTGCGGAACATGGGGCGGATGGCGGGCGGTCGGACCCGGCGCATTCTGCCGATGCCGGCACCGGCGACGGAACTCCGGCAAGGCCGCCTGCGCAGCAGGTCACCCCCGGCAAAATGGGAACTCGTCCAGTGCCCTCGCCCGGACTCGTTCAAACCAGGGACTCCAGCCCTGCGCACACCGCACCCCGCCGCCGTCACGCCCCGCCTGGCGGCCACCACCCTGATCGTGCGAGACGGCGATCTCGGGCTGGAGGTGCTGATGGTGCGCCGCTCGCTGCAGGCCAGCTTCATGCCGGGCGCCTATGTCTTTCCGGGCGGCGCGGTCGACGCGGCCGATGGCGCCCACCACCACCAGGCCGCTTGCGACGAGCCGCCCGAGCAATTGAGCCAGCGCATCGGCGCGGTGACCGAGGTGGGCGATCAGGCCCTGGCCTACGCCGTGGCGGCGCTGCGCGAATGTTTCGAAGAGTGCGGCCTGTGGCTGGGCGCCGCCGACCACCACGCGCCTGCGGTCGGCTGGGCGCCGCTGCGGGGCCGTCTGCATGCCGGCGACAGCATGGCCGAACTGGCGGCTGGTGCGGGGCTTGCGCTGGCCACCAGCGCGCTGCAACCCTGGAGCCACTGGGTCACACCGGTGGGGCTGGCCAAGCGCTTCGACACCTTGTTCTTCGTTGCCCGAGCGCCTGCAGGCCAGGTGCCCGAGGTCGACGCCGGCGAGACCACCACGCTGGCCTGGGTGCACCCGCCGGCGGCGCTGGCAGCCTTGAAGCGCGGCGAGTTCCCGATGGAGTTCGCGACCATCAGCACGGTCGAATCGCTGCGGCCCTTCGACAGCGTGGCGGCCGTGCTGGCGCATGCCGTGGCGCAGACCCGGCTGCCGCCGCTGCACCCGCGGTTCAAGCTGGACGCACAGGGCCGCATCGCCGGCGTGCTGCTGCCCGGGCAGGACGGCTACGAAGAGGCCCACGGCGCCTGAGGCGCCGCCGCAGTGCATCGCCGCGCCAGCGGCGTTCTGCCCCCCGCAGGCCCGGCCGGGCCCGGTGCACCACGGTGACGCCGTCCAGCCCCAGCGGCTTGCGGCAGCAACGCATGCTCGATCGCGTTGCGCGACAGGGTGGCAACCACAGGAAGTGGCCGGTGCACCCCCCCTCAGCGCAGCGAGCGCCTGGTGTCCCGTCTGGTGGCCCATGGTCGCGCCAAGTTCGTGCGGCGCGACGCATCGGCTGCGCGCCACAATCAACGCCCCTTGCTCCCAGCCACCCCGAGAGACTTCATGATGACCGATCAAAGCGGCGCCGAATCCCTGGTCACCACGCTGGCTGCCAGCGGTGTCGACACCTGTTTTGCCAACCCGGGCACCTCGGAGATGCACTTCGTGGCGGCGCTCGACCGCATCCCGGGCGTGCGCTGCGTGTTGGCCTTGTTCGAGGGCGTGGCCACCGGCGCGGCCGACGGCCACTGGCGCATGACCGGCCAGCCGGCGGCCACCTTGCTGCACCTGGGCCCCGGCCTGGGCAACGGCTGGGCCAACCTGCACAACGCACGCAAGGCACGGTCGGGCGTGCTCAACATCGTCGGCGACCACGCCACCGACCACGTGGTGTTCGAGTCGCCGCTGAAGTCCGACCTGGCCGGCATCGCGCAATCGGTCTCGCACTGGGTGCGCAGTTCGCAGACGGCGGCCGAGGTCGGTGCCGATGGCGCCGCAGCGGTGCAGGCCACCCGCGACGGCGCGGTCGGTCGCATCGCCACGCTGGTGCTGCCAGCCGACACGGCCTGGGGCGCCGGCGGCCTGGCGGCCCGCGCGGCCGCGCCCGGGGCGCCACCGGCCGCACCATCGGCGGCGGTCGATGCAGCGGCCCGCACACTGCAGGCGCTGGGCGCCAAGGCCGTGCTGCTGCTGGGCGCCGCCGGCGCGCAGGACGAGCGGGCACAGCAACTGGCCGCCGCGATCGCCGCCAAGACCGGCTGCCGGGTGCTGGCTGAGTTCTACAACGCGCGCATGCCCGGTGGCCAGGGTCGGCCGCGCATCGACCGACTGCCCTATGCGGTCGACGCCACCGTGGCTGTACTGGCCGGCACGCAGGCTTTGGTGCTGGCCGGCAGCGTCGAGCCGATCGGTTTCTTCGCCTACCCCGGCAAGCCGTCGCGGCTGAAGCCGGCCGGCGCCTCGCTGCTGACCCTGGCCGAGCCGCGACAGGACGTGCCCGCGGCGCTGCAGGCCCTGGCCGACGCGCTGGGCGCGAAGCCCGGCCATGCCGCGGCGCCGGCCGTGGCCCGGACCACACCCGTGACCCTGACCCTTCCCAGCGGCACGCTGACCGCCGAATCGGTGGCCGCGGCCATCGCCGCCACCTTGCCGGCCCGGACCATCGTGGTCGACGAGGCGGTGACCACCGGCCGCGCCTTCGGCCCGCTGATGGCCAACGCCGCGCCGCACGACTGGCTGCAGGGCATGGGCGGCGCGATCGGCTACGGCCTGCCCTGTGCGGTGGGTGCGGCCATCGGCGCACCGGGCCGGCCGGTGCTGGCGCTGGTCGGTGACGGCAGCGCGATGTACACGCTGCAGGCGTTGTGGACCGCCGCGCGCGAATCGCTGCCCATCGTGGTGGTGGTGTTCGCCAACCGCGCCTACCGCATCCTGCAGGGTGAGCTGCAGGGCGTGGGCGCCAGGATCAGCGGCCAGAAGGCCACCGACATGCTGACCCTGGACCGGCCCTTCCTCGACTGGGTGGCGCTGGCGCGGGGCCACGGTGTGCCGGGCGTGCAGGTCGACGAGGCCGGCGCGCTGGTCCGGGCGCTGCAACGCGGCCATGCCAGCCGGGCGCCCTGCCTGATCGAGGTGCTGCTGTAGGCCGGCGACTGTGCTGCGCCGACTTTGTCGACCTCGACGTCGATGCCCTGCGGGCAGTGCGTGCGCAGGGCATCGTCCAGACCCTGGCGGCGCCAGTTGAAGGCGGCGCCGAAGCGGCAGCGGTCCAGCACCTGAACCGATTTTGTCGTCACTGCCGGCAGTACCCACCACCCGCATGCCTGCCCAAGCCGTCAGCCCCGACAGGACCGGCACCGACCCCGCATGGCCGACCACGAAGCCCGGCGCGCACGACGGCCAGGGGTTCATGCGGCCCCGCAGGGACGGGTCGGTGGAGAGGTCGATCGACTCCAGCAGCACGTCACCGGGGCCGCAGACCGCCTCTGCACACGCAGCAATCGCGAAACAGGATTCGTCGACCCAACCGACCGGATGTTTAGCCAACTCAACACGCAAGTTCATCCGCCGATGTAACGTCCACCGGCGAGGTTGGGTATGGGTCGGCATCCACTGGCATGCGCCGCGATTCACGCAGCCGACCCGCAGGTTTATCATCCAAACGCAAGGGGCTGGTACGCCTCGATCTCAGCTCGAAACCCAAGGAGTTCCGCATGACCGACACCACTGTGGCAAAAGACAAGCTGGCCGCCGATTTCCGCGAGGTGATGAGCGACATCGACGCGCTGCTCAGCGCCACCACGAACAAGGCCGAGGGCGAAGCCATCCTGCTGCGTGAGCGCATCGTCGACCGCCTCGACGCGGCCAAGGCCCGCGTGGTCGAGGCACAGCACCAGGCCGCCGACCGCGCCCGGCGCGCCGCCGACGCGACCGACCACTATGTGCACGACCACCCCTGGCAAGCCGTGGGCGCGGCGGCGGCCATCGGTGTGGCCATCGGCGTGCTGATCGGCCGCCGTTGAGCGCCGGCCTGACCGCCCCCGCCTCGCGCGCGCAGCACTAGACCGGCATGCCACCGCCTCCGTCGAGCCCGTCCGGCATGTTCAGACGCCTGACGGCGTCGGCGATCGCGCTCGGCCGGGTACGGCTCGAACTGTTGGCCATCGAGGTCCAGGAAGAGAAGGAACGCATCGCCGCGATGCTGGTGTGGGCCGTGGTGACGGCCTTCCTCGGCTGTTTCGCGCTGGTGTTCGTGGCCCTGTTCGTCACCCTGGCCTTGTGGGACAGCCACCGCCTGTTGGCCCTGGGCGGCTTCGCGGCGCTTTTCCTCGGGCTGGCAGCGTGGGGCGTGCTGCGGCTGCGGCAGCTGATGGCCTTGGGCTCCAGCCTGTTCCACTCGTCGATCGCAGAATTGCGCGAAGACAGCCGGGCGCTGAGCGAGCCACCGGCAGCGCCATGACAGCGCGGCTGCCGCTGACACCTGCACAGCGCACGCGGCGCAAGCAGGATCTGCTGCTGGCGTCGACGCTGGCACGCCACCAGGCCATGATCGCGATCGACCAGATCGGCGACCGCACCGACCGGCTGGTGGGTGCCTACCGTCAGGCGCGGGCCTGGCTGTCGATGCCCAAGGTGGGCGCGGTGGCCAGCGTGGCCGCCTCGCTCGCCGCGCTGGTGGCCCTGCGCCACGTGCGCATCATCAAGCTGCTGCGCTGGGGCGTCCTGTCCTGGCGGGTCTGGAAACTGGCGGTCGGCGTTCTGCCCGGACGGCGCCCGTCATCCAGCCTGTCACGCAGCCTGTCACGCAGCCCGTCAAGCCGCCCGTGACGTCGCCCGTGACGCAACCCATCGCGCCAACCTGACGTGACCTGATTTCGGCAGACGCCCTACCGCCCCGGCGGAGCGCGGCCTGTTGATGGCCTGGATCATGCGGGCGTCGCGGTGCCGATGCCCAGCACGGCCAGCGTGTGGCGGGCGATCATCAGCTCTTCATCGGTGGGGATCACCCACACCGGGCAGCGGCTGCCCGCACGGCCGATGGCCGGCAGCCCGGCCTGGTTGGCCGCGTCGTCCAGCGCCACGCCCAGCCAGCCCAGGCCGGCGGCCACACGGCGACGCACTTCGGCTGAGTTTTCGCCGATGCCGGCAGTGAACACCAGCGCGTCCAGGCCACCCAGCGCGGCCGCCAACGAGCCGATCTCGCGCTGGATGCGGTAGACGAACAGGTCGACGGCCACCTTGGCACGGGGCGCATCGCTGGCCAGCAGCACGCGCATGTCGCTCGACAGGCCCGACACGCCCAGCAGGCCGCTCTGGTGGTAAAGCATCGCCTCGATGGCGCGGGCGTTCATGCCGCGCTGGTCCATCAGGTAGAGCAGCACGCCGGCGTCGATGCTGCCGCAGCGGGTGCCCATCGGCAGGCCGTCCAGCGCGGTGAAGCCCATCGTGCTGGCGACGCCGCGGCCGGCCTGCATCGCGCAGGCGCTGGCGCCATTGCCCAGGTGCAGCACCACGGTCTTGCCGGCGGCGGCCTGCGGTGCGAGCGTCGGCAGCACCGACGCGATGTATTCGTAGGACAGGCCGTGGAAGCCGTAACGGCGCACGCCCGCTTCGTGCAAGTGGTAGGGCAGCGCAAACATCTGTGCCAACTCGGGGTTGCCACGATGAAACGCAGTGTCGAAGCAGGCCACCTGCGGCAAGTCGGGTGCGCTGGCCAGCGCCATCTCGATCGGCGCCAGGTTGTGCGGCTGGTGCAGCGGGGCCAGCGGCGCCAGCGTCTTCAGCGTCTGCACCACGGCGGTGTCCAGCCGGATCGGCGCGATGAAGTGCTGGCCGCCGTGCACCACGCGGTGGCCCAGGCCCAGCAGGTTCAGGTGCGGAAACTGCTGTTGCACGAAGCCCAGCAAATGCTGCAGGCCGCCGGCATGGCCCAGCACCACACCGGGGCCCCAGCCCTGGCGGGCCAGTTCGACGCCGGCTGCGTCCCTGGCCACGAATTCCGGCGCGGTGTTCAGTCCTTCCAGCAGGCAGCGTGCCTGCAGCTGCAGCGCACCGTCGACCACGGTGAACATCGAGAACTTGATGCTGGACGAGCCGGCGTTGATCACCGCCACGCCGGACTGGCCGGCGCCGGTGTTCGGCGGCATGCCCGGCGGCCCACCGACGGGGATACCTGCATGCTGCGCGCTGCGGTAGCCGCCCTTGGGCCAGCCTGGCAGGCTCATGTGGCGCCCTCCGCCGCACGCCGGCCCGCACCGGCCACCAGCGCCATCACGATGGTCGACGCCAGCCGCGAGCGCACCGAATCGGCCCGGCTGGTCAGCACGATCGGCACCCGCGCGCCGAGCACGATGCCGGCACTGTCGGCGCCGGCCAGGTACTGCAGTTGCTTGGCCATCATGTTGCCGGCCTCGAGGTCGGGCGCCAGCAGGATGTCGGCGCGGCCGGCGACCGGTGAATGGAGCTTCTTGGTGCGGGCGGCCTCCTCGCTCACTGCATTGTCGAAGGCCAGCGGACCGTCGAGCAGGCCACCGGTGATCTGGCCGCGCTCGGCCATCTTGCACAGCATGGCCGCGTCGATGGTGGCCTGCATCGCCGGGTTGACGGTTTCCACCGCGGCCAGGATCGCCACCCGCGGCTCGGCGATGCCCAGGACATGGGCCAGGTCGATGGCGTTCTGGGCGATGTCGGCCTTGGCGGCGACATCGGGTGCCACGTTGATCGCCGCATCGGTGATCAGCAACATGCGCGGGTAGGCCGGCACGTCGAGCACGAAGACATGGCTGATGCGCCGGCTGGTGCGCAACCCGGTGGCCGACGCCACCACGGCGGCCATGAACTCGTCGGTGTGCAGGCTGCCTTTCATCAGCGCCTGCACCTCGCCGGCGCGGGCCATTGCCACGGCCTTGTCGGCAGCCGCGTGGCTGTGCTCGGTGGCCACGATGCGGTAGGGTGTCAGGTCGACACCGGCGGCTTCGGCCACGGCGCGGATCTTGGCTTCCGGCCCCACCAGCACCGGGTCGATCAGGCCGAGCTTGGCGGCCTCGATCGGACCGCACAGCGCGTCATGGTCACAGGGGTGCACGATGGCGCAGACCACCGGCGGCAGGCCCTGGCAGCGCTGCAACAGGCGCGAGAAGGCGTCGTTGTGGCGCAGCACGAGCTCGGGTGTGACCAGGTTGTGGTATTCGATGCGCTCGGTGGGCGCGGCCACCGAGACCGTGCCGGCGATCAAAACATCCCCGTTGCGGGTGACTTGGCAGTCGAAGTCGACCTCGAACCCGGCTTCGCGTTTGGCCCGTGCCGTCACCGTGCCGACGATCTCGTCGCCCACGGCCACCGAGCCCGAGAAGCACAGCTGCTTGACCAGGACCCGCGTGCCCGGCCCCGGCAGATCGCGGTGCAGCAGCGCAGCCAGGATCACCTCGGCTGCCAAGGCCTGGATCGTCTGGCCGGCGGCTGCGATGACGGGTGCGTCGGCCTGGAACAGGTCGACGTCGCCGGTGAGGTAGGACAAGGTCTGGAGTTCAGGCCGGGTCAGCCGGTGCGAGCGCGTGACGGTTTCGCCCAGCTGGATTTCATCAAAGGTGCGGTTGGCGAAGGACGACATGAAACACGGTTCTCAACGGTTGGTGGCGGGCCCGGCTTGCCTGAAAGCGGCTGCAGTTGCGGCAAAGTATCGACCCTGGACGCGCACGGGCTAACCTGCCGAGTTTGATCGAAGGCAGGACCGCAGCAAAGAAGCGCGTCGTCGCCGGCTGCCGGCCGTGCCGGTCATCGGCCGTCAACGGTGGTCATTGGCCGCCAGGTTGCGCCTGCTCGATGGCCTTTGCCCAGGCTGGCGGCGCTCGTGCTGACGGCCACCATCTTCACCGGGCTGGCATCACCGGCAAAAGCCACGATCGCGCGCTCTGGGGAGTCTTCGCCCCTGGGTGTCGGACTTCCACGACCAGCCCATCACCACGGGCTGCTCGATCGCCACGACGACGCGCAGGTTGCCCACCGCTGGCAGGGGCGGCACCGACCGGCGCTATGCTGCCGGCCATGAGCCTCGAATCCCTAGAACACCAGACCGGCCCCAACCCGGTCGCCAGCCTGATCGTGCTGCACGGCCTGGGCGCTGACGGCCACGATTTCGTGCCGATCGCGCAACAGCTGGACCTGTCGGCTGTCGGAGCGGTGCGCTTCGTCTTTCCGCATGCGCCGGTGCGCCGGGTGACGATCAACGGCGGCGCACCGATGCGCGCCTGGTACGACATCCTCGGCCTGGACGACCTGGGCGGCACCCGCCGCGAAGACGAAGCCGGCCTGCGCACGTCGATGGCCGGGGTGCAGGCGCTGATCGACCGCGAGGCCAGCCGCGGCGTGCCGCCATCACGCACCGTGCTGATCGGCTTCTCGCAGGGCTGCGCGATGGCCCTGCTCACCGGCCTGCGCGCGCCGCAGCGGCTGGCCGGCGTGGCGGGGCTGTCGGGCTACCTGCCGCTGGCCGCCAGCACCGCCGCCGAGCGCAGCGAGGCCAACCGCGGCCTGCCGCTGTTCCTGGCGCATGGCCGCTTCGACCCGATGGTGGCGCTGGCACGCGGGCAGGCCACGCGAGACGCGTTGCAGGCGCTGGGCTACGCGCCCGAATGGCACGACTATCCGATGGAGCATTCGGTCTGTCCGCAAGAGATCACCGACTTGAACCGCTGGCTGCTGCGCGTGCTGGCCCCTGCTGAGGAAACGACGCCATGAGCACATTGCAAGGCAAGCTGGCCTGGATCACCGGGGCAGGCTCCGGCATCGGCCTGGCCGGCGCACAGGCGCTGGCGGCGGCCGGTGCCACGGTGGTGATGTCGGGCCGCCGCGCCGACGTGCTGCACGCCGAGGCCGACAAGCTCACCGCAGCCGGCGGCCGGGCCGAGGTCGAGCCGCTGGACGTGGCCGATGCCGACTCGGTGAACGCGGTGGCGGCACGCATCCTGGCGCGGCACGGCCGCGTCGACATCCTGATCAACAGCGCCGGGCTGAACAACCCTGACCGCTTCTGGAAGAACCAGACCGTGGCCGGCTGGCGCAACGTGATCGGCATCAACCTAGACGGCACCTTCTACACCGTGCGTGCCGTGCTGCCGGCGATGCGGGCGCAGCGCGACGGCCTGGTCATCAACATCTCGTCCTGGGCCGGCGTGCACCACCCCAAGCTGACCGGCGCGGCCTACAACGGCAGCAAGCACGCGGTCGTCGCGCTGACCGAGACGATCAACATCGAAGAAGGTGTCAACGGCATCCGCGCCTGCGCGATCTGCCCGGCCGAGGTGGCCACGCCGATCCTCGACCGCCGTCCGGTGCCGCCCAGCGCGCAAGACCGTGCCCGCATGCTGCAAGCCGCCGACCTGGGCGCCACCATCCGCTTCATCGCCGAGCTGCCCGCCCATGCCTGCATCAACCAGCTGGTGATCAGCCCGACCTGGAACCGCATGTACATCGACAACCTGTGAGCGCCATGACCCCCCCGGACGACCACCCCGCCGACGGCCTGCCCTCAACCCTGCCCACGGCACCGCGGCGTCTGACCGCGCAGGATTTCGACCCCGCAGTGCTGAACCTGTTCGACCGCTACGTGCATGGCCTGCTCGACCGCCGCGGCTTTCTCGACGGCGCCGCGCGCTGCACCGGTGTGGCCGGCATGGCCGGAGCCGCCGCGTTGCTGACCGCGCTGAGCCCCGATTTCGCCCGTGCGCAGCAGGTGTCGCCGGCCGACCCGCGCATCGTCGACGAGATGGTCGACCTGGTCTCACCCAAGGGCAGCGGCAAGATCCGCGCGCTGCTGGTGCGGCCGGCCCAGATCACCACCAAGCTGCCGCTGGTGCTGGTGGTGCACGAGAACCGGGGCCTCAACCCGCACATCCAGGACATCGCCCGCCGGCTGGCGGTGGACGGCTTCATCGCGCTGGCACCCGACGCACTGGGCGCGCTTGGCGGCTACCCCGGCAACGAAGACAAGGCCCGCGCCATGTTCGCCCTGCTCGACCCGGCCAAGGCACGCGAGGACTTCGTTGCCGCGGCCGAGCACCTGATGTTGTGGCCCCAAGGCAACGGCAGGCTCGGGGTGGTGGGCTTCTGCTACGGCGGCAGCATCGCCAACCTGCTGGCCACCCGCCTGCCGAACCTGCGCGCCGCGGTGCCGTTCTACGGCAGCGCCCCGCCGCTGGACACGGTGGCCGGCATCAAGGCCGAACTGCAACTGCACTTCGCCGGCAACGACGATCGCATCAACGCCGACTGGCTGGCCTACGAGGCCGCGTTGAAAGCCGCCGGCGTGCGCCACGAAGCCCACCACTACGCCGGCACCCAGCACGGCTTCAACAACGACACCACGCCGCGCTACGACGCCACTGCCGCGGCGCTGGCCTGGCAGCGCACGCTGGCGCTGCTCAACCGCACCTTGCGCAGCTAGCAGGCGGGTCGCCGCGGCCGCCACGACCGCCCTGGTCGTGGCGGCCGCCCCTGCGGTAACGGCACACTGCACACGCGCTTTGCCCCCGCCCGCAACGGGCTGGGCTGGTCGACAGGAGTCGATCGCCCGACCTGACTGTCGACACCCGCGTACAGAAGCCCCCGGCCCGCGGCCGTGCCGCCAGCGCCCCGTGGCGTCTCGCGGCGGCGCTGACCTGCGGCACCGACTTTGGGTTATGGCTGGGGTTGGCGGTGGCCCGGATGGTCGGTCCGGGCAAGGTGCTTCGGCACTGCCGAGGCGCTGTGGTTCGTCCCGGCGATGCTGGCCGGCATCGCATGGCGGCGCCGGACCGTGCGGCAGCAGTGAGCCGCGAGCCGCGAGCCGCGAACCGCGGGCCGCTGCCCGGCGTGGCTCAGCGCGGTATGGCGGCCGTCGTCAGCTGCCAGGCGCCGCAACGCCGGTCGACGCAGGCCAGCACCGTCTCGACCCGCGGCGGGCTGACACACGACAGGTTGCGGGGGTCGCCCCCCTTGGCCCAGGCCCGCGCGCTGGCGGCCTCGCGGTGGTCGCGGTGGGCGGCGGTCAGCGTGCAACCATGGTCGATGGCGACACATTGCGTGGTGTCGTCACACTGCTGCCATGCCGACAGCTCCAACGACTGGTCATCAAGACGGGACAGGTGGCTGGCCAAAGGCCGCTCGGCATCGCCGAGGCGGCGCGACGGATCGTGCAGCGCCGCACCGGCAAAAAACCAGCGCTCACCGCTCTTGAACGGCTGGGCGCAACCACCGGACGGCAGCATGGCGACGAATTCGCGCCCCGGCGCACCGCGCAGCGCCTGCTCGACCGACCACCGCACCTCGGCGCCGCGCACCGAACGCACGGTGCCGACAAACGCCAGCGGCAGGTCAGGCAGTTGCAGCCGCAGCGGCCGCGGGTCGGCGACGCTGCTGCAGCCGGCCATGGCGATGGCCGGCTGCAGCAGCGCGGCCAGGGTCAGCGCCATCACCGCGATGCAGTGACGCTCGGGCAGGCCGCCGCGCAGCGCCATCGGCCAGGCCGGTCAGTTGCTGAAGACCACCACCGTACCGGCGACGGTGAGGGTCAGGCGCGCCCGGCTGCCCACCGTGCCGTCGGGCGAAACTTCGACGCAGTCGGATTCCCGGGACACCACGGCCCCGGCGGCATCGTTCAGCACCGTGTTGGCGCACAGATAGACCAGGCCGGTGCCTTGTTCGAGCGTCCAGTTGCCGGTGATGCGGTTGACCACCGGGGCACTCACCGAGCAGGTGGCATACACCGTGGCGCCGCCGAGGTCGCCGGTGGCACCGACCGCGGCGGCGGTTGGCAAAGCCGGGTTCTCGCCCTGCGAGCAACTGCCGTCGGCCCGCACGCTGCCCAGCCCCACCCCAGCATCGCTGAAATGCGATTGCTGGCCGCCGTTGACCAGTTCCTGTTGCGTCGCAGTGCGCACGACGATGCGGGTATCGACCCGCTGGCTGGCGGCGTTGGTCAGCGGAAACACCGAGACGCCCACCGGCGCGATGGTCCAGGTCAGCGTCAGCGCGCTGCCGTTGGTTGCCGTCCCGGCCAGGGTGTAGCTGCGCGCCACCGCCGGCAGGTTCTTGATGGCCTTTTGCACGTCGTAGCTGACCACCGGCGCCGGATCGTCACCACCGCCGCCGCCGCAGCCCACCAACGTGCCCAGCATGATGGCGCTGGCCGCAGCAAGCAGGCCAGGCGTCCGGGTCGTCTGATTCATATTGCCACCTTGATGCATGTCATAGCTTTGGGGGGGGGGTCGCACATGCAACCCCGAGGTCGCCACAGTTTGATGCCGACCAGCAGGCCAGCGAAGCCCCCAGCTTCGGGGGGCGCCGGGGTGCCGATGATCGAATACGCTGTTGTCGGCTCATGCAGCGTTGGCTGGATATTAGGCGCGAACGCCAGTGAATTCGAGTCCACCGCAGTACGGACAAATCGCAATGACGCAGAGGCGGGCTTGCAGTAGCCTAGTGGCCCACCGAACTGTCGGGCGGGGTTCGGGCCATCGCCAACAGCCACGCAGGGCTTCAGCCTCATTTCGACGCCAAGCCCGCCCGCTGCACCAACACAGCCAGGCCACACGGCCACTGGAGACACCATGCGCAAGCCCCACGCCCCTTCGCAACGCCGCCCAGCGACACCCAGCCGTCTGTTGCTCGCCCTGGTGGCCCGGGTCAACGGCTGGCTGAGCACCTGGCTGCAGGGCTGGTGGGCGCGGCGCAAGGCAGCCTGGCGCCGGGTGGCCGAGCCCGCCCAGCGGCCGCACTTCGAAGCACTGGAGCCCCGCATCCTGATGTCGGCCGATCTGGTGGCGGGCGCGCAGTTGCAGGCTGCCATGACCCCGGCCGAGCAAAGCAACTTCATCCAGACCCAGACGCTCAACCTGAACCTGGCCACGCCGCTGGGCACCGATGCCGACGGCACCCAGATCAGCGTCAGTTTCAGCGGCCCGGGCAGCGCTGCGCTGCAGGCCCAGGGCAGCGGCTATCTGTTCACGCTGAGCGGCACCGACGCCAGCACCAGTGTCTGGCTGCACGCCACCGGCGGCGATGGCCGCGTCAAGCTCACCGGCCTCCAGGTCGATGCGGCGTTGAAAGCGGCCAACCTGGAGTCCGCCGACCTGAGCGGCGCGGCCGTGTTCAAGGGCTCGGTCGGCGCGTTGGCACTGGGCGCCCTGCAAGGCGCCGACCTGCAACTGCAGGGCAGCGGCGAGACCCTCATCAAGACCGGCGCTGCGCTCGACAGCCGCTTGCAGGCGCCCGGCGCCAGCGTGGTGCTGTTCGCCCCGAGCTGGACGGTGTCGGACACCGGCCACGCCTCGCTCGATGTCGCGGCGTTGCGGGGCGCCCGCGTGGCTGGCGACCTGCGTGCCGACCTGTCGGTCTCTGGCAGCGGCATCGCCGGCGAGGCACTGGGTACCGTCCAGGTGGGCGGCGCCATTGGCGGGTTGTGGCAAGTGCAGGGTGCCGCCAACACCGTGTCGGCGGGATCGACCGGACCCGATTGGAAGGCCAACTTCAACAGTTCGCTGAATCAGCTGGTCACCCGGCTGGACGCCGCCGGTTCGGTCAGCGTGGCATCGCTGGCGTTGCTGCAGGTCGACGGCTCGGCCCGCGGTCTGGTCCTTCGGGTGGGCGCCAACCTGGGCAGCGACGCCATGCCGGGCGGCAGCGGCAGCGCGGCTGACCGCTTTGCCGCTGGCAAGCTGGCCAAGGTACGTGTGGCCGGCGACCTGGTCGACAGCCACCTGCTGACCGGCGTCGACCCTGGCAATGGCCGCTCGTTCGATGGCGACGACCGCCAGCTCGGTGACTCGGCGATCGACTCGTTCAGCGTCGGCGGGGCGCTGCTGGGCAGCACCGTGGTGGTGGCGTCGGGTTTCCCGGCCAGCGTGTCGATCGCCGGCGTGGCCACCGACCCGGCAACGTTGGCGGCACTTTCACTCGTCCCGCCCGATCGGCTGGCGCCGGAGGTGATGCTGAGCTTGCGCACCGACACCGGCGATTCGGCCAGCGACGGGCGCACGTCCGATCCGGTCATCCTGGCCAACGTGACCGAGCTGGGCACGGTGGCGGCCCTGGAGGCCCGCTTCGGTGCCATCGCGGCCTACCAGGCGGTGGCCTTCACCCGCAACGGCGATGGCCGCTACCGCATCGAGCGCGACGCACTGGCCGCACTGAACGGCGGCAACCTGCCCAGCGGCGCCTACCAGCTGCAGGTGCGCGCCCGCGACGGCGGCAGCAACCTCTCTGCGCCCGCCAGCATCAGCTTCGTGCTGGACGACCAGATCCCGCTGCTGAGCAATCTCCGGCTAGCGCCCGAGTCGGACACCGGCGTGGCCGGTGACGGCATGACCACACGATCGACGGTGACCCTGCTCGGCAACAGCGAGCCCGGCCAGGTCGTGGGCTTGGCCGGCGACACCTTGCGCACCGCCACCACCGATGCCAGCGGTGTGTTCAGCTTCGCCAACGTCGCGCTGGCGCTGGGCACCCAGACCTTCTCCTTCAGCGCCTACGACCTGGCGGGCAACGCTGCCAGCAGCACGCTGACGCTGCAGCGCACCAGCGCAGATGCCGACACGACCTCTCCTGCCCTCAACGCGGTGCTGGCCGCCGACACCGGCACCAGCGCCACCGACCGCATCACCAGCGACCCGACCATCCGCGGCACCACCACCGATGCCGTCGGCGTGGCCCGACTCCTGGTCGTGCTCGACCCGGTGGGCGCCGGCCCGGCGCCGGCCAACCTGGTCAGTGCGCTGCAAGCGGACGGCAGCTTCAACATCACCGCCAACGACCTCGCCACGCTGGCCGGCGGCACGCTGGCCGATGGTGCGCACACCGTGCGCCTGGTCGCCGAAGACGCGGCGGGCAATGCCTCGCCCGTGGTCGACGTGGTGTTCCAGCTCGACCGCGTGGCGCCAGCCCTGGCCAATGCGCGGCTGGATGCCGCCTTCGACAGCGGCGTGCTCGGCGACAGCGCCACCACCGCAGCCACCGTCACCCTGCTGGCCGACGCAGCGGCCGGCCAACTGGTGAGCTTGAACAACGGCGGCAGCACCGTCACGGCCACGGCCATCGGTGGCGGCGTCGTCAGCTTCAGCGGCGTGGCACTGGCCTTGGGTAGCAATGCCTTCACGTTCACCGCGACCGACAACGCTGGCAACAGCCGCAACACCACCCTGTCGGTGCAGCGCACGCTGACCGACGCCGACGCCACTGCGCCGGTGCTGAGCGCCACACTGGTCTCCGACACCGGTGCCTCGGCCAGCGACCGTGTCACCCGCGCTGTGGCGATCGCCGGCCGGGCCAGCGACGCGGTGGGCGCCACCGTGCTGCGCGCCGTGCTCGACCCCAGCGGCGCCAGCCCGGTCTTCACCGACTTGAGCAACCTGCTGCAAGCCGACGGCAGCTTCAGCCTCAGCGCCCCGCAATTGGCCACGCTGGCCGGTGGCACGCTGGCCGATGGTGCGCACCTGCTGCGCCTGGTGGCACTCGATGCCGCCGGCAATGCCGCCACGCCGCTCGACCTGGCCTTCACGCTCGACACCGCAGCGCCCGCGGCGGGCAGCTTTGCGCTGTCGGCCACCGATGCTTTGGACGGCGACGACCGCCGCACCAGCGCCACCCTGGCGGTGCTGCGCGGCCAAGCCGAGCCCGGCGCCACGGTCAGCCTGGCGGCGCAATCCCTGTCCACCACGGCCAGCGGCAGCGGTGCGTTCCAGCTGCCCGGCGTCGCGCTGGCACTGGGCGCCAACCTGCTGACGCTGCAGGTCACCGACCTGGCCGGCAACAGCAGCAGCTTCAGCGACACCGTCACCCGGGTGGTGCAGACCGGCACCGATGCCGTGCTCGACTGGAACAGCCGTGCCTTGCGGGCGATCCAGCTCGACGTGACTGACCCGCCGGTGGCCACCCGCACGCTGGCGTTGCTGAGCCTGGCGGTCTACGACACGCTGGCCGCCATCCAGGGCACGCCGGCCTACCTGGTGCAGCGCAGCGTCAGCGGCGCGGTATCGGCCGACGCGGCGGTGGCCGTGGCGGCGCACCGCATCCTGTCGCTAACCTACCCCGGCCAGCGCAGCACGCTGGACAACGGCCTGGCCAGCAGCCTGGCCACCATCTCCGGTGGGGCGGCCAAGGACACCGGCATCGCACTCGGCCTGGCGGTGGCCGACGCCGTCATGGCAACGCGGCAGAACGACGGCTCCAAGGCCTTCATCGACTTCCCCGGCAGCACGGCGCTGGGCCAGTGGCGCGAAACCGGGCCGGTCTTCGACGTCGCCGACAACCCGCAGTGGAAGAACGTCACGCCGTTCGCCATCAGCGCGCCGGGCGCGTTCCGCGCCCCGCCGCCGCCTGCGCTGGACACCGCCGCCTACGCGACGGCGATCGAGGAAGTCAAACGCCTGGGCAGCGCCACCAGCACCGACCGCAGCGCCGACCAGACCCAGCAGGCGCTGTTCTGGGCCGACGGCACCGGCAGCTACACGCCGCCCGGCCACTGGAACCAGATCGCCGCGCAGGTGGCCGCCACCGAGGGCAACAGCCTTTCGGCCAACGCCCGCTTGTTCGCCCAGCTCAACGTGGCGCTGGCCGATGCGGCCATCGCCTGCTGGGACAGCAAGTACACCTACGGCTTCTGGCGGCCCGAGACCGCGATCCAGAACGCCGCGCTGGACGGCAACGACGCGACCACGGTCGACGCCGCCTGGCGCCCGTTGCTGATCACGCCGCCCCACCCCGACTACGTCTCCGGTCACTCGGCGTTCAGCGCCGCGGCCGCCCAGGTGCTGGCAGCCACCTTCGGCGACGCCACCGCCTTCACCACCAACAGCGCCACGCTGCCGGGCGTCAACCGCAGCTTCACCAGTTTCAGCCAGGCCGCGGGCGAAGCCGGCGTCAGCCGCATCTACGGCGGCATCCACACCTCGTTCGCCAATGCCCAGGGTGCGGTGATCGGCCAGCAGGTCGGCGCCGCGGTGCTGGCGCGCTTTGCGCTGACGCAGGACCAGCAGGCGCCGGTGGTCGTGGCGCCCGACACGGCCGCCGCGGTCAAGACCAACCTGGTGTTGGCCGGCCAGGTGCTGGACAACCTGTCGGGCGTGGCCAGCGCGCAGTACAGCGTCGACGGCGGCGCCGCGCAGGCGCTGGTGCTCAACGCCGATGGCGGTTTCAGCATCACCACCGCGCTGGCGCTGGACGGTACGGCCGACGGCGCGCACACCGTCACCGTGGTGGCGCAAGACGCCGCCGGCAACACCAGCACCGCCTTCAGCCGCGGCTTCACGCTCGACACCCGCGCACCCGCCGTCACCCTGACCAGCCTGGCCGACGGCGCCGTGCTGAACGCAGGCTCGCGGCTCACCGGCACGGCCGACGCCAATGGGTCGGCGTTGACGCAGCTGAACTTCCGCTTCGACAACGGCACCGTGCGCAGCATGGCCTTCGACGCCACCACCGGCGCGTTCGACCAGGCTTTGGCGATCGGCGGGCTCGACATCGGCAGCCACACGCTCACCGTGACCACGCGTGACGCGGCGGGCAATGCCAGCACGCTGACGCGCACCGTCACCGTCGAAGCGCTGGCGGCCTTCCGGATCAGCGATCTCTCGCCCGCCAACGGCAGCGCCGACATCGGCGTCACCCAGCGCCCGCAGGTCAACTTCAGCCGCGCCGTCAACACTGCCACACTGACCAGCGAATCGTTCTACGCCAGCGGGCCTGGCGGCGCGGTGCTGGCCGCCACCATCGTGCCCTCATCCGACGGCAGCTTTGCCTGGCTGTTCATCACCGATCCGATGCCCGGCGGCTCGCAGATCACCTTGCATGTCGACGGTGCCAAGATCCGCGCCGCGGCCGATGGCGCCTTCCTCGACGCCGACGGCAACGGCACGGCCGGCGGCACCTTGGACGCCAGCTTCACCACCGTCAGCACCACCGCGGTGGCCGGCACCACGGTGGTCGGCAAGGTGGTCGACCCTGGCGCCGACCTGCTGCCGATGACTTTCGACGACATCCGCCGCGGCGCCGACGGCATCATCCACACCGTCGACGACGTGTTCGTCAACCCGATCGCCCACGCCAAGGTCTATGTGCTGGGCCAGGAGAGCCGCTTCGTCTTCACCGACGCCAACGGCAATTTCACGCTGACCGGCGTTCCCGCCGGCGAGGTCAAGATCGCCGTTGACGGCCGCACCGCCACCAACGCGCCCGCCGGCGTGTTCTTCCCCGAGATGGTGATGGCGGTGCAATTGCAGCCCGGCATCACCAACACGCTGATGGGCAGCATGGGGTCCAACGCCGAGCGGCTGGCCAATGCCGACCGGGTCGAGGTGTATCTGCCGCGCGTGGCCGAGAGCGTGCTGCAGCCGGTCAGCAACACGGTCGCCACCGTCATCACAGTCGACGAAAGCGCCGCACCCAACCTGTCGGACAGCCAGCGCGAATCGCTGACGCTGACCATCAACCCGGGCAGCGCGATCGGCGAGAACGGCCGGGCCGTCACCAACCCGCGCATCGGCATCAGCACCGTGCCGGCCGAACTGGTGCGCGACATGCTGCCGCCCGGCATCCTGCAGCACACCTTCGACATCACGATCCAGGCCCCCGGCGTGGCCACCTTTGCCGAGCCGGTGCAGATCACCTTCCCGAACGTGTTCAACGCCGCGCCGGGCACGCAGCTCAGCATCCTGAGCTTCGACCACACCACCGGCATGCTGGTGATCAACGGCACGGCCACCGTGTCGGCCGACGGCCTGACGGTCGTGTCCGACCCCGACTCCGGTGTTCGCGCGCCGGGCTGGCATGGCGTCACGCCTCCGGGTGGCTGCGGCGGTGCACCCACGCCGCCGCTGCCGCCGCATGTGCCCAGCCCCAGCGACACCGCCGACCCGCTGCAGCGCCAGACCCTGGGGCTGATCAAGGACGAGGGCGGCGGCTTCAACTTCCCTGAAATCAAGTGGCAGGCGCCGCCCCCCCTGCCCGGCACGCCGCCGGTGCCGCCCGACCCCAGCGGTTGCCCGGCGCCGGCACCCGACCTGCCGACCCAGAAGCAACCGTATGTGCAGGTCACCGTCACGGTCGACGGCCCGCTGGGCGCGTTCCTCAAGCAGACCGGTGACGTCAACATCGCCGGCGACAGCTTCGTGCTGCGCGCCGGCACCGGCCTGAGCCGCACGCTTGACCTGGCGGCCAAATCCTTCGCTGAACTCTCGGCCAACGGCATCAAGGACTTCGAGACCAACGTGCTGTTCGGCAGCACGATCAAGATCGAGGTCGTCACCGGCCGGCCCGACGGCAGCACCCACACCACCACCAAAGTGATCCTGCTCACCCGTTATGTCGACGCCACCGACGACAAGCACACCGACGGCCAGACCGAGTTCGCCAAGGTGGTCGGCGACGGCGCCGGCACCAACCTGCGGGTGGCCCCGATCGAGATCCGCGCCGGATCGCAGAAGCCGCAGATCGAGGTCAGCGGCGGCTTGCTCGGCGGCAGCGATTTCTACCACGCCGGCAGCCTCGGCGAGATGTGGTTCGACCCGTCGAGCACCGGCTTCTTCAGCAATGTCTCGACCGACGACTTCAAGGTCAAGAACCCGGCCGACTCGACGGTGGCGGGCAGCGTCAACCTGCGCGGCACGGTGGCCGAAACCCAGTACATGGTGGTCGACAAGGCGTCGATCGAAGCGGCGCTGACCGCCATCGCCACCGGCAGCGACGCCAACGTGGGTTACGCCCAAGTCAGCGCGGCCGAACTCAAGCTGATCGACAACCTGGAAGACGACGGTGTCACTGCCAAGCCCGGCGAACGGGCCGCCATCGCCAACGAGGTGGCTACAGCGGTGTACGCCCACTACACACCCTACGCGGCCGGTCTGGTGACCGGCAGCAGCAGCCTGTTCGGCGACGTCATCACGATCAAGTTCTCGACCTACAGCGCCGCCGGCAACCCCTTGTCGGGCCTCTATGGCACTTCTTCGCCCGCTGGCGGCGTCGACAACGTCTTCACCGCCGCCGGCGGGGGTGACACGGTGAAGACCGTGATCACCAACATGGCCAACTACAGCAAGGCCGAACTGGCGTTCCGGCTCGACCAGGCGATCAACATCACCTTCACCGGCGTGGTGAACGTGCATCCCGACACCCACATGGAGTTCTGGGACCTGACGGCCGAGACCAGCGCGCGCGGCGCCTACATCCAAATGCTGGCCGACACGGCGGCCCACGAGTACGGCCACACCCTGAGCCTGGCGCACACCTACAAGACCTTCGCTGGCGGCGTCATCAG
>JBBQVF010000020.1:0-44880 GCA_038211805.1 Burkholderiales bacterium | reverse complement strand
CGCCGGCACGGCGCGTAGCGAGTTTCGCGGCGCGACCCCGAATCGAGCACCACAGCGGAGTCGGTGCGCAGCGCCGACCGACCCAGCCAGCGACGCTGCCGGGTACCGCCTGGCGCGCTGCGCCGAACAGTGAAAAGCGGGCATTCGGCAACGACAGCAAAGAGCCGTCAACCGCCGCCCGGCTATGCTGCCAGCACGTTCGCAATGACCTCCAGGAGACACTGATGTTCGATACCGCCATCGCCGGCAGCTTGCCCAAACCCGCCTGGCTGGCCGAGACGGGCAAGCTCTGGCCCAAGTGGCAGGCCGAAGGTGATGCCCTGGCACAGGCCAAGCTCGACGCGACGCTGCTGTGGATCAAGGCGCAGGAAGACGCCGGTGTCGACGTGATCGGCGACGGCGAGATGTCGCGCCAGCATTTCGTGCACGGCTTCCTGGAGCAGGTGGCGGGCATCGACTTCGAGCACAAGGTCGAGATGGGCATCCGCGCCGACCGCTACAAGGCGATGGTGCCGCAGGTGGTCGCGGCGCTGGCATTGAAGGGCCGGGTGCATGCCATCGAGGCGCGTTTCCTGCGGGCCCACACCAGCCACAAGATCAAGTTCACCCTGCCCGGCCCGATGACCATCGTCGACACAGTGGCCGACCGTTTTTATGGTGACCGGGTGAAGCTGGCCTTCGCCTTCGCTGAACTGCTGAACGTCGAAGCCCTGGCGCTGCAGGCGGACGGCGTGGACATCATCCAGTTCGACGAGCCGGCCTTCAACGTCTACATGGCCGACGCGGCCGACTGGGGCGTCAGGGCGCTGGAGCGCGCGGCGCAAGGCCTGCACCAGGCAGGCCTCGCCAACGGCCGGCCGTGCAAGACGGCGGTGCACATCTGTTACGGCTACGGCATCCCCGCCAACGTCGACTGGAAGAAGACGCTGGGCGACGAGTGGCGGCAGTACGAGCAGGTGCTGCCGGCGCTGGCCGCCAGCTCGATCGACCAGGTCAGCCTGGAATCCATCCACTCGCACGTGCCGGCCGAGCTGATGGCGCTGCTGACCGGCAAGGACGTGATGGTCGGGGTGATCGACGTGGCCAGCGAGACGATCGAGACGGCCGAGGAGGTGGCTGACACGATCGGCCGCGCGCTGCAGTTCGTGCCGCATGACCGGCTGATCGCCTGCACCAACTGCGGCCTGGCACCGATGCCGCGCGCGGTGGCCGAGGCCAAGCTGGCGGCGCTGGTGCAAGGTGCGGCGCTGGCGCGGCAGCGCCACGGCGGCTGAGCGACGGCCGGCGTGCCCCCAAATCCCGCTGGCGCTGGCCCCGACGGCTGGCAGTGGGCGGCCGGCCGCCGGCAGCCCCCCTAACTCAGACGGCGGGCGGTGGGGCCGATAGCGACCATGTGCATGGCGCTGCAGGGCGCACTGGGGTACAAGGTCTCTGCATTCAAACGCCCGAGACGCCAGGGAGACCGCAGATGCCTATCACCGCAACCCCGTTCCATTTCGCCCGCCAGTGGACCGCGGCAGCCGTGCTCGCCACGTTGGGCAGCATCGCACCCGTCTGGGCGCAACCGATACAACTGGTCGCCGGCACGCTCAACATGTTTCGCGACACGCGGGGCGCCAACGATGTCGGCGTCGGTCAGGGGGACCGCTTCCAGTTTGGTGCCGACATCGTCGGCGGCTCGGCCGATGTGTCGCTGGGGGCTACCTCATCGGGCGGTTTCAACGTCGGTCAATTCCTCTGCAACCCGCTGGCCGTCAACGGCAACTTCTGCTCCCGCAGCACGCCGTTCAATGCCAATCGGCTCGACCCCTGGACATTGCGCTTCAGCCGCGGCGCCGACTCGCTGCTGCGCGCGGGCCCCAGCCTGGTGGGCGCTGAGGCTGCCGTGCCCTTCCCGGTGTCGGTCACGCTGTCCGGCAGCGGCTTGACACCGCGGATCTCCTGGCAGGTGCCGGGTGGGTTTGTGCCGGATGGTTTTCGCGTCAACCTCTATGACAAGTCGCTGCTGCAGGGCAACGGCCAAGCCGACGTCGTGCACTCGGTGCCCATCAGCGCCGCGTCGACCTTCTACGACATTCCCAGCACCTTCAGCAGCGGCCTGTCGCTGCGCGAAGGTGGCAACTACACGATCAACCTGCAGTTGATCGACACCCGCGGCGACGTGCCGTTCAACGGCAACAACGCCCAGATTCTGCGCCGGTCCAGTTCGTTCTTCGCCTTCACACCGCTGTCGGGCGACAACCCGCCGGATGTTGCGCTGCCCACGGTCGTCGACGGTGTCTACAACTTCAACATCGACCAGGTCGGCCCGGGCATCACCTTCATCGACCCGTTCGTCGCCGTAGGCTACGACTACGCCACTGGCCAGGGCAACCCGAACTTCGCATCGGTGATCCTGCCCAACGTCGGCGACGGCCAGTTCACGCTTTCCTTCAACGACGTGACCGGCGCCCAATCCGTGAGCCTGGCCCAGGGCAGCCAGTACTTCTTCGGTCCGGGCGGGGTCAGCGCCTTTCGCGTCTCCGACATCGAGACGTCGGCGGGCCTCGACCCAGCTGATGCGACCGCCTTCATCACCGGCCTGAGCTTCACCGCCAACGGCTCGTTCACCGGCACGATGACGCCGATCACGGTGTTTGTCGCCGAAGTGCCAGAACCCGGCCGGTTTGCGCTGGCGGCGCTGGGCCTGTTGGTCATCGGCGCCCGCTTGCGGCGCCAGCGTCGGCGCTGAGCCGTTTGCGGTGCGGCGGGCCTCAGTAGGTCGCCCGCCCACCCGACAGATCAAACACCGCGCCGGTCGAAAAGCTGCACTCCTCTGACGCCAGCCAGCTGACCATCGCCGCGATTTCATCGACCGTGACCAGGCGCCCCATCGGGATCTTGCCCAGCATGAAGCCGATGTGCTCAGGCGACATCTGGTCGAAGATGGCGGTGCGCGCCGCGGCCGGTGCCACCGCGTTGACCAGCACGCCCTTGGTCGCCAGTTCCTTGCCCAGGCTCTTGGTCAGGCCGATCAGCCCGGCCTTGCTGGCGCTGTAGTGGCTTGCGTTGGGGTTGCCCTCCTTGCCGGCCACCGAGGCGATGTTGACGATGCGGCCATAGCCCTGCGCGATCATCTGCGGC
The DNA here is from genome assembly GCA_038211805.1 of Burkholderiales bacterium. Taxonomy (GTDB): domain Bacteria; phylum Pseudomonadota; class Gammaproteobacteria; order Burkholderiales; family Burkholderiaceae_C; genus Pseudaquabacterium. The sequence goes on along the minus strand of JBBQVF010000020.1, from coordinate 41,757 downwards.
ACCACCGCGCGGCAGGTCAGGAAGGGAGCGATCAGGTTGACCTCGACCACCTGCCGCCAGACCGCGGGCGACAGCTCCCAGGTGGGCGCGTTGCCGCCGGTGATGCCGGCGTTGTTGACCAGGATGTCGATACGGCCATGGCGGCCCACGGTGGCCGCGGTGGCGGCCGCCACCGCGGCCTCGTCGGTGAGCTCGACCGTGTCGCCGCTGACCACGCCATCGGTCGACAGCGCCTGCACCGCCGTGGCCAGGCGCGCCGCGTCGATGTCCCACAGCACCACGCTGGCGCCCGAGGCCAGCATGCGCTGCGCGGTGGCGTAACCGATGCCCTGGGCGCCGCCGGTGATGACCGCTACGCGGCCTTTCAGGTCAATCACGTTCATGGCAGCGCCCGCCCGGCCGCCCGAAGGGCGCTGTCCGCCCCCTTGGGGGGTAGTGAATGCAATGAGCGTGGGGGCGTCATGCCATGCCTTTCAACGCAGCGGGGTTGCCGGACTGGTCGGCGATGTACTGCCGGATGATGTCGGCGAAGTTGGACTCGGGCTTCAGGCCCAGCGCAGTGGCCCGGTCGGCACGCGCCCCGGTGGGCCAGTTGGCCACGATGCCAGCGATGCGCTCATCGCGCTCGAAGCGCACCAGGGCGCGCACGGCCGGGCCGGCCACGTCTTCCAGCGCGGCCAGCATCTGCGCCACGGTGACGTTGAGCGCCGGCAGGTTCAGCGCCAGGCGGCCGCCATAGGCGGCGCGGCTGGCCTCGTAGACGGCGATCAGCCCTTCCACGGTGCGCTGCGGGCTGCTGACCGGGTGGGAGACCTCGGGCGCCACCGGGCAGATCGACTCCACCCCCGCCAGCGGCTCGCGGATGATGCCGCTGAAGAACGACGACGCGGCGCCGTTGGGCCGGCCCGGCCGTACAGTGACGGTCATCAGCCGCGCGCTGCGGCCGTCGATGTAGCCCTTGCGGGTGTAGTCGGCCACCAGGTGCTCGCAGATCAGCTTCTGGACGCCGTAGCTGGTTTGCGGCGCTGGCAGCGTGGTGTCGGTGACGATGGCAGGCATGGCGACGGCGTCATCGGGGCCGAACACCGCCACCGAGCTGCTGAACACCAGCTTGGCTGGCGTGGCGCCGCGATTCGTGCCGGCCGCCTGGCGGTGACGCAACGCGTCGAGCAGCGCGCGCGTGCTGTCCAGGTTGCTGCGCAGCCCGAGGTCGAAATCGGCCTCGCACTCGCCCGACACCGCCGAGGCGAGGTGGAACACGCCGTCCAGGGCCTCGTCATGCAGCGCGGCCACGTGTGCCAGCAGCGGGCCGACACGGCCCTCGATGCGCGCGTCGGCCAACAGGTCGGCCGGTGCAGCAGCCTGGTCGGCCAGCACGATGCGGGTGATGGCACAGCCGTCGATCTGGCCGCGTTGCAACAGCGTGCGCGCCAGCCGCGCGCCGACGAAGCCGGCACCACCGGTGATCAGCAGTTTCATGGGAGTCTCCTCAAGGGGTGGGTTTGATGGCCCGCGGTGCTTTGCACCGCGGGCCTGAAATGACGCCGCCTTCGACCAGGCGCTGTTCGCCGCGCAACAGGTGAGCGCAGGCGGCCCTTCGCGCGCGGGCCGGGTCGCCCACGGCAATGGCGTCGACGATGTCGAGGTGCTCCAGCCGCACCGCTTCCATGAAGTCGAGCCGCCGGGCCTCATTGCCGCGCGAAATGCGGATGGCGTCGAGCAGGTATTGCTCCAAGAAGCCGATCAGCAGCCTGAACTGCGGATTGCCGGTGGCCTCGCCGATGGCGCGGTGGAACGCCAAATCTTCGGCCACGCCGTCCTGGCCGGCAGCGGCGGCCGCATCGATGGCCTTGAGCGCCCGCCGCATGGCCGCCACCTGGGCCCGGCTGGCACGCTCGGCGGCCAGCGCAGCCATCTCGCCTTCAAGCACCCGCCGCACCTCGACCACGTGCACCACGTCCTGCACCGAATCGAGCACCTTCGGATCGAACGCCAGCGGCTGGTTGGTCGGCTTGGGCGCCACGAACACGCCCGAGCCTTGACGCGCCACCACCAATTGGCGTGACTTGAGCTGATGCATGGCTTCACGCACCACGGTGCGCGACACGCCGTGCGCGGCGGCCAGCTGCTGCTCGGTGGGCAGGCGGTCTCCCGGGCGCAAGGTGCCGACGTCGATCTGGTCACCGACCAGCAAGGCCAGCTGGTCGGAGAGCCGTCCGGAAACCAGCTGACGGGGGCGGGTTTCAAATTGCCCGTGGGGCCCCGCAGGCGGCGTAAAAATTGGCATGGTTGTCAGATCATCATACAAATTTTCCGCCGCCACGGCCTAACGGTTTGCCCGGATGGTGACCAGCCTCCGCATTGCACACACTGCGTCAGCGACGCGCGTCGGCGCGGCACATCCCCCCAACTCAAGCGGCGGCCTTCGCCCGGCGACCTTCAGGACCCAAGGCATGGCGAGCGTCACGATCCAGGCAGTCAAGAAGAACTTCGGCGACGTGCCCATCCTGCACGGGGTCGACATCGACATTCCGGACGGCTCGTTCACCGTGCTGGTCGGCCCGTCGGGCTGCGGCAAGAGCACGCTGCTGCGGATGATCGCGGGGCTCGAGCAGATCAGTGGCGGCGAGATCCGCATCGGCGATCGCCGCGTCAACGACCTGCTGCCGAAAGAGCGCGACATCGCGATGGTGTTCCAGAACTATGCGCTCTACCCGCACATGACGGTGCGCGAGAACATGGCGTTTTCGCTGCAACTGGCCAAGCAGGACAAGGCCACCGTCACCAGCAAGGTCGCGCGCGCCGCCGAGATCCTGGCGCTGACGCCGTTGCTCGACCGCTACCCGCGCCAGTTGTCGGGCGGCCAGCGCCAGCGCGTGGCGATGGGCCGCGCGATCGTGCGCGACCCGCAGGTGTTCCTGTTCGACGAGCCGCTGTCCAACCTCGACGCCAAGCTGCGGGTGGCGATGCGTGCCGAGATCAAGGAACTGCACCAACGCCTGAAGACCACCTCGATCTACGTCACCCACGACCAGATCGAAGCCATGACCATGGGCGACAAGATCGTGGTGATGCGCGACGGCCGCATCGAGCAGACCGGCAGCCCGCTGCAGCTGTACGACCACCCGGCCAACCAGTTCGTCGCCGGCTTCATCGGCTCGCCGGCGATGAACTTTCTGCCCGGCACGCTGCGCCGCAGCGGTGGCACGGCGCAGGTCGAACTGACCGACGGCACCCGCCTGCCCGCGCCACCCGATGCGGGCGGTGTCGACGGCCAGCCGGTGGTCTACGGCACCCGCCCCGAGCACATGACGCTGGCCGACGCGGGGGGCATCCCCGTCAAGGTGGTGGTGATGGAGCCCACTGGCATGGACACCTTCATCGCCTGCCGGCATGACGGCATCGAATTGGCCGCGGTGTTTCGCGAGCGCCATGATTTCGCGCCCGGCAGCACCATCCGCCTGCAGCCCGACCCGCTGCGTGCCCACCTGTTCGACCAGAAAGCCGGCCAGCGATTGGCCGCCTGAACGACGACACGCGCGGCCCGCCCTGCCGCGATGCCGCCCACCCTTCCCGCGTGACATCCCGACCGACCTTAGTAGGAGACAACCCATGACCGAGTTCAATCGCCGCAAATTCCTGGAAGGTTCCGCCGGGATCGCCGTCGCCACCACCGTGGGCACCGGGGCTGCCGTGATGGCCCCTGCAGTGCACGCGCAGACGCTGGCCCTCAAGCCCGAGAAAGGCGCCAAGCTGCGCGTGCTGCGCTGGAGCCGCTTCGTGCAGGGCGACATCGACGCCTACATGGTCAATGTGAAGAAATTCACCGAGAAGACCGGCATCGAGGTACGGGTCGACAACGAGGGCTGGGAAGACGTGCGCCCGAAGGCGGCGGTGGCCGCCAACACCGGCGCCGGCCCCGACATCATCCTGTCGACCAACGACGACGCCAACCTCTACCCGGACAAGCTGCTCGACGTCACCGACGTCTGCGAGTACCTCGGCAAGAAGTACGGTGGCTGGTACCCGGCCTGCATGACTTACCTGCGGCCCGACGGCAAGAAGTGGATCGGCGTGCCGCTGGGCGCGGCCGGCGCGATGATGGTCTACCGCCAGAGCATGCTCAAGGCGGCCGGCTTCGACGCCTTCCCCAAGGACACCGGCGGCTTCCTGAAGATGCTGCAGGCGCTGAAGGAAAAGGGCACGCCGGGCGGCTTTGCGCTGGGCAACGCCACCGGAGACGGCCTGTGGACCAACTGGCTGATCTGGTCGCACGGTGGCCAACTGGTCGACACCAGCAACAGGGTGGTGATCGACAGCGCCGAGACGATCAAGGCGCTGGAGTACGCCAAGGAGATGTACGCCACCTTCGTGCCGGGCACGCTGTCGTGGCTCGACCCGAACAACAACAAGGCCTTCCTCGACAGCCAGGTCAGCGTCACCAACAACGGCATCTCGATCTACTACGCGACCAAGACCTAGCCAGACCCCAAGGTCACGGCGCTGAAGGAAGACATCTTCCACGCCAACTACCCCATCGGGCCGGTGGGCGTGCCGACCGAGTCGCACCTGTTCTTCAACCAGATGGTGATGAAGTACACCAAGTTCCCGAATGCGGCCAAGGAGTTCCTGCGCTTCATGATGGAACAAGAACAGTTCGATCCCTGGCTGACGGGTGCGGGCGGCTACATCGCGCAGCCGCTGGTGGCTTACGAGAAGACGGCAGTCTGGACGGTCGACCCCAAGCACACGCCCTACCGCGATGCGCTGAAGAACCTGCGGCCGTCGGGTTATGCGGGCAAGCTGGGCTACGCCTCGGCCGGTGCCGGTGCCGACTTCATCGTCACCAACATGGTGGCCGAAGCCGCCAGCGGGTCTAAAACGCCGAAGGAAGCGGCCGAGCGCGCGCAAAAGCGCGCCGAGCGCTACTACAAGGTCTGATGTCGAGGCCCCGGGGCGCTGCTGGCGCCCCGGCCGGCCTGCCCTGGCCCGCGCGCCGGTCGATGGCCGCATACCCTCGGGCAGCCCGGTGCGTTTGCTGCCGCCCCACCTGGCTCGATCCCCTGGAAGACCATGAAGCTGCTTGAGAAATTTCAGAATAGCCGCAATGCGCTGGGCTGGGCCTTCATGCTGCCGGCCACCGTGCTGCTGCTGCTGTTCCTGACCTACCCGCTGGGGCTGGGCACCTGGCTGGGCTTCACCGACGCCAAGATCGGCCGCGCCGGTGAATGGATAGCGCTGGAGAACTTCAGTTTCCTGGTCACCGACAGCGTGACGCAGCTGGCGCTGTTCAATACGCTGTTCTACACCACAGTGGCCAGCGTGCTGAAGTTCGTGCTGGGGCTTTATCTGGCGCTGCTGCTGAACAAGAACCTGCCATTCCAGAGCTTCTTCCGCGCCGTGGTGCTGCTGCCCTGGATCGTGCCGACGGCGCTGTCGGCGATCGCCTTCTGGTGGCTCTACGACGCCCAGTTCTCGGTCATCAGCTGGGCGCTGATGAAGATGGGGCTGATCGACCGCTACATTGATTTTCTCGGCGATCCGTGGAACGCCCGCATCTCGACCATCGTGGCCAACGTGTGGCGCGGCATCCCGTTCGTGGCGATCTCGCTGCTGGCCGGCCTGCAGACCATCTCGCCGTCGTACTACGAAGCCTCGGCGATCGACGGCGCCACGCCGTGGCAGCAGTTTCGCCACATCACGCTGCCGCTGCTGACGCCCATCATCGCGGTGGTGATGACGTTTTCGGTGCTGTTCACCTTCACCGACTTCCAGCTGATCTACGTGCTGACCCGCGGCGGCCCGCTCAACGCCACCCACCTGATGGCGACACTGGCCTTCCAGCGCGCGATCTCGGGCGGCGCGTTGGGCGAAGGCGCAGCGATCGCGACGCTGATGGTGCCGTTCCTGCTGGCGGCCATCATGTTCAGCTACTTCGGCCTGCAGCGCCGGGCGTGGCAACAGGGGGGTGATAAATGAGAGCGTGCAGCCCATGAGCAAGGCAAACGACGACTCGAAAGGCATGGACTTTTTGCAGTCCATGCCCCGGCGCTGGGTGACGATCTACATCCCGATCATGTTGTTCGTGATCATCCTGCTGTTCCCGTTCTACTGGATGACGATCACCGCCTTCAAGCCCGATGCCGAGTTGCTGTCGCGCGACGGCAATCCGTTCTGGATCATTTCGCCCACGCTGGCGCACTTCGAGAAGCTGCTGTTCCGCACCGAGTACCCGGCCTGGCTGTGGAACACGGTGATCGTCTCGGTGGTGTCGACCGTGCTGTCGCTGGTGGCGTCGATCCTGGCGGCCTACGCGATCGAGCGCCTGCGCTTCCAAGGCGCCAAGCCGGCGGGTGGTGCGATCTTTCTCGCCTACCTGGTGCCGCCGTCGATCCTGTTCATCCCGCTGGCGGCCATCGTCGTCAAGCTGGGGCTGTTCGACACGCGCATGGCGCTGATCCTCACCTACCCGACCTTCCTGATCCCGTTTTCGACCTGGCTGCTGATGGGCTACTTCCGCTCGATCCCCTACGAGCTGGAGGAGTGCGCGCTGATCGACGGCGCGAACCGCTGGCAGATTCTCGTGAAGATCGTGCTGCCGCTGGCGGTGCCGGGGCTGATCTCGGCCGGCATCTTCGCCTTCACGCTGAGCTGGAACGAGTTCATCTACGCGCTGACCTTCGTCTCGTCGTCCGAGAACAAGACCGTGCCGGTGGGCGTGGTGACCGAGCTGGTCGAGGGCGACGTGTACCACTGGGGGCCGCTGATGGCCGGCGCGTTGCTGGGCTCTCTGCCGGTGGCATTCGTCTACTCGTTCTTCGTCGAGTACTACGTCTCGGGCATGACCGGGTCGGTCAAGGAGTGAGACGGCCGACGGTGCACAGCGCGCGCCGCCGAGGGCCCGGATACGCGGCCCGACCAGCGCGCTCAAGGCGCTCAACGCGCCGGTGACGGCGGCCGGGCCTTGAGCCGCGGCGCCGGGGCGCCCAGCGAGGGCAGCTTGCGGCGCGACTTCAACACCACCTCGATGTCGTCGTTGGCGCCGTCGATCAAGATCAGGATCGCGCTTTCGGCCTTCAGGGGCGCACGCTCGATCACCGCGTCGAGCACCGCACGGTGCAGCGGCAGCGACGAGGCCGGGCCATCGGGCCGGGTGGTCGAGATCTCGAAGCTGGTGCGCAGCAACGCGCCCAAGGCCTTGCTCATGTGCGCCAGCATGCGGTTGTGGCAGGCGCGCAGCAGGCCCTGGTGAAAGCGCAGGTCGCTGCTGACGTAGTCACCGCCTTCCTCGATCGACTTCTTCATGCCCGCGTAGGCGGCTTCGATCTCGGCGATGTCCTGCGGCGTGGCACGCTCGGCGGCCAGGCGCACGGCGGCGGGCTCGACCAGGCGCCGCAGTTCTTGCAGATCACGCAGAAACTCGCGCGACAGGCCCGCGCTGGATTGCCAGGCCACCACGTCGGGGTCGAACCAGTTCCACTGGTCCTCGGCCAGCACCCGGGTGCCGACCTTGGGCCCGGTGATGAGCAGGCCCTTGGCGATCAACGACTTGACCGCCTCGCGGATCACCGTGCGGCTGACGCCGAGCTCTTCACACAGCATCAACTCGGGCGGCAGCGAACCGCCGACCGGGTAGCGGCCGGTGACGATGCCGGCGCCCAGCTGGTCGACGGTATTGCCGTGCACGTTCTTGATCATGGGCGGCTCGAATCCGTCATCCAGCGCGCACGAAGGCGGTGACCAGCGGGTCGGCGCCGACCTGGCGGCTCCAGTGACCGTGCACTGCGGCGTCGAAGGCGGCGCCGGCCGGCAAGGTGTCGGTCGAGTAGAAATGCTGGCCGGGGCTGAACACGCGTGACGTGCCGTCCTGCAGGCCGATCTCCATCTGTCCTTCCAGGATGAACACCCACTGCGGATCGGTGGAGCAATGGAATTCACTGCGAAAACCGACCGGGCTGTGCCGCAGCTGCAGGCCGCCGCTGGGCATCAGCGGCGACAGCATCGCCGCCTGTTTGCCTTCGGTCAGTGCAACGGGCTGCTCGCGAAAACGCGCGCGGCCGTCGCTGTCGGTGAACAGGGTGACCTGGGTGAAGTGGGTGGTCTGGTCGTGGGACATGGGGCCTCTTCAAAGCGTAGCGGTGACACCGCCATCGACATACAGGATGTGACCGTTGACGAAGCGCCCCGCGTCGCTGGCCAGGAACACGGCCGCCGGCGCCAGGTCCTCGACATCGCCCCAGCGGCGGCTGGGCGTGCGGTTGATCAGCCACGCGCTGAACGTCGGGTCGTCGACCAGCTTCTGCGTCAGCTCGGTCTTGAAGTAACCCGGCCCGATGCCGTTGACGGTGATGCCATGCGGCCCCAGGTCGATCGCCATGCCCTTGGTCAGCATCTTCACCGCACCCTTGCTGGCGGCATAGGGCGCGATGCCGGGCCGGCCCAGCTCGCTCTGCACCGAGCAGATGTTGATGATGCGGCCGCGCCCGCGCTGCACCATGCGCTTGGCCACCGCCTGGCCGACGTAGAACATGCTGTCGACATTGGTGCGCATCACCGCCTGCCAATCGGCCGGCAAGAACTCATGGAATGCACCGCGGCGCTGCAGGCCGGCGTTGTTGACCAGGATGTCGACCGGGCCGATGTCGGCCTCGATGCGGGCCACCGCGGCTTCGCTGGCGTCGCCGTCGGTCACGTCGAACGCGGCCTCGTGCACCGCAAGGCCTTCGGCGCGCAGCGTGGCGGCGGTGGCGGCCAGCTTGGCTTCGTCGCGGCCATTGAGCACCAACGCAGCGCCGGCCTGCCCCAGGCCACGGGCGAGCGCCAGGCCGATGCCGGATGAGGAGCCGGTGACCAGGGCCAGGCGTCCATCCAGGCGAAAGGTGTCGGCAGTGATCATGGGGCGGTGGCCTGGAGGCGGGCCAGCACGGTGGCGGCCACTTGGTCGGAGGGCGGGCTGATGTCGACGCAGAACGCGCGTTCGTCGGCACCTGGGGGCTCCAGCGCGGCGAGCTGGCTGTCGAGCAGCGAGGGCGGCATGTAGTGACCCGTGCGGGCCGACATGCGCTGATGCAACAACGCGGCGCTGCCGTGCAGGTAGACGAAACACAGGCCCGGACACGGCGCGCGCAGCGCGTCGCGGTAGCGGCGCTTGAGCGCCGAGCACGACACCACCAGGCCGCGGCGGGCAGTGTGCGCTTCGCCCAGGCGGTGGGCGATGGTGGTCAGCCAGTCGGCACGGTCGTCGTCGGTCAGCGGCGTGCCGGCGGCCATCAAGGCCACGTTGCGTGGCGGATGCAGTTCGTCACCTTCGATGAACTCCAGTCCCAGCGCCTGCGCCACCTGGCAGGCGACCGACGTCTTGCCACAACCGCTGACCCCCATCACCACGAGTTGCAGCGCAGTCGCGGGCGCAGCGGCAGCAGTCACAGCCGTTGGCCGCCCTGCCCGTCGAAGCCATGCGCCTTGGCGCCGTCGATCGCCAGGTGCACGGTCTGGCCGGGCTGGGCATCGGTGCGGCCGTGCATCACCAGGATGAGTTGCTGCGCGCTGTCGCCCTGGCCGATCTGCAGCAGCAGCTCGGTCTCGGCGCCGGTGGGTTCGACCACCACCACTTCGGCGGCGATGCCGGTATCGGCCAGCGTCAGGTCGCCGGGCCGGATGCCGTAATGCACCTGCTGGCCCTGCTGGCCGCCGGCCAGGCCGCTGATCGGCCACGACGAGCCCAGCGCCGACACCGAAGTGGCGCTGCCGCTGCGCTGCAGCGTGCCTTCGAAGACGTTCATCGACGGCGAGCCGATGAACTGGGCGACGAACAGGTTGCCCGGCCGGTCGTACAGTTCCAGCGGGGTGCCGATCTGCTCGATGATGCCGTCATGCATCACGACGATGCGGTCGGCCATGGTCATGGCCTCGATCTGGTCGTGGGTGACATAGACGGTGGTGGTCTTCAGCCGCTGGTGCAAGGCCTTGATCTCGGCGCGCATCGCGACGCGCAGCTTGGCATCGAGGTTGCTCAGCGGCTCGTCGAACAGGAACACCTTCGGGTCGCGCACGATCGCCCGGCCCATCGCCACCCGCTGGCGCTGACCGCCTGACAGCTCTTTCGGGAAGCGGTCGAGCAGCGGTCCCAGGTTGAGGATGCGCGCGGCGTTGTCGACCCGTTCTGCCGTCAGCCGGGCATCGGCCTTGCGCAGCCGCAGGCTGAAGGCCATGTTCTCGCGCACCGTCATGTGCGGGTAGAGCGCGTAGCTCTGGAAGACCATCGCGATGTCTCGGTCCTTCGACTCGAGGTCGTTGACGACCTTGTCGTCGATCAGGATCTCGCCGGCGGTGATCTCTTCCAGCCCGGCCAGCATGCGCAGCAGCGTGCTCTTGCCGCAGCCCGAGGGGCCGACCAGCACGACGAATTCACCATCGGCGATGTCGAAGCCGATGCCGTGGATGACCTTGACCGGGCCGTAGGCCTTTTCGATCTTGCGGAACGATACGGTTGCCATGTGCTTGTGTCTCAGTGTCAGCTCTTGACCGCGCCGGCGGTGAGCCCGCCGACCATGTAGCGCTTGAAGGCGTAATAGATGGCCGCCGGCGGCAGCGCGTAGATCAGGCCGGTGGCCATCAGCAGCTCCCACGGCGAATCGTCGGCCGACATGAAACTGCCCAGCGCCACCGACAGGGTGACGTCGGTTTCCTTGCTGAGCAGCAGGAAGGCGTAGAGGTATTCGTTCCAGGCCAGCAGCAGGCTGTAGGTGCCCACCGCCACCAGGCTGGGCACCATCAGCGGCAGGTAAACCAGGCGAAACAGCTGCGGCGCGGTGGCACCGTCCATGCGGGCAGCCTCGTCGAGCTCGATCGGCAGCTTGTCGCTGGCCTGCTTGAGCACCCAGATGCAGTAGGGCGACGCGATGGTGACCATCGCCAGGATCAGCGACCACTGGTTGTTCAGCAGGCCGTAGTTGCCCATGGTCTTGTACATCGGCACGGCCAGGAAAGCCGCCGGGATGAAGTAGGTGAACAGCGCCAGGTTCATCACCGTGCGACCGCCGCGCACCCGTAACCGGCTGATGGCAAACGCCGCGCAGGTGGCGATGCACAACGTGATCACGCCCACCGCCAGCGCGATCAGCACCGAGTTGCCCATCTGCTGCCAGAAGTGGTTGAGGTAGAAGTGCTTCTGCTGGAAGACGATGTCGAAGTTCTGCAGCGTGGGGTTCTTGGGCCACAGCCGGCCCGAGGTGGCCGTGTCGCGCTCGCTGATGGCGAACAGGAACATGTGGTAGATCGGCACCAACGTCCACAGCAGCACCGGGATGCCCACCAGCAGCAGCTGGGCCTCGGTGCTGACCTTCTTCCAGCTCAGGCGTGCGCTCATGGGTGCACCCTCGCGCTGCGCGCGGTCCCGCCGAGCGGGACGCGAGCACCTCCTTCGGGCGGCCGTGCGGTGGTGCTCATTTCGACAACCGCTTCATCATGAAGTAGACCAGCGGCAGCACGAAAGGCAGCGCCACGACGATCGAGGCCATGGCCAGGTCGACCTGGTCGAGCCGCAGGTAGCGGATGCCCAGCGTGGCCAGCACGTGGGTGAGGTCGGCCGGGCCGCCGCCGGTGAGCAGGTAGACGCTGTTGAAGTCGCCCAAGGTCCAGATCATCGACAGGATCGTCGAGGTGACGAACAGGGTGCGCATCGCCGGCCAGGTGATGAAGCGGAACTTCTGCCAGCGGGTGGCGCCGTCCACGCTGGCGGCCTCGTATTGCTCGGTCGGGATGGCCAGCCGGCCGGCCACCAGGATCAGCGTCCAGAACGGCAACGACTTCCAGATGTGCATCAACATCGAGAAGCTCAGTGCCAGCGTCGGGTCGTTCAGCCAGTTCGGGCCGTCGAGCCCGGTGAGCTTGAAGATGGCGGTGTTGATCACACCCCATTCGGGGTTGAGCATGAAGCGCACCGACAGGATGGTGGGGATCGACGGCACCGCCCAGGGCAGGATGAACACCACCGACAGGATCTTGATCCACCAGCGCGACTGCACGAAGAAGCCCGACAGCCCCAGCGCCAGCACCATCTTCAGGTTGATGGCCACTAGCAGGAACACCAGCGTGTTGACCGCGGTGCGGAAGAAGATCGGGTCGTCGAACAGCTTGCTGTAGCTCTCCGGGTGACGCGCCAGCCACAGGCCGTAGCCGACCGGGTAGACCACGAATACCAGGAACACCGCCAGGTAGGGCAGCACCATGATGCGGCCCCAGAACTCCCAGGAGGTGAGGCCCTTGGCGGGTTGGGCCGCGTACGCTGCCGCGGCCGGTAAGGTGGTGGTACTCATGAGCTTCCTCGCAGGTCCGGTCCAGAACGCCGCGGCGCGGAGGCGCCGTCGGCCCTAGCACACGCCGCGGAACCGGCTCCGCCGGGCCGCTGGCGTGGCCCCCTTGAGGGGGAAGCGGCGAAGCCGCTTCGGGGGTGGGGGATCAGCTTCCGGCCACTGCCTTGATGCGGGCGATCATCTCGTCGACCGCCTTGTCGACCGGCACCTTCTCGCTGAGCACGCGGTTCATGGCCTTGGCCCACACGTTCTCGTTGTTCAGCACGGTGAACTTGAAGTTCTTGGTGAACTCGAACGGCGTGGTGCCGGCCATGAACTGGTTGTAGACCGCCGTGCGGTGGGTGTCGGCCTTCCAGAACGGGCTTTGCTGCGCCTTCAGTTGCACCGGGAACCAGCGGCCCAGCGAACCTTCCACGTAGGGCGTGAGGTTGGCTTCGTCGAGCATGAAGGCGACGAACTTCTTGGCCGCCACCTTGTTCTTGGCGTCCTTGAAGATCACGCCGGTCTTGACCGCCGCGCGGTAGGTCATCTTGCTGCCGTCGGGCTTGTTGGGGAAGCCGGCGGTGGCGATGAGTTCGGTGTAGTTTTTCTTGGCGGTGGCGCGCTGGGCCTCGGTCAGCGTGCTGTTGTTCATGTCGTCGAGCCACTTCGCGGCGATCGAGATGGTGGCGTTGTGCGTCATCACCGTCGTCTTGTTGTGGAAGGCGACGTTGTTGTCCGGGTCCTTCCAGCTGGTGCTCGACGGCGGCGTGCAGCCCTTGGCGTAGACCGCGGTGTAGTCGGTCACCGCGTTGATCAGTGCGGTGCGCACCGCCGGGTCATCGACCAGCAGCTTGCCCGCGTCGTTGACCAGCTTGACGTTGTAGGCGTCCATGAAGGTGAGGAACGAGAAGAACGAGTCGGTGGAATCCACGCCCATCGGCATGCCGATGCCGAAGCCGCGGTTGCCGGTCTTCTGGCGGTAGCCCACCTGCACCTTGGAGCACCAGAAATCCCAGTAGCCCTTCCAGTCGGTCGGGATGTCGGACGCGTTGTAGCCTGACTCGGCCAGCATGTCCTTCCAGTACTGGATGTGCATGGTCTGCTGCTTGATCGGGAACGCGTAATAAGCCCGCGTGCCGTTGCTGTTGTTCAGCAGGAAGGTGGTGGACAGCGCCCGCGGCTCGAACTTGGCACGCAGCGGATCGATCACGCTGGTGATGTCTTCGAGCTTGCCGTCGTATGCCCACTTGGCCGTGACCTGGAAGTCGTAGGTGTCGGAGTAAGCCACATCGGGCGGCGCGTTGGAATCGAGCGCGGCCACCGTCTTGGGGATCATGTCCTGGATCGGGTACTGCGACAGGTCGATCTTGATGTTCTTGTTCTTGGCCTCGAACTTCTTGATGGCCTCGAACAGCGCCTCGTCCTCGGCCTTGTAGAAGCCCTTGACCCACCAGACGGTGAGCTTTTCCTGCGCCTGGGCCATGACAGGGCCGCTGGCGACCAGGCCGGCACCCACGAGGGCGGCGGTGATCCAAGTCTTGCGTAGCATCGTTTGTGTCTCCTGGGGGTGTGCCGGGCGCGGTGGCAAAAAGGCCCGCATCCTGTCTTATCGTATGATGATTGGGTTGTCGAGGAGGCTCGGACTTTCCCGTAGGTCAGGTCGCTGATCGACACGGTGGCCAGGCACCGCCGGCGACGCCTGATGCCGGACGCCGGACGCCGGACGCCCGACGCCGAACGCCAGAAGACACCGCCACGGCGACGGGGCCATGAAAAAGCCGCCCGAGGGCGGCTGGCGGGCAGCTGCTGCGGCTGGTGTTCAGTCTGCGCGGCGGCGTGAGGCCAGCATCAGCACCGCAGCCAGGCCGGAGATCATCAGCGCCCAGGTGCCGGGCTCGGGCACGGCCGTGGTGTGGAAATCGTAGCTGACGCTGGCGTACCCGCTGGCCCGGGTGCGGAACTGGGTGGCGATGTTCGACGAACCGAGCGAGCGTGACTCGCCCTTGGCCGACAGCAGGGTGCCGACGGCGCCGGTGCCGGTGAAACGCGCCAGCATCGTGCGGTCGGTGAAGGTCTGCGAGCTGCTGCCGTCGACGCCCAGGTCAAGGTAGCTGACGCCCGAACCGCCATTGAAATCGATCAGTCCGTCGTGGGCAGCGGCTGCGAACGAGCGGCTGACCTGCTCGGTTTGCTGCAACCAGGTGGCACCAGACATCAGGTCCATCAGCTTGAACGTGGCCTGCAGGTTCAGCGTGATGTCGCGGGCAGCGGCATTGGTGCTTTCGGCCTTGGCGCTGCCTTCGAGGTGGCTGACGAGGCGGATGGTGACCGCGTCCAGCGTGCCCAGTTGGCTGTCGAACTGCGGCAGCCAGGTCTCCACGCTCCAGTTGGTAGAGGCCAGCGGTGCGGCATTGGCGTCGAAACTGATCTGATGGACGGTGGTCAGCGCCTGGGCGGTGCCCAGGGTGGCCAGCAGCAGCGTGGACAGGGCAGTTTGGCGGATGAAGTTCATGGGGTGGTCCGGAGTTCGTTGACGGTGCAGGCGGGGCGCGAGCCGACTGATCAGGCGCGGCGGCGCGACGCGATGCCGGCGGAGGCCAGCGCCAGCCCCAGCAAGCTCAAGGCGCCGGGCTCGGGCACGGGGCTGCCATTGGCGGTGTAGTCGTAGGTGACCTTCACCCAGGCCGATGCCGTGGTGGTCGCCAGGAAATCGACGTTGCCCGACTCCTCGATCAAGTACGAATCGCCTTGTGCCACGACCCGCACGTCGAACGTGTCTTCGCCGACAAAGCTGGCCAGGTTGCCGACGAAACCGCCGCCGCCGGTGATTTCGAGGAGGATGGGCACGGTCTTGTCCTCGCCGGGCGCCAGCAGGATCACACCTTCCTGCGGACCGAACACCAACTGTGCGCTGGTTGGCAGCGGCAAGCTGAAACCCATGCTGCCCGAAGCGCTGTAACGCAGGATGTTCTGGCCAGAGCCGTTGTTGACACCCTGGAAGTTGGAGTTCAGCGCGCCGCGCCACTGGAAGTGGACAGCCGTCAGCGTGCCCAGCAGCGGGTCGAACTGACTCAGCTGAAGGAGCTTGCCGGGGGTTTCCCAGTCCGTGCCGGCCGGGCCAAAGCCGTCTTCAGAGCTGATGCTGCCGATAGAGGGCAGCGCGCCGGCGTGCGCCGCGCCGGTGGCGATCAACAGGGCAGCGGCAGTGGCCAGCAGGGTGAAAGGCGTCTTCATGGCGGGATGCTTTCTGAGGAGATGGGGCAACGACAACCCGAAGGTGTCGCCGGTCATGCCCATCAAGCTAGCGAAACCCGTGCCAGCCTCAAATCCGGAAAAAACACCCTTTAAATCAACGACTTACAATCAAAAATAAGAATGCTGCAGTGCAATGTAAATTATGTCGACGTGCGTTGTTTGGCACCTTTCGGCCTGCCGTGCAATGCATCACGGCCATTGACCTAGGGCGGATGCCGCCCCTGTCAAGCAAACCGACAACACGCCCAAACGGCGTTGCTCAACGGCACTCGGGCACCGCGGTCAACACCGGCCTGCCGCTGAGCTTGGCATGCAGGTTGTCGAAGGCGAGGTCGGCCATCGCCTGCCGCGTCTGCCCGGTGGCGCTGCCGATGTGCGGGCTCAACACCACCTGCGGCAGCACGCGCAGGCGCTCGGGCACTTGCGGCTCGTGCTCGAACACGTCGAGCCCGGCGCCGGCAATCACACCTTGCTCCAGCGCGTCGACCAGCGCCGCCTCGTCGACCACCGAGCCGCGTGCCACGTTGACCAGGATGCCCTTGGCCGGCGAGCTGCGGCCCAGCGCGGCCAGCACCCGGGCGTCGATCAGATGGCGGGTGGCAGCACCGCCCGGCGTGATGACCACCAGGAAGTCGCTGACCTCGGCCAGCGCCTCGGCGGTGGGCCAGTAGGCATAGGGCAGTGCCGGCCGGGCGTTGCGTGCGGTGTAGGCGATCGTCATGTTGAAGCCGGCCGCGCGCTGGGCGATGGCCTGGCCGATGCGACCCATGCCGACCAGCCCCAAGCGCGCGCCCGACAACTTGCGCGCCAGCGGCATCGGCCCCTGCGGCCACTGGCCGGCGCGCACGAAACGGTCGGCCGCAGGCAACTGGCGGGCGGTGCTCAGCATCAGCGCGATGGCGAGGTCGGCGACATCGTCGTTCAACACATCGGGTGTGTGGGTGACGAGCACGCCGCGGGCCAGGGCCGCGGCCACGTCGATGCCGTCGTAGCCCACGCCCATCACCGAGATGATCTCCAGCGCCGGCAGTTGGGCAATCAACTCGGCCGGCACCTTGGATTCACCGCTGGCGAAGATGCCGCGGATGGTGGGGGCGAATGCCGCCAGCGTGGCCGGGTCGTGCCCATGCACGTTGAAGTGGGCGTTCAGCCGGGGCGCCAGCAGGGGCGACGGCTTGGCGACGGCCAGGATGTCAGCCAGCCTGGGTCTGTGGTCGGCTGCGTTGTCGGCTGCGTTGTCGGCTGCGTTGTCGGCTGCGTTATCGGCTGCGTTATCGGCTGCGTTGTCGGCTGCGTTACCGGCTGCGTTATCGGCTGGGGACACCAAGGGCTCCTTTAGGGGTTTTGCCGGAGCTTCGAGCTGCTCTCGGCGATCAATCGTCATACCATAATATGCTCGATTCGACCCCCCAGCCCACCCGGGAAAGCCAGCACGCCATGAGCACCAGCGCCAAGAAAAAGAAGCCTGAAGACCTGCGCAGCCAGCAGTGGTTCGGCCGCCAGGACCGCGACGGCTTTGCCTACCGCAGCTGGGTCAAGGGCAAGGGCGTGCCGCACGACCAGTTCGACGGCCGGCCGGTGATCGGCATCTGCAACACCTTCAGCGAACTGACGCCCTGCAACAGCCATTTCCGCACGCTGGCCGAGCAGGTGAAGATCGGCGTCTACGAGGCCGGCGGCTTCCCGCTCGAGTTTCCGGTGATGTCGCTCGGCGAAACCCTGCTGCGGCCCACCGCCATGCTCTACCGCAACCTGGCCAGCATGGACGTCGAAGAAAGCATCCGCGGCAATCCGATCGACGGCGTGGTGCTGCTGATGGGCTGCGACAAGACCACGCCCAGCCTGCTGATGGGCGCGTCCAGCGTCAACCTGCCGACCATCGGCGTCTCAGGCGGGCCGATGCTCAACGGCAAGTGGCGCGGCCAGGAGCTGGGCAGCGGCACCGGCGTGTGGCAGATGAGCGAGCAGGTGCGTGCCGGCACGCTCAAGCTGGCTGATTTTTTCGAGGCCGAGAGTTGCATGCACCGCAGCCACGGCCACTGCATGACGATGGGCACGGCCAGCACGATGGCCAGCATGGTCGAGGCACTCGGCATCGGCCTGCCCGGCAATGCCGCCTACCCGGCGGTGGACGGCCGCCGCAACGTGCTGGCGCGCAACGCCGGCCGCCGCATCGTGCAGATGGTGCACGACGACCAGACCATCGGCCAGGTGCTGACGCGTGAGGCCTTCGAGAACGCGATCAAGACGCTGGCGGCGATCGGCGGCAGCACGAATGCGGTGATTCATTTGATCGCCATCGCCGGCCGGCTGGGCGTGAAGCTGTCGATCGACGACTTCGACCAATTGGCCAGCGAATTGCCCTGCCTGGTCAACCTGCAGCCCAGCGGCCAGTACCTGATGGAAGACTTCTGCTATGCCGGCGGCCTGCCGGTGGTGATGAAGGAGATCGCCCAGCACCTGCACTGCGACATCGTCACCGCCAGCGGCCACACCGTGCGCGAGAACTTTGCCGATGCGGTGAACTACAACGCCGACGTGATCAAACCGCTGGCCCAGCCGTTCAAGGACAAGGCCGGCATCGCCATCCTGCGCGGCAACCTGGCGCCACGCGGCGCGGTGATCAAGCCCAGCGCGGCCACCCCGGCGCTGATGAAACACACTGGCCGTGCGGTGGTGTTCAGCGACAGCCACGACTTCCATGCCCGCATCGACGACGATGCGCTCGACATCGACGAGACCTGCATCATGGTGCTGAAGAACTGCGGCCCCAAGGGCTACCCCGGCATGGCCGAGGTCGGCAACATGCCGTTGCCACCCAAGGTATTGCGCAAGGGCATCACCGACATGGTGCGCATCAGCGACGCCCGCATGAGCGGCACCGCCTACGGCACGGTGGTGCTGCACACCGCGCCCGAAGCCGCGGCCGGCGGCCCGCTGGCCGTCGTGCAGGACGGCGACCTGATCACGCTGGACGTGGCCGCCCGCAGCCTGCACCTGCATGTCGACGACGCCGAACTGGCGCGCCGCCTGGCCGCCTGGCAAGCGCCGGCGCCGGCGATGGCCAGCGGCTACTGGAAGCTCTACATCGACCATGTGCTGCAGGCCGACGAAGGCGCCGACCTCGACTTCCTGGTCGGCCAGCGCGGCGCCGCGGTGCCCAAAGACAACCACTGATCGGACGTGGCTGATCCCGCGCTGATCGCGGTCGACTGGGGCACCACCGCGCTGCGCGGTGCGCTGCTGGCCGCTGATGGCACGGTACTGGCCGAGCACGCGGCGCCGCGCGGCCTGCTGAGCGTGCCACCCGGCGGCTGGGCCAGCGCCTTCGACGCCGAGTTCGGCGCCTGGCTGGCCGCGCACCCGGGCCTGGTCTGCCTGATGGCAGGGATGGTGGGCAGCCGCCAGGGCTGGGTCGAGGCGGCTTACTGTGCCTGCCCGGCCGGTCTTGGCGACGTGGCTGCGCAGTTGCACTGGGTACAGCCCGGCCGCGTGGCCATCGTGCCCGGCCTGTCGTGCGAAGCCGACGGCCTGCCCGATGTGATGCGCGGCGAGGAAACCCAGGTCTTCGGCGCGCTGCAGGCGCTGGGCCTGTGCGACGCCACGCTGGTCTTGCCCGGCACGCACAGCAAGTGGGTGCAGGTGCAGGGCGGGCGCATCGTCCACTTCAGCACCCACATGACCGGCGAGTGCTACGCGCTGTTGCGCGGCCAGTCGATCCTGGCGCGCATGCTGCCAGCCGACGATGGTGCATGGCTGCCCGACGCCTTCGATGCCGGCGTGACCCGCGCTTTCGAGGCCGGCGGTCTGCTGCACCACCTGTTCTCGGTGCGCTCGCTGGCGCTGTTCGACCGCGCCGACGGGCCGGCGCTGGCCAGCCGCCTGTCGGGCCTGCTGATCGGTGAAGAGCTGCGCGCCCAATCGCTGCCGGCCGGCGCAGCGGTGGTGGTGCTGGGCAACGCGGCGCTGGCCGGGCGCTACCAGCGCGCACTGGCAGCGCGGGGCCACCCGGTGACGGTGGTGCCGGCTGGTGCAGGCTGGCAGGGTTTGCTGTCGGTGGCCCGCGCCGCGGGGTTGCTGGCGATGCCCGGCCAGGCTGTCGGCCCGGCTGCCGGCCCGGCAGCGCCGGCAGCGCCGGCAGGCACACGCTGCCGATGATCGTGCCGAATCGCCCCACCGCGAGATCCGGAAGGCACCCCTGAAGGGACTCCAGTGACCGATGCCGACATGACCCCCACGCCCGCCGAGCGGCGCGCCCAGGCCCTGGCCGACCGGCTGATGCAGCGCGCCAGCCGCGCCAGCACCGATGCGGCGCCCCGGCGCCTGGAAGACGCGCTGCAGCGTTTGCCGCTGGTGGCCATCTTGCGCGGCATCACGCCCGCCGAGGCGCTGCCGGTGGGCCAGGCGCTGGTCGATGCCGGCTGGAGCCTGATCGAGGTGCCGCTGAACAGCCCGCAGCCGCTGCACAGCATTGCCGCGCTGGCGCGGGCGTTTCCGCAGGCGCTGGTGGGCGCCGGCACGGTGCTCGACGAGAAGCAAGTGGGCGCGGTGGCCGATGCCGGCGGCGGCCTGGTGGTGTCGCCCAACACCGACATCGAGGTGATCTTCGAAGCCGTGCGGCGCGGCCTGGTGTGCCTGCCCGGCGTGGCCACGCCCACCGAAGCGTTTGCCGCGCTGGCCGCCGGGGCGCACGGGCTCAAGCTGTTTCCGGCCGAGATGCTGAACCCGGCCGTGCTCAAGGCCCTGCGCGCAGTGCTGCCGCCGGGCACGGTGATGCTGCCGGTGGGCGGCATCACGCCCGACAACATGGCCGCCTACCGGGCCGCCGGTGCCGCCGGTTGCGGCATCGGGTCGGCGCTGTACAAGCCCGGCATGACGGTGGCCGAGGTGGCGGCACAGGCGCGCCGCTTCGCCGCCGCCTGGTTGTCCCAGCCCGTGGGCTGACAGCCGCACAGGCGCACGGGCGCACACGCCGTCAAGCGCACAAGCGCACAAGCGCGCAACTGCACCAGCAGACGACAGCTCGACCGCTTGACAGCCCGACAGCCCGACCGCTGACCGACGACCAGCGCGATGCCTGCACTGCTGCGGGCCGGCTGTGCAGCCGCGCAGCCCGCCGTCCGGACACAATGACGGCTTGTCCGTGCCCAATTCCGCCCCCGTTGCAAAGCCGGCCATGACCGCCGGACCGCCGGTCGCCACCACGGCCGCGTCCCCGTCCACCGAGCGGGCCCACCCCCAGATGCGATGGCTGCTGCTGGGCACGATGGCGGTGTGGGGCGCCAACCTGTCGGTCGTCAAGCTGCTGTTCGAAAGCCTGGAGCCGATGCTGGTGGCCGTGCTGCGAATGGCCGTGTCCGCCGTCGCGCTGATCGCGGTGGCGTACTGGCGCGGCCTGCGCTGGCCCCGGTTGCGCCGCGCGCAGTGGCTGACGCTGGTCGGCTGCGCGGTGTTGATGATCTACCTCAACCAGATCTGTTTCACCGAGGGCGTGGCCCGCACCCCCGCCGCCAATGCCGCGCTGATCATCGCGCTGAACCCGCTGGTCTCGTCGCTGGTGGCCGCCGGGCTGCTGGGCGACCGGCTGACCGGGCCGCGCATCGCCGGCGTGGTGCTGGGCTTCGGCGGTGTGGCCGCGGTGGTGCTCAACCGGCCCGGCGCGGCACTCGGCAGCAGCGGGCTGGGCGACCTGCTGCTGTTCGGCTCGGTGATGACCTGGGTGCTGGGTGGCGTGCTGGTGCAGCGCCTGTCGCGTGAGCTGGACAGCGGCCAGGTCAGCGCCATGCTGAGCGTGATCGGCACGGCGCTGCTGGCGCTGCACCTGGGCCTGCGCCCGGCGCCGGTGGTGGTCGACTGGTCGCGCGTCACGGCGGGCACGGTGGCCTTGCTGGTGGTCTCCAGCCTGCTGGCCACCGCCGTCGGCGCGCTGGTGTGGAACCGCGCGCTGGTGGTGATGGGCGTGGCCCGCACCGCGCTGTATGCCTACTGGGTGCCGATCTTCGGTGTGCTGTTCGCGGTGCTGCTGCTGGGCGAGCCGCTGAGCGGGTGGCACGGCGTCGGCCTGGCCGGCGTGCTGGGCGGCACCTGGCTGGGCACGCGGCGGCATTGAGCGCGGCGGGCGGGACGGGCTCGGGCGTCGGGCTTGCCCGAGCCCCTCGCACGGGGCGCCTGAGGCAGACTGCAGCCTTCGATCCCGCTCACCAAAAGGACTTCCTGCCGCACGCTCCCAAACCCTTTTTTGCTGGCCACGCTGGCCGCTGCCCGGGTGGCCGAGCCGGCGGTGATCCAATCGCTCAAGGAGATGGTGGCGATCGAATCGGGCGCGATGGTCGCGCCAGGGCTGGGCAGGATGACCGACTTTGCCGAGGCCCGCCTGAAGGCGCTGGGCCTGCAGGTCGAGCAACGCAAGGCCACCGCCAACCACGGTGACGTTCGTCCCGGCAGGGTGGACGGTCAGCGAGGTCGCAGGCCGCAACGCAGCCGTCGGTGAATCCAGTCGCGACTCGGCGTGGCCCCCTGTCGGACGGAGGGGAAGATCTCTCATCCCCCCCCCCCGCACACCCCTGCACACCCCCGCCGCCCGGCGAGACGCTGGCGTGACGCACCGCCCCGGAAGATGCCCTCATGGCCGCTCGGAAAAGAGCGGCGGACGAAGGAGCCGGGATGAACCACCAACGCTTTTTCCGCTGGCGTGCGCTCGCCGCGCTGCTCACCACACTGGTCGTCGCGCTGACACTGGCCGCCTGCGGTAGCAACGATGACCCACCGCCGCCCGCCGAGGGCAGCGCCACGCTCGGTGCCGCGGGCGGAACGGTCGAAGGCCCCGACGGCGTGCGCCTCGAAGTGCCCGCCGACGCGCTGGCGTCGACCGTGACGTTGCGCATCTCGCGCGGCGCCTCCGACGCGCCGCCGCTGCAGGGCATCAACACGCTCTCGCCGGTCTATGCAGTCACCCCGCACGGCCAGGCGTTCGGCGCAACGGCGCTGCTGTCGATCCCGCTTTCGGCGACGGACATCCCCGCCGGGGCGACGCCGGTGCTACTGAAGGCCGAACCCGGCGGCCCCTGGCGCGCAGTGCGCAACGCCAGCGCCGATCCGTCCCGGCTGGCAGCCGACGTCGGCGACTTGTCGTTCTTCGTCATCGGGGCCTGCTCGTCAGGCTCCGGGGGGACCGGCTGGATCATCGGCGCAGTCGACTGCCCGACCCAGCACGAGCTGCGCATGACGATGCTCGACGGGCAGAACCAGCCGGTGCAGGTGCTGCGCGGCACCAACGGTGTGCAACTGCCGCTGTGGTACGTCACCGACACGGTGCAGACCCGTAACTTCACCGTCAGCTGGACCCGCCCGCCGGGCACCACCCGCACCGACGCCATCGACATCCTGGGCTTGCCGAGCGACGCCACGGTGACGCCCCGGCCGCCGATGACCCAGAACGTGTCGAGCAACTTCTCGACCACCTTCACGATGACCATCGACCCGTCCCGGATCGGCGGCGCCAACGCCGCCAACGGACGGCTCCTGCGGCCGCGCGCGCAGGCCTCGTACACGACAACGGCGTTCCTGGTGGGCACCGGCAACGTGCCGACCGGCTTCCTGTTCGAAGTCGACATCCCCATCCTGGCGCGCTACAGCGGCGCGCAGCCGACGATCTCGCAGCAACCCGTCAACGTCGGCGTCACCGAAGGCCAGCCGGCCAGCTTCACGGTGCAGGCGAGCATCACGCCCGCAGCGGCGCTGAGCTACCAGTGGTCGCGCCGCGCCCATGCCAGCGCCACCTTTGCGCCGGTCGCCGGCGCCACGGCCGCCAGCTACGACCTGGCCACCACCGCGCTCGGTGACGACGGTGCGCAGTTCCAGGTGGCGGTGTGTGCAGCACCCAGCCGATGCATCACCTCCAGCCCGGCCACGCTGTCGGTGATGCAGGTGGTGCAGGCGCCGGCATTCACGCAGAACCCGGCCGACCTGTCGGCGGCCGCGGGCCAGACGGCCAGCTTCAGCGTCACTGCCAGCGGCCTGCCGCTGCCGCAGTTGAAGTGGCAGTCCGCGCCTGCAAACGGCGGCTTTGCCGATGTGGCCGGGGTCGCCGGTTGTGGTGTCACCGCCCCGCCGGCCACGGGCGCCAGCGTGTCGGCCACCTGCACCGTCGGCCCCGTGGCCGTGGTTGAAAGCGGCCAGCGTTTCCGCGCCGTGGCGATCAACGCAGCAGCGCCCGGCGGCATCTTCAGCAGTGCGGCGACCCTCACCGTGAGCCCGGCACCCCAGGCTCCCGCGATCACGCAACAACCCGTGGCGCAGACCACCACGGTGGGCGGCGGCGCAAGTTTCACCGTGGCCGCCACCGGCACCGCGCCGCTGGCCTACGGGTGGCAGCTGGGCGGGGTCAACCTGCCCTCGGTGAGCGGCGGGTTCAACACCGGCAACTGCCAAGGCACCGTCACCTACGGCAACGGCGGCGCGACGGCGGCGCTGTCGAACCTCACGGCCGGCTGCAGCGGCGTGGCCGTCAGCGTGACGGTGAGCAACGGCGTCAACCCGAGTGCGGTCAGCAACAGCGCCACCTTGACGGTCAACCCCGCGGTCACGTCCGGCGCCTGCTTCGGAGGCCAGAGCAGCTGGTGTTATGCCAACCCGGCGCCCCAGGCCGGTGGCTTGTTCGGCCTGGCGTACAGCGCCGCCACGTCGACATTCACGACCGTGGGGGAGTCAGGGACGACGCTGCGCACGGGCGACGCTGGCACCACCTGGCAGTTGGCCTTCGAAGCCGGGCGTACCCACTTCACCGACCTGGCGAGCCCGACACCGGGTCTGCTGGTGGCAACAGGCCTGCCCCCCCTGGGCTCGGGCCAGAACACCGGTGTGTTCAGCAGCAGCGATGGTGGGCAGAGCTGGACGCGCCGTCTCGATGCGGGGTTCCCGGGGCAGTTTGCGGTGACCAAACTCGCGTTCGCCAACGCGTCGGTGGGTGTCGCCGCCGGCCCCCGCGGCTTGTGGCGAACGGTCGACGGCGGGTCGAGCTGGGCCGCGGTGGCCAACGTGGCGGGCGCCGACCTTGTCGTCTTCAGCCACCACGGCGGTGTCGCCTGGGCCGACGCCAACGTGGTGCTGATCTACGGCAGTGCAGGCAAGATCCTGCGATCCGCCGACCAGGGAGTGACCTGGGCAGATGTCAGCCCTGCCGGCTTCTTCGACATCTGGTTCGACATGGCGTTCAACGCGGCCGGCGTTGGTGTCGCGGTGGGGCCGAACGGCAGGGTGGCGCGCAGCACCAACGGTGGCGTGACCTGGCAGGAGGTCCTCACCCCCAATGACCAAATCAATACCGCAGTCGCGTTCGCGGACAGCAACACCGTTGTTGTGCTGGGCGATGCGCAGACGATGCGCAGCACCGACGCCGGCGCCACCTGGACGAGGGGATTCTGGTTCGGCGCCAGCAGCCGCTTTCGACTCCGCTTTTCGAGCCCCACCGCCGGCCTCGCGGTCAGCGCCATCAACGGCCTCACGCTGCGCACCACCGACGGCGGCCAGACATGGGCCCGGATCGGCGGCGGCACGATCGACGAGAACGTCACCGGCATGGCCGCTTCCCCCAGCGGCAACGTGGTGCTGGCCGGGTCCCTGGCCCGCGACCTGCTGCGCAGCGCCGACGGCGGAGCCACGTGGGCACACCCCGGCTTTTCGCCGGTCGGGCTGCAGTTCCAGAAGCCCACGTTCGCCACCGAGCAACGTGTCATCGCGATCCGGCCGTCGGGACAGATTGCGCTGTCGGTCGATGCCGGCCAGACCTGGCGCATCGCCTACGATCGGCTCGGCCAGGTCGGCCTGTCGAACACGACGATGGCCAACGCCAGCGTGGGGCTGGTGGTCGGCAACAGCGGCTTGATCCTGCGCTCCAGCGACGGTGGCGCCAGCTGGAATCCGGTGGCCAGCGGCACGCTGGCGAACATGCGAGCCGTCGGCTGCCTGACCGCGACGGTGTGCGTGGCGGCTGGCGGCTTTGTCGACGGTGGCCTGCTGAGAAGCACCGACGGCGGTGCAACCTGGGTGGCGTTGCCCTCTCCGGCCGCTGGCTTGGCTTCGTCCGTCCGCGCGATCAAGCGTTTCAGCGACAGCATCGCCTTCATCGCAGCCGACAACGGCCTTTGGCGCAGCGCCGACGCGGGTCTGGCATGGACGCGCGTCTACACCGCCGGCCAGGGCACCCAGCAGGACGTGTCCTTCAACGGCGCCGGTACCGGCATCGCAGTGGGCTACGACGGCATCCTGCGCAGCACCGACCAGGGACTGACCTGGGCTGCACTGTCCGTTCCGGCACCGTCTTATCTGAATGCCGTCACCTGGATCAGCGCCACGACGGTGCTGGTGGGCGGTGACGGCGGTGCGATCCTCAGGAACATGCAGGCGGGTGCGCCGTGATCGGGGAGCGGCGGTACGACGGAAGCTGCCGGTCGGCCGGCGATCTGCCCGACCCGATCAACCCCGCCACCTTCGGCCATGCACGATCATCCGGCCATGACAGTGATCCCGACGCCTGCGCTGCGTGGCCGCCTCTACGGCGACGCGGCGGTGGTGCTGCCCGATGGCCGCAGCGTGGCGCTGGAGCGCCGCGCCGCGGCGTTGTTGGCGCTGGCCGCGCTGGAGCCCGGTATCACCCGCATGCGCGCGGCCACCCCGCTGTGGCCCGATTCGAACGACCCGCGGCGCAACCTGCGCCAGCAGTTGCTGCGCTTCCGGCAGCTGTTCGGCCAGTCGCTGGTGGCAGGCGATGCCAGCTTGAGCCTGACCTTGAGCTTGAACGGGCTCGAACTCGAAGCGCCCGATGACGCTGCACTCCCGTCGGCGCAGTTGCTGCACGGTTTCGACTACGAGGATTGCGAGCACTTCGACGCCTGGTTGCAGGCCCAGCGCCAGGCCCGGCACGAGCGCAGGGCCCAGACGCTCGGCGAAGCCCTGTGCCGGGCCGAGACGGAACAGCGCCATGGCGACGCGGTGGCACTGGCCGGGCAGTTGCTGGCGCATGCGCCCGAGGCCGAAGCCCACCACCGCACGCTGATCCGCCTGCACTACCTGAACCAGGACACGGCGCGCGCGCGGGCCGCCTTCGACGCCTTGCAGCGCCTGCTCGAAACCGAGCTGGGCGCCCGACCCAGCGCCGAGACGCTGGCCTTGATGCGGCTGGTCGATCAACCGGCAGTGCCGGCAGGGGCGCCGGCCCGCGTGTGGGCCACCGCCTTGCAGCGCCCGCCGCGCATGGTGGGGCGCAGCCGCGAGCTGCAGGCGCTGCGCCAGGCGCTGGCGGACCACCGCGCGCTGCTGCTGCTGGGCGAGGCCGGCATGGGCAAGAGCCGGCTGCTGGCCGAAGGCCTGGAAACCGCCGCGGAACATGTGCTCGTCAAGGCGCAGGCCGGCGACGCCGGCGTGCCCTATGCCACGCTGGCGCGGCTGCTGCGCCGCCTGCTCGAACAGCAGCAGGTGCGGCCCGAGCCGGGCGCGCTGGCGCGGCTGCTGCCCGAGATCGGCGCCATGGGTCCGGCGGCGGCCGTGCCACTGCCGGCCGACGGCGAGCGGCTGCTGCTGCAGACCGCCGTCGAGCGCGTGCTGTTTCAGGCCGGGCTGCAGGCCGTGGCCGTGGACGACCTGCACTTTGCCGACGACGCCAGCCTGGAGATGCTGACCGCGCTGGCCGGCAGCGACGCGCTGGCGACCATCGCCTGGGTCTTCACCCAGCGCCCGGGTGAAGGCGCGGCCGCGGCCACCGCGCTGCGCGACGTGCTCGAAGAGGCACAGCGACTGGATGCGATCGAGGTGGCGCCGCTCGACGCCGCGCAGATGGGCGAACTCGTGCAGTCGCTGAACCTGCCCGAGATCGACACCGATGGTGTCGGCGAGCGGCTGCTGCGCCACACCGGCGGCAACCCGCTGTTCGCGCTGGAAACACTCAAGCAGATGCTGCTGCCCGGTGCCGGCGGCAAGCGGCTGCCGCAGCCGGCCACCGTGGGTGCGCTGATCGACCGGCAGCTCAAGCAGCTGAGCGACAGCGCGCTGGCCCTGGCGCGCGTGGCCGCCATCGCCGGGCCTGACTTCAGCCCGGCACTGGCGGAAGAGGTGCTGGGCCGGCGCGCCATCGACCTGGCCGATGCCTGGGCCGAACTGGAGCGGGCGCAGGTGCTGCGCGAGCGCGCCTTCGCCCACGACCTGGTGATCGAGGCCACGCTGCGCAGCGTGCCCAAGGCCATCGCGCAGCACCTGCATGCGGCCATGGCGCAGCACCTCGACGGCCGCCATGGCGAGCCGGCGCGGCTGGCGGGCCACTGGCTGGCCGCGGGCGACGAGGCCCGTGCGCTGCCCTGGTTGATCAAGGCTGCCGACCAGGCACGCGACGGCCTGCGCCGCCGCGAGGAAGCCGAGTTCATCGAACGCGCCGCCCGCATTGCCGCTTGCATGCCCGCTTGCATGCCCGCTTGCATGCCCGCTTGCAATGCCGCTCGCGTCGCCGCTTGCACGGCCACGAACCTGCCCGATGGCGCCACGCCCTCGGCGCACGAACTCTGGCTGAGAGCCTTCCAGGCGCTCGAGGTCGTCGACGGCTCGGCTGCCGCGATGCCCGCGCTCGATCAGGCGCTGGCGCACGCCGGCAGCCAACGTGAGCGGCTGTACGCGCTGAGTGTTCGGCTGTCGGCGCAGACCAAGCTGGCGCAGCTCTCGACGGCCATCGCCAACGGACGCGAGGCCATGCGCCTGGCGCTGCAACTCGGTGAGGATCAGCTCATTGCGCAGGTGCTGACGTCGCTGGCCGTCGCCCTGTCGATGAACGGGCAGCACAGCGAGGCCGATGCGCTGCTGCAGGCGCACGGGTCTGCGGTCGAGCGACTGAGCGATCCCGACCCCTGCTACTTCACCGAGCGGGCTTCGGTGCTCGTTGAACTCGAACGGCCGTGGGAGGCGCTGCCGCTGCACCGGCGGGCGATGGAACTGTCGCTGGCGCGTGGCTTGCAATCCGAATTCGTCATCGCCAGCGGCAACCTCGCCGTGGCCCACATCGACACCGGCGAGCTCGACGAAGCCGAGCGGGTGCTCGAAGAAGCCGAGCGCGTGCGGCTCTCGCACGACAGCATGCGCGCCGTCAACAGCATCGGCTGGAACTTCCGGGTGATGGTCTGGCGCGACCTGGGCCGCTACACACGGGCCCTGGCGCTTGCCGAGGCCAGCCTGCCCCTGGTCGAAGTGCAGATGCCGCTGCGCGTGCCGCTGGACCGCCTGCACCGCGCCTGGCTGTGGGCGGCGATCGGCCAATGGGCGCGTGCACAGCAGGACCTGGCCGCCGACGACGGCTACGCCGCGCTGCCCGCCTGGGTGCTGGCGCGCGCGCTGCAGCTGCGTGCGCGCATGGCGCAGTGGCGCGGCCAGGCCGTGGGCGATGCGCTCGCGCGGGCGCAGGCGCAGGCGCTGATCGACGAAGGCACGCTGCGCCCGGTGCGCGACTCGATCATGATCGACGCCGCCTTGGCTGCAGTCGCCGCCAGGCGGCAGTCCGCCGCACAGGCCGCGCTGGCGCACCAACGCCTGCTGGCGCTGCGCGATCTTGCGCAACGCGATGGCTACCACGGTGTGCGCTGGGCGGCGGAGTGGGCCTGCGCGCCAGTCGCGCTGGCGGCCGGCCAGGCCGACGCCGCCCGGGGCCACGCGTTGGCCTGCGGGCAGCGGCCGGCCGGCCACACGCCGCAGGACTGCGCGCCCGGCACCTGGTGGCATGGCCTGTGGCACGTGTGGCAGCAGTTGGGCGAACGCGACCAAGCCGACGCCGCACGCGCCGAAGGCGTGGCCTGGCTTCACCGCACGATGCAGCATGAGCTGGCGGGCGAATTCCACGCCAGCTTCCGCCAGGCCGTGCCGGCACACCGGGCGTTGCTGGCCGGTTGATCGAGACGCAGGTCGATCGCGTGCGGCCCGAGCCTGCGCCGCGGACTTGTCGATCAACGTGATCTGGGTCTGCGCCAACTGGCCGCTCGGCGACCCCGCCAGCAACCATCACGCCGCCGCCCGAGAGCCGGCAAGGTGCGGCGCGGCGCCGTCCGGAGCGCCCGTCGCCGCAAGGGCAAGGGCATCGCCATCGCCGGCGCGGACCGGCCTCAATCCCAGGCTGCGCCCAGTCGCAGTCCGCCGGCGGCCATGCCAGGCGCGCTGGTGGCGGCGATCGAGCGCTGTGCGTCGACCGCCGGGGCCACCCGATCGAACAGCGCCGCCACCTCGGGCGGGATAAACCGGCTCAAACCGCCGTACAGGTGGCGGTCGCCATGGCGGTGCTGCTGGCTGACATGGAAGCGCAGCGGCACCATCAGCTGCAGCTGCTGCCTGGCGCGGGTCATGGCCACGTAGAGCAGGCGGCGCTCTTCGGCCACCGCGGCGGCCGAGCCGGTGGCCAGATCGGCCGGCAGGCAGCCGTCGATCACGTTGAGGATCGTCACGGCATCCCATTCCTGGCCTTTGGCGGCGTGGATCGTCGACAGGATCAGGTAGTCCTCGTCCTGGTGGGGCACACCGGATTCATCGCTGGTGGCCTCGGGCGGGTCGAGTGTCAGGTCGGTGAGAAAGCGCTCGCGGCTGGCCTGGGCGCCGGCCAGGCGCTGCAACTGGTCCAGGTCGAGCTGGCGCACCGACGCATCGCCGGCATGCAGGCGCTGCAGGTGGGGCGTGTACCAGCGCATCACCGCGTCCAGCTCGGCCGGCCAGGGCGAAGCGTCGGCCTGCAGCGCGTCCAACAGGTCGATCAGCGCCGGCCAGTCGGCTGCGGCGGCGGGCGGCGGCACGAAGGCCCGCAGCGCAGCGCCGGGATCGGACGCGGCGGCCATCGCATCGAGCAGGCGACGGGCCGACGCCGGACCGATGCCCGGCACCAGCAGCGCCACGCGAAAACCGGCCAGCGCACCGCGCGGGTTCTGCGCCCAGCGCAGCACGGCCAGCAGGTCCTTGACATGCGTGGCTTCGAGAAACTTCAGGCCACCGAATTTGACGAACGGGATGTTGCGGCGGGTCAGCTCGAGTTCGAGCGCGGCGCTGTGGTGGCCGGTGCGGAACAGCACCGCCTGCTGTTTGAGCGTCAGGCCGCCCTCGCGCTGCGCCAGCACGCTGTCGGCCACCCAGCGGGCCTGGTCGCTCTCGTCGGCCACCGTCACCAGCTGCGCACGCGCGCCGCCGGCCCTGTCGGTCCAGAGCGTCTTGGCATGACGCTCATCGGCCAGCGCGATCACTGCGTTGCTGGCAGCCAGGATGGGTTGCGTGCTGCGGTAGTTGCGCTCCAGCAGCACGGTGTGCGTGGCCGGCCCGAAGTGCCGCGCAAAGCACAGGATGTTGCCGACTTCCGCCGCGCGGAAACCGTAGATCGACTGGGCATCGTCGCCCACCACCGTCAGGCCGAAGCCGTCGGGTTTGAGCCGCTGCAGGATCTCGGCCTGCAGGCGGTTGGTGTCCTGGTACTCGTCGACCAGCACGCAGTCGAAGCGCGCGCCCAGGTGCGCCGCCAGGCCGGCATCGCCCAGCAACTGGTGCCAGGCCAGCAGCAGGTCGTCGTAGTCCAGCGTGTGCTGGGCGCGTTTCTCGGCGGCATAGGCGCGGAACAAGGCCTTCAGCTCGTCGTGCCAGCCGGCGCACCACGGATAGTCGTCGGCCAGCACCTGCGCCAGCGGCACCTGCCGGTTGAGCGTGCGGCTGTAGATGGCCAGGCAGGTGCCCTTGAGCGGAAAGCGCCTGGCGGTGGCCGCCAGCCCCTGCGCCTGGCGCGTCAGGGCCATCAGGTCCTCGGCGTCGCCACGGTCGATGATGCCGAAGTGTTCGGCCAGGCCGATCGATGCGGCGTACTCGCGCAGCAGCCGCGCCCCGATGGCATGGAAGGTGCCGGCCCACGGCAGTTGCGGCGGGCGCTGGGTGGCCCGCAGGCCCAGCGCCTGGTGCAGCAGGCGGCCGGCGCGCTGGCTCATCCCGTGCGCGGCACGGCGCGAGAAGGTCAGCAGCAGCAGGCGATGGGGGTCGGCGCCGTCGAGCACCAGCCGCGCCACCCGGGCGGCCAGGGTCAGCGTCTTGCCCGAGCCCGCGCCGGCCAGCACCAGCAGCGGGGCGTTGCCGTGCATCACCGCGGCCCGTTGCTGCGGATTCAGATCCGCGAACGGGTCGGGCGCGGCGCACGGCATGGGCGGTGCCGCAGGGCTGGCCAGCGCCGGACGGGGCGTGCGCAGGGGTGACGACAGTTCGGCCATGTTGAGCACAATGCGAGGAGCAGTTCCAGCAGTCGGGGCATGTCGACTTCGCCCAGAATACTGTATAAACCTTCAGCTTCAGCGCATCTGTCGCGCATCAAGGTCCGGCGCACCCGTTGCGGGCAGCATCCGGCACCTGCCCAAGAAAGCCCGTCCATGAGCCACACCACGCCGACCCGCGCACGCCCTGCCGCGCCCTCCGCCACCCCCGGCCCGCAGGCCACCGGCCGCAGCCGCGCCACCCTGCCGCCGCAGGCCATCAGCACCGAGGTGCTGGCTGAAAAATACGCCAAAGGCCACGAAACCACGCTCGACCAGGTGCGCCAGCGCGTGGCCCGGGCCCTGGCCGCCGCCGAGCCCGCCGAGCAGCGGGCTGCCTGGGAGGCCAAGTTCCTCGACGCCCAGCGCCGCGGCTTCGTGCCGGCCGGGCGCATCAACTCGGCCGCCGGCACACCGCTGGCCGCCACGTTGATCAACTGCTTCGTGCAGCCGGTGGGTGATTCGATCTCGCAGCCCGAAGAAGGCTTTGCCGGCATCTACACCGCCTTGACCGAGGCAGCAGAGACCATGCGCCGCGGCGGCGGCGTGGGTTACGATTTTTCGCGCATCCGCCCGGCCGGCGCCTGGGTGGCGCCGACCCAGAGCAGCGCCTCGGGCCCGGTCAGCTACATGCGGGTGTTCGACCGCAGCTGCGAGACCGTTGAGTCCGCGGGCAGCCGCCGCGGCGCCCAGATGGCGGTGCTGCGCTGCGACCACCCCGACATCGAAACCTTCATCCGCGCCAAGGACCAGGGCGACCTGCGCAACTTCAACATCTCGGTCGGCGTGACCGATGAATTCATGCAGGCCGTGGTCGCCGACGGCGAGATCGCGCTGCTGCACAAGGCCGAGCCCGGCCCCGCGATGAAGGCCGCCGGCGCCCACCGCCGCGCCGACGGACTGTGGGTCTACCGCACGCTGCGCGCCCGCGTGCTGTGGGACGAGGTCATGCGCAGCACCTACGACCATGCCGAACCGGGCGTGCTGTTCCTCGACCGCATCAACCAGGACAACAACCTGGGTTATTGCGAAACCATCGCGGCGACCAACCCCTGCGTGACCGCCGACACCTGGGTGATGACCAGCGAAGGTGCCCGCCAGGTGCAACAGTTGCTGGGTCAACCCTTTGTGGCACTGGTCGACGGCAAGCCTTACCGCACCGAGTCGGCAGGCTTTTTCGCCACCGGCAACAAGCCGGTGTTTGAACTCAGCACGCGCGAGGGCCCCGGCCTGCGGCTGACCGCCGACCACCTGGTGCGGCGGGTCACCCGCAAGACCCGCTACCTGGTCGAGAGCGACTGGGTGCCGGCCGGCCAGTTGCAGCCCGGCGACGAGGTGGTGCTGCACAACCACCGGGCCGCGGCCGGTTGGGACGGCGCACACACCGAGGCCGAGGGTTACCTGGTCGGGCTGCTGATCGGCGACGGCACGCTCAAGGCCGACAAGGCCGTGCTGTCGGCCTGGGCGCCCGAATTGCGCGCGGTGGGCGGCGCACCGCACGCGGTAGCTCACAGTGCATCGGGCATCCTGCGCGCCGCCGAGGCCGCGGCCATGACGCTGTCGCTGCCGCACCGGGCCGACTTCCGCGGTTGGCAACGTGCCGTCGACGGCCGCGGCGAGTTCCGCCTGGCCTCGGGCGCCCTGCGTCGGCTGGCGCTGGCGCTGGGCATGGCGCCGGGACGCAAGACCATCACGCCGGCGATGGAAACCGCCTCGTCCGACTTTTGTCGCGGCCTGCTGCGCGGCTTGTTCGACGCCGATGGCTCGGTGCAAGGCAGCCAGGACAAGGGCGTCAGCGTGCGCCTGACCCAGTCCGACGCCGCGCTGCTGGTATCGGCCCAACGCCTGCTGCTGCGGCTGGGCGTGGCGTCGACGATTTACCGCAACCGCCGGCCGGCCGGTCTGGCGCTGTTGCCCGACGGCCGTGGCGGGCAGCGCGAATATCCGCAACAGGCCTCGCACGAGCTGGTGATCTGCGGCGACAACCTGGCGGTGTTCGCCGACCGCATCGGCTTCGAGGACGACGCCAAGGCCGAGCGGCTGGAGGCCCTGCTGGCGGCTTGCCGCCGCACCCTGAACCGCGAGCGCTTCACCGCCACGGTCGAATCGGTGGCGCCCGCGGGTGTCGAGGCGGTGTACGACGTGACCGTGGAACAGGTGCACGCCTTCGATGCCAACGGCCTGGTGGTGCACAACTGCGGCGAACAGCCGCTGCCGCCCTA
Organism: Burkholderiales bacterium; assembly: GCA_038211805.1. Lineage (GTDB taxonomy): Bacteria > Pseudomonadota > Gammaproteobacteria > Burkholderiales > Burkholderiaceae_C > Pseudaquabacterium. Next base: position 7,695 of record JBBQVF010000020.1, on the reverse strand, counting down.
CGGCTGCTGCTGCCTGGGCAGCGTCGACCTGACGCACTTCGTGCAGCGCCCGTTCGAGCCCGATGCGGCCTTCGACGAAGCCGGATTCGACGACGTGTGCGCGGTGGCCACCCGCATGCTCGACAACGTGCTCGACGTCACCGTCTGGCCGCTGCCGCAGCAGCAGGCCGAGGCGATGGCCAAACGCCGTGTCGGCCTGGGTTTCACCGGGCTGGGCGACGCCCTGGTGATGCTGGGCCTGCGTTACGACACCGAGGCCGCCCGCAGCATGGCGGCCCACATCTCGGCGCTGATGCGCGACGCGGCCTACGGCGCCAGCGCCGATCTGGCTGCCGAGCGTGGCGCCTTCCCGCTGTTCAATGCCGATCTGTACCTGTCGCGCACCTCGTTTGCGTCACGCCTGCCGCAGCCCTTGCGCGACAAGATCCGCGCCCAGGGCCTGCGCAATTCGCACCTGCTGTCGATCGCGCCCACTGGCACCATCAGCCTGGCCTTTGCCGACAACGCCAGCAACGGCATCGAGCCCGCGTTCAGCTGGAGCTACACCCGCAAGAAGCGCGAGCCCGACAACAGCTTCAAGCACTACGCCGTCGAAGACCACGCCTGGCGCCTGTACCGGCACCTGAAAGGCGCCGACACCCCGTTGACCGACGCTTTCGTCACCGCGCTGGAGATGAGCGCCGAGGCCCATGCCGCGATGGTGGCCGCGGTGGCGCCGTTCATCGACACGTCGATCAGCAAGACCGTCAACGTGCCGGCCGACTACCCGTATGACGACTTCCAGGGCCTGTACCTGCAGGCCTGGCAAGCGGGGCTGAAGGGCCTGGCCACTTACCGGCCCAACGCGGTGCTGGGCTCGGTGCTCAGCGTCGACCCGCTGCCCGCCGCCACCGCGCCGGCGGCAGCGGCGCTGCCACTGCCACAACCCGTGCCACTGTCGGCCGCCGATGGCGCCAACCAGCGCCTGCGGCTCGACCGCCTGCCCGCGCCGGTGCTGGCCAGCCTGCGCTGGCCCAGCCGGCCCGAGCTGCCGGGCGGCAACCCGGCCTGGAGCTACCTGATCCAGCACCCGCACGGTGACTTCTCACTGTTCGTCGGTGAATTGCCGGCCGAGGCCGGCCCGGGCCTGGGCCTGTTTGCACAGAACCTGCCGTTCGAGGTCTGGGTCAACGGTGCCGAGCAGCCGCGTGGCATCGGCGCGATGGCCAAGACGCTGTCGATGGACATGCGCACCAACGACGCCGCCTGGCTGCGCCTGAAGCTCGACGCGCTGGCCACCGTCAGCGAGGAGCGGGCCTTCGAGATGCCCGTCCCGCCCAGCGGCGAGAAGCGGCTGTTCCCCGGCGTGGTGGCGGCCACCGCGGCTGTCATCCGCTGGCGTTGCGAGCAACTCGGTGCGCTGCAGGAAGGCGGGCCCACCCCCGTGCTGGATGCGATGTTCAGCCGCGACGAACCCCGCACCGGCACCGCCGGCACGCTGGCCTGGGCGGTCGATGTCGACAACCATGCCACCGGCGAATCCTTCACCGTCACGCTGAAAGAGGTGGCGCTGCCCGGCCCCGACGGCAGCACGATCAATCGGCCTTGCGCGATCGGCTTCTCGGGCAACTACCCGCGCGCCTTGGATGGCCTGGCGCGGCTGCTGTCGCTGGACATGCGGGTGATGGACCCGGCCTGGATCGGCATGAAGCTGCGCAAGCTGCTGAACGTGGGCGAGCCGCTGGGCCACTTCATGGCGCCGGTACCGGGTGAACGCAGGCAACAGACCTGGCCCAGCACCGTGGCCTACATCGCCCGGCTGGTGATCCACCGCTACGCGATGCTGGGCGTGCTGGATGAACAAGGCCTGCCGCTCAACGAGATGGGCATCCTGGCCGCGCCGCACGCCAAGGCCGGTGGCCCGGCCGTGGCTGGGCAAGCGGTGGCGGCCGAACTGTCGGCCGGCCCCGGCACCATGGCCGGCAAACCCTGCCCGGAATGCGGCAACCACACCCTGATCCACAAGGACGGCTGCGAGTTCTGCACCGCCTGCGGCTTCGTGGGGCAGTGCGGCTGAGAGGTTGAGCGCCAACGCGGCGCTCGTCAGCCACGAGCCAGATCGTCGGGTGGCGCGGTCACAGGGCCACCCGATGCCACGGCGTCAAGCGATCAAGGAATGGGGCGGGCCGGTGGCGCGCGCGAGCGCATGCCCCAGTCCCACAGCCTCTCGGACGGCAGCGGCAGCACCATGAACCAATGCTCCAGCCAGGCCAGGCTCAGCAACATCGCGACGAAGCTGGTGGCCGTGACGTCGAAGGCGCCCAGGCCGGTGGCCACCGCGCTGACCCAGGCGGCCGCGGCCAGGCCGGTGATGGCGATCACGCTGACCGGGAACAGCGCATTGCCCGGCCGCTGGCGGAAGTAGCTGTGCATGTAGCGCAGGTGCTCGGGCAGGAACTGCTCGTTCAGGTTGCGCACCCCCAGGAAGACATTGAGCTTGGCCGACAGCCGCATCAGCCACAGCACGCCGAAGGTCCACAGCGCCAGCGGGTTGGGTTGCTGCCAGGTCAGCGCCAAGAGGACGCCGCCCAACACCAGCAAGGCCAGCTCGTGGTACAGGATGGCCATCACCGCATGGCCGGCACGGCGCCAGCCACTGGCACCGGGCGGACAGGCCTGGCGCCGCGGACCGGTGACATAACCCAGCAGAAAACCGATCTCCTGCCATGCCCAGACCATCAGCGCGGCGGTGAAGGCCAGGTAGGCGCCGCTGACCCGCGTGTCATCGGCCGACACCGCCACGCCCAGCAGCGACACGCCCAGCAGCACGGTGGCCGCGGCCATGGTCCACGGGTGGGTGGCGCGCGGCAAGCCGTTCAGGTAGAGAATCACGCCGGTGCTGAACCACCACAGCAGCAACGTGTACAGCGCAGGCCAGCCGTGTTGCATCGTCAAGGCGCCGGCCAGGTCCGGGTTCACCAGGCCTACCAGCTCGGCGCCACGCGCATCTCGCGCGGCAGCGCATGCTTGCGGACGGGCAGCAGGTACAGGCGGCCGAAACACAGCGCCGCACGCACCGCACAAAGCCCCTGCTGCAAGCGCCCGACCAGGCCGCCGCGCAGCCTGGCGCGCTCTGCCACGGCCGAGATCTTGCACAAGCGGTCCATGCCGGCGCGGAACGCCGGGTGGTCGGTGTCCAGGCTCAGCGGAAAGACCTGGCGGGTGATCTCGGTGGTGATGTCGAAGACCCGGTAGTCGTAGTCGGTGGGGTCCATGCCGAGCGCCTCGCTCAACCAGGGCCGGGTGTGGTCGCGCACGTACATCGTGGCGTAGACGGCCAGCAGGAAGAAGCGGATCCACAAGGTGTTGAGCCCGGTCAGCAGCCCGGGCTGCGCGCGCATCATCAGCGCGAACGATTCGCCGTGGCGAAACTCGTCGTTGCACCAGCGCTCGAACCAGCGAAAGATCGGGTGGAAGCGCAGCTCGGGGCGGCGCTCGAGCTGACGGAAGATGGTGATGTAGCGCGCGTAGCCGATCTTCTCCGACAGGTAGGTGGCGTAGAAGATGTACTTGGGCTTGAAGTAGGTGTACGCCTTGCTGCGCTTGAGCTTGAGCAGGTCGACGCCCAGGCCGAAATCCTTCAGCGATTGGTTGATGAAGTTGGCATGGCGCGATTCGTCGCGCGTCATGTAGCGCATCAACTGCTTGATGTCGGGGTTGCTGACGTGCTTCTGGATCTCGTTGTAGAGCAGGCAGCCGGAATACTCGCTGGTCAGCGAACTGACCAGGAACTCCTGAAAATCGCGCCGCAGCTGGGGCGTCCAGGCGGCCGACAGCGCGGCCACCTCAGCGGCAAACTCGGGCGTGCGCTGGAAGTGGTCGTGGTTGTTGTCGCCCTCGTACTCGGCCATCATCGTGTCCCACTCGGCACGCACCGGGCTCAGGTCGAGCCGGTCCATCGCCGCGTAGTCGGTGGTGTAGAAGCGCGGCGTCAGCATCGTCTCGGCCATGGCGCGGCGCGCCGCGTCGTCCGGGGTGTGCAGGTCGGCGCCGTGCAGCTCGGTGCTGTTGTGCGGGTCTGGGCCGTTCAGTTCAGCGGGGTGCGACATGGTGGGCTCCGGTCGGGGCGGGCAACAGTTTGGCGAACACGGCGGCGTTGGTGGGGCCGAAGGATTCAAGGTCGATGCGCCGGCCGGTGCCGGGGTCGAGCAGCGTCAGCCGGCCGTCGACCCGGCCCAGCAATTCAAACGGCAGCTCGGGCCCCAGACTCTGGCGCTTGCGTTCGCGCACCAGGCCGCGCATGGTGCTGCGCAGGAAGCCGTTGCTGCCAGGCGCCACCGTGTCCAGCGCCGCGCCACTGGCAGCGTCGATTACCACGATGCTGCCGTCGTCGCGGTCTTCGAAACGCAATTGGCGGCTGCTGACCGTGGCCGCGTCGGCCTGCTGCACCGGGCTGACGCCGGCCAGCCGCACGACGCTGACGCCCACCAGGCTGCTCAGCACCAGGGCCGCCATCGCCGCCAGCGGCAGCACGGGTAGTTTCGATTGCAGGCTTGGCGTCATCCTGTCACTCCTCCGGCGGCGTGCGCCAACGGCTTGGCCACCAGGGTGGGCACGCCGCTGCGCGGATCGACCGCACCCACCGCACGCACCGGCAGCGCGGTGGTCTGGCTGGCGCGCACGGCTTCAGCCTGTTGCAATGCCTGGGCCAGGATCTGCGCCACCGCACCGGCATCGGCCAACCCACGCAGCATCGGCTGGGTGCGCTTGAGCTGCCAGGGCCGGACATGGGGCCACAGGTGCAGGTAGGCGATGCGGTCGCTGCCGGCCAGGCTCAACACGATGTCGCCGCCTTGCTGGCCCGACGCAGCGCGCGCACCGCGCGGGCGAAACCCGGCCGACGCGATCTGCGCATACGGCAGGTTGAAGGTGATGCTCAACACCACGCCCACCCGCATCACGACCCGGCGGTTGGTGACGGTGTAGACGGTGGTGCGTGCGATCAGCCAGGCGATGACGCTCAGCAGGCCCAGCGCCAGCAGGACCAGCGGCAGCATGCCGGCTAGCCCCATCAATATATGGCCCGTCGAGGCGCCGTCAACCCAGCTGCCAATGCCGCGCCAGGCCAGCAAACCGCCGAAGTACACCAGCAGCAAATCCAGGTGCAGGGCCTGGCGGGCCATCAGCAACGCATCGGGGCTGCCTTGCCAGAGTGGCACCTCACCGGCCGGCAGCGCTTCGGGCAGGCCGTGGACGGCCTCGAACTCATGCTCGTGCGCGGGGGTGAGCAGGTCGACGACGGCTTTCACAGCAGCGGCTCCTGGCGGCTTGGCGTGGCGTACAGGCAACCGGCGCCGTAATAGGCCATGATCTTTTCCTCCTCCAGCAAGGTCACCTGATCGGCCACCCGGGTCTTCGGCACGTTGGCAAACTGGTGACCGAGGATGGCCTGCACCAGGATGCGGCGCTGCTGCACGCGGGCGAAGGTCATCGGCAGCAGCACCCGGGCGCCACCAGCCAGTTCCAGCTCGAGGTAGCGGAACAGCATTTCCGAGCGGTCGACCCACAGATCGACGACGCGACCGCCCTCGACCCCGTCGTCACCGAGCACCGGCAAACCGCGCGGGTCGACGTCTTGCCGCGCCACGCCGAAGCCGGGCGCCGAGCGCAGCGGCACGATCTTGGGCAGGCCCTCGTAGGTCAGGTCGGCGACATCGGCGCGGTCGTTCCAGCTGCCCGGCCCGATGCCGGCCAGCAGCAGGTCGCCCGTGGGCTGCAGCGGTGCGCCGCGGTAGGCGCCCTCGTGCACCGGCGGCTGGTTGGCCACCTTGGCGTTGGGCAGGCTGACGCTGTCGCCGTTGGCCAGCCGGTAGGTTTTGGCATCGGGCAAGGCCGGCCAGCCTTGCACCGTGATGGAACGCGATCGGTCGGATTCCAGCGGGTAGCCCTCGCGCTTGCCCTCGCGGTGCAGGTAATAGATCAAGCCCGCAAAAAAGATCCAGAACGCGTAGAGCACGAGCTGGGCGACGTCGATGTAGCCTGTGATGGCACCGGTTTGCATAGGGATCTCCTAGCCAGGAAACTCGGCCAGGCCGAAGCGCTGGCGGGAGGGATGAGGCGCGCCTGCTCGGCGCACCAGGGGACCAATGGCGATCAGCGTGCCGAACAGCAGCGCGATCTCCAGGTGGTAAACGACGCTGTAGGCAACCTGCGGCTCCGACATCGCACTGCCCAGCCAGCCGTGGCTGGCCAGTGCGCCAAAACCGTCGCGCAAGGCACCGCCCATCGCCACGGCCAGGCCGCCGGCAGTGGCCTGCATGGCGCCCCAGGCGCCCAGCGCCAGGCCGGCGCAGCCGTCCTGCTCCAGCCCCATCGCCACCACCAGGGTGCTGACCGCGAACAGGCCGCCGCCCAGGCCGATGAGGACACTGCCGAAGCGAAACAGCAGGCTCGACTCCAGCGGCGCCGCGAAGATGACCGCCGCGAAGGCGCAGATGCCGATCAGCAGGCCGATAGCGGCCAGGCGGTAGGCGTCGAAGCCGCGCTGCAGCAGCCGGGCCGCGATGGCGAAGGCCAGCACCGAGCCCAGCCCCATGCCGGCGGTCAGCAGGCTGGTGGCGGCCACCGACAGCTTCAGGATCTCGCCGCCATAAGGCTCCAGCACGATGTCCTGCATGTTGAAGGCGGCGGTGCCCAGGGCCACCACCACCAGGAAACGCCGGGTGCGGGGCTGGCCGACAAAGCGCCGCCAGACCTGGCGGAACGGCTCCTGCGGCGACGCATCGGCCACCCGCCGGCCGCTGCCACGGGCCTCCTGTTTCCACAGCGCGAGGGTGTTGAACAGCATCGTCATGATCGCCGCGCCCTGCACCACGCCGACCAGGCGGGTGGCCGTGAAATCCTGCAGCACCAGGCTGAAGACGATGCTGGCAACCACCATGCCCAGCAGCAGCATCACGTACATCAGCGCCACCACGCGCGGCCGGGTGTCGGGGCGGGCCTGGTCGGTGGCCAGGGCCAGCCCGGCGGTCTGGGTGGTCTGCATGCCGGCGCCCACCATCAGGAAGGCCAGCGCCGCGGCGGCATGGCCGATCGCCGCGCCGCCCGGCTGGGTGTCGGCGCCGGGGGTCAGCAGGATCAGCGCGAACGGCATGATCGCCAGGCCGCCGAACTGCAACAACGAGCCGAACCACAGGTAGGGCACGCGCCGCCAGCCCAGCGCCGACCGATGGGTGTCGGACCGGTGACCGACCAGCGCGCGAAACGGCGCGGCCAGCAGCGGCAGCGCCACCATCAGCGCCACCAGCCAGGCCGACACGCCCAGCTCGACGATCATCACCCGGTTGAGGGTGCCGACCATCAGCGCGTAGGCCATGCCCACCGAGACCTGGAACAGCGCCAGCCGCAGCAGCCGCGGCAGCGGCAGCTCGGTGCTGACGGCATCGGCAAAAGGCAGGATGTCGAGGCTCAGGCGCGACCAGCGGGCTGCCAGCCGCCCGTTGATCTGCCGCAGCCCTCGACCCGATTTCACGGAAAAACCCTCCGCGCCGGGCGCTGCGGGATTCGCGCTTTGGAGCGGCCGTGCGGGCTCACTGGAGTACCTTCGTGCTGCGCACTGCGGTGTATGAGCCCTTCGGGCGGCCGTGCGGGCTCACTGGAGTACCTTCGTGCTGCGCACTGCGGTGTATGAGCCCTTCGGGCGGCCGTGCGGGCTCA